>CAKOIE010000022.1 GCA_934086395.1 uncultured Bacilli bacterium | reverse complement strand
TGGTCATATACAGTAGATAATATTTCGTCATTGCCAAATAAGTTAGTAGTAAATTTTGAAAGTACTGGTGTAAATGCATTAGAATATGTAAGTAAAGTTCAAGAACTAGATAGTAATAATAGACACGGATTATTTATCGATCCAACCATTGATAAAAATGTAAGATATACCGGAGCAGAGCCTAGAAATTATGTTGAGTTTGCAAACACAGGAGAACTATGGAGAATAATTGGAGTATTTAATAATATAACAACAATAGATGAAAATAATAACGAAAAAAAGGAGTCACTTGTTAAAATAATAAGAAATGATTCTTTAGGTGAATTTTCATGGGACAGTTCTACATCAAGTATAAATGCTGGAATGGGAATTAATGAGTGGAGTCAGGCAGACTTAATGTATGAGTTGAATTGTGATGGTAATGATGTTTCAACAAGTTGTCGTAGCGATATAAAAAATGGTTATTTATCAAGTAATATTAGTGGTTCAACCACATGGTATAATGGCATAAACAATGAAAAAACAGGAACTTATAAATATGATAAAAATATAAATAGTAGTTTTATAGATAAAGTATCAATTATAAGATGGAATTTAGGAACTGCAGAAAATGGAATTAGTGCAATTACATCATATAATCAAGAAAGAATGAGAAATGATATAAATAATATAATAGAAAAGAAAAAAACATGGTCTGGAAAAATAGGACTTATATATCCGAGCGATTATGGTTACGCATCAACAAGTCTAGAATGTCGGGAAAAAATGAATTCGAAAAATAATGATTTTTATAATTGTAAAAATAATAATTGGTTATTTACTGGAATATATCAGTGGTTAATGACACCTTATTCCTCTTCTGATTCAAGTATTGTTTTGGGGGCTTGCGAAGGAAGTACAGTTTGTCCAGGAAATGCTTCAAATAATGCTAATGTTCGTCCTTCACTTTATTTAAAATCAAATATAAAAATAACTAGTGGAACCGGTGAAAAAGATAAGCCTTATATATTAAGTTTATAAAGAGTCAGTTCAACTAATTTTGTCTGGATAGATTAGTTGATTGAAAAAAGGGCTATATAAAATACAGCATCTAATTTAAATGCTGTATTATTTTGTCTTTAAAGAAGAAAGCATGGAACCTAACATTGAAGATGTTGCTATTACTAAATAATAGATAAACGTATTAAAAGTTAATTTCTCATGAAAGATTAAACTAAGTAATAAATATAATATAGATGTAATAATTCCAAATATTAAACCGTGAATATATTTCTTTTTAGTATATTCTTTACTTAATAGATATCCTGATATAAACATTATTATAGACATTACAATTAAAATAAAAATATTGTTGGTTTTAAATCCTAAAAGATTTGTTATACTAAATAATATAGACATAATTATTAAGAAAATAAATGGAATTAATAAAGTTTTTAAATATTTAATAATATAATTCAAAAAAAATCACCTAATAAAGATTATGTGTTTTTTATTTATTTATGCATGTGCTTATACATTTACCATATGTTCTATATAAGTTGGATGCACCTAATTTAGTTCCACCATAGTATCTAACAACAGCTACGAAATGTTTATTTAAGTTGTTTCTTTCTAAATTATTTAGAAAAGATATTGATATATTACCTGGTTCTTTATCATCTGATTTACCAGCAGTATTATTAAAATAATAAGCATAAGGTATGTGTCTATATCCTTTATTGTTTTCTTTAAGGTTATTTAGTATTAATTTAACTTCTTCTACTGAGTCTAGTTCATATAAATATCCATAAAATTTAGATTTTTTAATTTCAATATAACTTGTATTTAGTAATTTCATATAACATCTTTTACATTATATCATTTAATTTAATAATGTGCTATATTATTTGTGTAATGAAGTGTTAAGGTAGTAGGGAGTTTAGCAAAAATATGTTAGATGAAGATAATAAAACAATACTTTGTAATAGAATAATAAATATATTAGCTAAAAAGGGATTTGATAAGATAGAAGAGCCTCGAAATTTACGTTTAAGAGAAAAACTTGATATTAAAGAATCTTTTAATATTGTTCTTGAATTTTTAAAGAAGTTTGATATAAATTTATATAATATGTTTATAAACTTAGTAGAAAATGATAAAGATAGTTTTTTGTTTTTAAACGAAGATATTAATGAAGATATTAAAGAATTTGCTTATGGCTGTGTTAAGGAAGATGGGAAACTTATAATTATAGTTAAAAATAATATACATGATGTATTTACAATTGTTCATGAGTTTATTCATAAAGTTTATTTTCAAAAACATATTAGTTCTAAAATTAATTTTAATAATTTTGTAGAAGTTTCATCTATGACAATTGAATTATATTTATACAAATATTTAACAGATTACACAGAATATGAATTGGATGCTGAAAAAGTAATGAAAGAACATTACTTTTATGAAACATTAACTGGTTTTTATATAAGCTATGTTAATTTTATTAAAAAAATATTTAAAATTGATCCATGGAAGGCAATAAATATTGATAATTATGAAGATATTTTTAATAAAGAAGTACAATTGTTACCTGAGATATTAAAAAATACTTTTATTAAGTATCATAAGGAATTTGATAGTTTAATTAAAGAAGATGGTGCTGATTTAGAAAATAAATTAAATTTTAGATATAGATATGTAAATGGGATTTATTTTGCTTCATATGTTTTCTATCATGATGATAGAGAATTGTTTGATAAAATGGGGCTTGGTGCATATGATGATATAATTACTTTTGATTTAGATTATTTAGAAGCAGATGAATGCTTTTATAATTATTTTAATAGATTTGTAAATAAAATCAATAATATAAGTAGAATTAGGTGATTATTTTGTTTAAAGAAGAATTAGAATTAGTTCCTACTAAACCAGGATCTTACCAGATGTATGATAAAAATGATATAGTTATATATGTTGGTAAGGCTAAGAATTTAAAAAGAAGATTAAGTTCATATTTTAATAGAACTCAAACTGGTAAGACTGCGGAACTTGTTAAAAATATTGCTTATTTTAAGTATATAGTTACTAATACGGAATTAGAGTCTTTTATATTAGAAATTAATTTAATTAAAAAATATAATCCAAAGTATAATATATTACTTAAAGATGATAAGAGTTATCCTTATATTGAATATAGTAGAAAGCCTTATCCTACGCTTAAAGTAGTTAGATATTTGAAAGTTAAAAATAGAAAAGATAAATATTTATTTGGACCTTATGTTAATTCTTATGCAGCTAGAAGAATAGTTAATTTAATAAATAGATTATATCCTTTAAAGAAATGTGAAGGTATGCCTAAAGATGTATGTTTGTACTATCATATTCATGAATGTTTAGGTTATTGTAAAAAAGATATTGATCAAGAAAAGATAGATGAAATGGAAAAGGATATATTGTCTTTCTTAAGAGGTAATGAGGATATTATCAAAAGTAAGTTAAAAGAAAAGATAGAAGCTTATTCTGAGTCTATGAATTATGAACTAGCGCTAGAACTTAAAAAAGAACTTGATTATATGACTGTTGTATTAGAAAAACAAAAAGTTGAGCTTAATCCAAGTGAAAATTTAGATGTAATTAATTATGCTTTTAAAAATGGGTTTTTGTCATTACAAATCTTGTTTGTTAGAAATGGTAAATTGATAGGTGCTAATAGTGAAATATATCCGGTTATGAAGAATTATTTAGAAGAGTTAGAGTATTATATTGCCATGTTTTATAATAAAAAAGAAATACCTAAAGAGATATTACTTCCTGATGAGGTAGATGATAATATTCTAAAAGAGATAATTGATACTAAGTTTATTAAAATTAGTAAGGGTAGCAAAAGAAAGCTTCTTAATATGGCGAAAGAGAATGCGGAAATTAATTTAGATAATAACTTTGAAAGATATCAGCAGAAATTAAATAAAACTAGTGGGGCTAATGATGAACTATCAGCACTACTTGGAATTGGTATTAACCGAATTGATATATTTGATAACTCTAATTTATTTGGGACTTATGCAGTATCAGGAATGGTAGTGTTTGTTAATGGAATGCCTGATAAATCAAAGTATCGTAAATATAAGATAATGGAAGATAAAAATGATGATTATAACACGATGAAAGAAGTAATATATCGAAGATACTATCATGGATTAATTGATAAAGATTTACCTGAGTTAATACTAGTTGATGGGGGAATGAGCCAAATTAGGGCGGCTAAGGAAGTATTACAGGAACTTAATCTTGATATAAAAGTATGTGGTCTAGTTAAAAATGATAAGCATCAAACTAATGATTTATTAGATGGTGATACATTAGAGTTATATGATATTGATAGAACTAGTAATTTATTTCATTATTTAACTAGAATGCAAGATGAAGTTCATAGATTTACAATTACGTATCATAAACAAATAAGAAGTAAAGGATCTATTCAAAGTTTACTTGATAATATTCCGGGTATTGGTGAAAAGAGAAGAAAAGAATTAATTAAAAAGTTTGGCAGCGCAAAAAAGATAAAAGAGGCAAGTATTGAGGAAATAGCTGAAATAGTTCCTTTAAATGTAGCTGAAAATTTAAAAAAATATTTAGATAAGAATTTATAGTATTGATAAGCATAAGCAACACTTATGTTTTTTTCTATGAAAGTTAAATAGTGAACAAATGGTTGTATTATTATGAATTATATGGTAAAATATAGCTTAAGTTTATGAGGGACTGCAAAGATTAAGTTATAGTTAAAATAAATAATAAATTATTTTAAATGAAATTAAGGGGGATTTTATGATAAAAGATAATTTTACTAATATTGATAAACAAATATTTGATTCTATTTTTAGAGTTACAGAAACAATTGAAAGACTTTATGAGGGATTATATAATTTAGAAATCAAAGGACTTAAAAATAGTGAGGAATATAATAGAAAACTTAATTTGTTAAAAATATTTTTAAAGCAAGAAGAACAATTATATAATGATGTTAAGTTTGATAAAAATAAGGTTTATTCTTGGCTAAAATATATAAAAATTGCTAAAAATGTTGGTTGTTTGGGAAATAATTTTGATAGTGTTATATATGGTAAATATGAAAATAAAACAATAAGACGTATTTATAATAAATTATATAAAGAATTACATAAAATAAATTTAAATATTGGAGATTATTTAAGTAATGGATTTAGTTTTGTAAGTTTAGGTAATGAAAATAATAGTAATTTAGAAAAGCTAATTTATAATTTGGCAATTACATATAAAGATAAAATTGAAGAAGAAGTAGATAGAGATTTTAAAAAAACTGTGTTTACTATCTTAAATGAATATATTAATGATCCAAAATATTTATCAGTTAGAGATAAATTAATTTATACTAAATATTATTTTTCATTTATTTTTAGTAAATCTGAAGAATATATGCTTAGACATAGTTTCAGTGTTCCAAATGACACTTATTTACTTGCTCAAATGGAATCGTCGAATTTAGGAGATTTATTTACAGAATCTTTTGATGATGTTAAAGATGATTTTTGTAACGATTTGGTTACTAAGTATATAAATATATTGATTGATCAATTTGAAAATATGGATAGTGTTTTAGAAGTTATAATATGTAAAACATTTATTAGGGCATTACTTATTAATATGAGTTATAATCGTGTTAAAAATTTAAAAGATGATTTTGAATACAGTTTAAATAAATTAGATAGTAATTTGCTTCAAAATAGTAAATATTTTGGATGGAATTTAGTTAATGAATGTTTTAATTCTATTAATAAAGATAGAGAAAAAGTTAAATTGATTACTTTAAAATAGTAAGGGAGACGTTATGATAAAATATAATATGAGTGAAAGAGATTTGCAAGAATTAAATAAATTAATTGATTTTGAGAATTATATTTAAATAATATATAAAAGATTAGTTTTACTTGAATCAACAAACAGAAAAAATACTGCTAAATATCGAAAATTAATTGAACATTTAGATGAAATGATATATTTAGAAGATAAATTATATAATGAATTAAATTTTGACTTAAAAAAGATTGATGGCTGGACCTCCTATATTAAAAATAACAAGTTGCCTGATAAAAGAGCTGAAGATATGATAATTAGTGGGTATGCTGATTACATAACTTATGAAAGAATTTATTATGCATTGCAGTATATTCGAAATTTAAAAATGAATAGTTTGGAAGATTTATCTCTTCTCGGTATAAAAATTAAACAAGTCTCTTTTGGAAAAAATGTGAAAACAGATATATTAGATCAACTAGTAGCAATGGCCTCTAAATTATTAAATGCATATTTAGAAGATTATTGTACTGTTGCATTAATGTTTTTAGAAGAATGTATTCAAAAAGAGATAAATGATGATGTTAAGAAAAAATTAATTGAAAGAAAATATTATATTATTTATTTCTATAGAACTATTGAAAAAATGATGATAAATAATACATTTGAATTTCCTAAACAAATTTATTCTAATTCAAAAATGATAAGTAGTTTATTTAATTATGACGATCAAATTGATAGAGATAATTATTTTTCAATGAGTTTAACAACATTAATTAATCAATATATGAATATTGAACTTTTTGATAAAAATTATACTGATTGTATGGTATCTAAGAAAGTAATTGAATGTTTAATTAAAAGTAAACTTGCAAATGTGAGTGAGAAAATGATAGAAAAAGATATTGTTTTTTTAAAGCATAATTTAGAACACTTGTTAAATGTTTCTGCTACTAGAAATAAAGTAAAAGATGTTATTGATTTATTAGATAATACTAAAGAGTATCGTGAACGTGTAGGTACTATTACATTTGACATTAAAAGATAGTAATAACTTTATTTAAAAGGGGATTTTATGGATACTGTACAAAAAGATTTAAACTATGTATTTAGCGGTAAAAAGAAGGGTGACTTTGCTTATTTGTATTCAAGAACTAATGAGGATTTAAAAAGATTATTTGAAATTATTGATGTTAGAAATAAAAATGTATTATCAGTTTTATCATCTTCTGATTATTTATTTTCTGCATTATATTTTCTGCATTATACAAGGAAGCTGGAAATATAGAAACATTTGATATTAATCGTATTTCTTATAGATATTATTATTTAAGAAAATGGCTTATTCAAAATGGATATTTAGATGCTGGTAAAGTGTGTATTCAAGATATATTTAAAATTATTTCTTCAGTTCAAACTAGTGATCAAAGTGAAATGAAAAGTATATTATTTTGGAAACAATTCTTTATGCTTTCAAAATATAATAAGAATCGTTTATATTATTATGATAATTTATTTATTGATATAAATGCTAGTAAAATGATTTATGAAGATAATTTAAATGATGTAGCAGATATTTTAGATGATTATAATTTACAATATTAAACATATGAATGTATGTAAAGATTTTGGTTTAGATAAGAAATATGATGTAATATTTTTATCTAATATTATGGATTATAATAGAAATAATAGGCCTAGAATTAAAGATATACGTGATAATTTAGATGATTTATTAACCGATGATGGAATTATTGTTATGGCACATTTTAAGTTTTTTTCGGGATTTAATATGGAAAAAGATGTTTTTGATGAAACGTTTGATTATATTCCTCTTGATATTACTGATAGTTTAATAACTTATTACGCTTATAAAAAAAGAAATATTATAATAGTGTAAAGATTAAAACCAAATAAATTTTGTTATTTAAGCAAAATAGAAAGGGTGATATCGTGAAGATATATGAATTAAAAGATGGATGTCAATTAAAGCTAATACAAAAAATACATAAGTTAGAAATATTTGGACAAGATGTTGAAGATAAGGATGATGATATTAAAATAATAACTGATGGTTTTATTGATTCCAATAATGATATAAGTGAAAAATATGAAAATTGTTCAAAAAATGATAGTGTTAGAACTACAAATTTATATTTAAAAAATTATACTTATGCTATTGTTTTAAATATTGGACGTAAAGCATTTTATTATGGTAAAGTTGGTGGTGTTGTTGATTGCATTAAAAATATTACTTTATATTTAAGAAATTTAAATGATAAAGAGGCATTAAAGACGGCAAAACAAGTAATAAAGCAAATTAGACAAGCAAATAGTGAACATATAGATTTTTCAATGAATTATTTATTGCGAGAAGAAAATAATGATTTTATATTTAACGTTCTTGATGAAAATGTATATTTTGCAAAAAAACTAATTAATGAAAAAACAAAAAAATATAGAGTATCTGATTTATATTTGATAAGTGCTAAGGGTAAAGAAAGAACAAACTATTTTTTATGCACATATAATCCTTTATATAATTGTTATATTGAGGTTTTAACAAATCATTTTATAGAGCCGGATAATGATGTAGAGGAAAAATACCTTTCTTCAATTCTAAATGAACTTAATATTAAAATAAATATACATAAAAAAATAAATTATTATGAATTGATATATTTATATGATAAGATTAGGAATATATCCGTTCCTAATTTAGAAGATAAGCATAATGTGATTGATAAGGTAAGAAAGTAATGGTTAAAAAAATAATGCCTAATTTGAGCAAAAACGAACAAAAAACGAACAAAAGGTTGAAATTATATAAAAAGTATGCTATAATACTAGTAATTTAAGGGAGTGAATGGTTATGAAATTTAAAATATATTTTAATGATAATAATAGTGTTGAAGCATTAGATGAAAAATCACAAAAAATTAGTGTTAATGAACTTTTACAAAAATTAAAAAATAGTGATTATAATGAGAAACATGAAATTGTTTTTTGCACTTCAAATAATAGCAAAATATATTTAGAAACGTGTGAAGGTTATGGAACTACTTTATATAAAATTAATGTTGATGCCAGGTTTAGAGACTATTATGATGTAAATACTAATGCTAGTCTTGAGTTAAAATTTGATATGGAAAACATTAATTACCATGCATATGGAATAGGAACATCTGGTTTTACAAATTATTCTGCATTTGATAATGATGTAATACATGACGTAATTGAGCTTTGGTGGGAAAAGGCGTTTTATTATAGAGAAAATGGAGATTTTGAAAATATGTTTAATTCTATTTTAGAAATTGAATTTCAAAGAGCAATAGATTATCGAACTCATAATTTTTCTAGGATAAAAGAACAACTTTTAACTTATCGACAAATGCTTTTAATTGAAAAGAAACAAATAGATGATAAATTAGAACATAATTCTTTATTACTGTCAAAATTAGAAGATGAGAAAAATAAGGGGCTACGTATAAAGTAATAAGTGTAAATAATATAAGGATTAGTTTGAAACATAGCTAATTTTTATTTGGCTTTAGACGAACAAAAGGTTGAAATTATATAAAAAGTATGCTATAATATTGGTAATTTAAGGGGAAATTATTGTGAAAAATATGATTATTACATTCGATTATTTTGGAAGGGATGGAAAGGCACATACTGAAGTGTGTAGAGGAATTTTTGAAAGATTATATATGAATATTGAATCTATTACATCTTTTAATGCTTATTACTTTGATGAGCAAGGAAAGTATGTTAGAGAAACTTATTTTATCTTAGAAAATGAGAAAGAATATTGTAAGAGAATCTGTGAATTATATTTTATAGAAAAACAAAGATTAATACGTGATTGGCTTAATCAAAGTGGACTTAATAAACAAGGATATAAAGAACTAAAAAATAAATTAGAAAAATTAGATTCACAAAAAAATGAACAAAATGCTTTATTAAGCGTTCTTGGCAAAATCAGGGATTATGCAAATATTTTAGAAGTACCTTCAAATACAACAGTAGAAGAATTTATGAAACATACTCATATGTGTTCTTCAAGAAATGAACTTACTGCTAAATTAATGGAAATGATGTTGTATGCAGAAAAAGAAAACAAAGGTAAAAGAAGATAAAAATTCAAGGGAGTGAATGGTTATGAAATTTAAAATATATTTTAATGATAATAATAGTATTGGATTATTAGATGAAAAATTACAAATAATTGGACTTTATGAACTTTTACAAAGATTAAAAGAAAGTGATTATAATGAGGATCATGAAATTGAATTTTATACACCGGATAATAATAAAATTCATTTGGAAGTTAATTGTATTGATGATGTGGTAAATGATAATTTATACCAAATTAATGTTGAAACTATATATGATGATAAACATAAAGATAATGAATATCTAAATATGGATTTTAAAATAACTGAAGTCGATTATAATATAGGTAGTATGCCTAATATGAGTTCTTCTGTTAAAAATTATGATGTATTCAGTAATGAAATGAATGATATAATTAATGAATGGTGGAAAAGTACAGTTAATATTAGTGTAAATGATGAATTTAGAATTATATTTAATGCTATTTTGAAAATTGAAATTCAAAAAGCAATAGATTATCGATTTAAAAATTTTACAAAGATACAAGAATATCTTCAAATTTGTAGAGATGTTCTTGCAGATCAAAAACTAGAGATAGAGCAGAAAATTGATTCTTATTCTATATTATTGTCAAAATTAGATAATGAAAGTAAAAGAATAAATTTAAGAAAATAAATATTAAATATTTTTATTTTTCTAGTTGAAAAATATTTGCTACGAACATTTTATTGTGTTTTTTATAAAATATGCTATAATATGAGCAACTCAAGGGAGTGAATGGTTATGAAATTTAAAATATTATTTAATGATAATAATAGTGTTGAAGTATTAGATGAAAAATTACAAAAAATTAGTGTTAATGAACTTTTACAAAAATTAAGAGATAGTGATTATAATTAAGAACATAAATTTATTTTTCTCGATTCAAATAATAACGAAATTTGTTTAGAAACATTTGAAGGCTATGGAACTACTTTATGTAAAATTAATGTTGACGCCAGGTTTAGAGGTTATTATGATGTAGATCTTAATGCTAGTTTTGAGTTAAAATTTGATATGGAAAACATTAATTATCATGCATTTGGTAGAGGAGCATCTTGTAGTGCAAATTATTTTGCATATTGCTTAATACTAGTAAAAAAATTAATTATGTCTAAATTACTTGATAATATTAAATAAGAAAGGAATTTATTTTTATGGAAGAAGTTAAATATGATGAATTAAGAAAAATTTTGATTGAGGAAGTGCAAAATTATAATGGTCAGTCATTAATAAGATTAAATATTGATAAAGAGGTTATAGAACAAATATTTTTTATTCCAAAAATAGAGACTTATATAGAAGATGGTCGAGCACATAAAGAAATAAGAGGTAAGGTTTTTGCACCAAATATATCAATGGATATATTAGAAAAAATCGATTTTAGTAATTTTTCATTTGAAGATTTTAATACTAATGGTTTTGATTTTTCCAAACTTCAAAATGTAAATATTAATCCTCAAACTTTGTATGAGAAATCATTATATAATTGTGTTTGTCAGGGAGTTACATTTGTTGGAAATTTTGACGAAGTTAGTGTACAATGTGTATGTTTTGAAGGAAGCAAGGGTGCGATAATAAATCCTCAGACAATTCGTAATAAAGACCTTTCTTATAACGATTGTGCAGATGTTGAATTTGTTGGAGATTTTGATGATGTATATGTAAAAGGAACAAATTTTACAGGAAGTAAAGGAGTAATAATAAATCCTCAAAAGTTAAAGAAAAAATCATTATGGGAAACCGTTTGTTTTGGTGTAAAATTTGTTGGACCATTTGATGGAGTTATAGTTAGGGAAACAAATTTTAAAGGAAGCGAAGGGGCGATAATTAATCCTCAAACCGTACTTTGGAAAACATTATTCCGTACGATATGTACAGATGTAGAGTTCATTGGTTCATTTGATGATGTTGCTGTTGATTACACGAATTTTACTGGAAGTAAAGGAACAAAAATAAATCCACAAAAGGTGCGTAATAAATCATTAATAGGTGCTATATGTTCTGATGTAGAGTTTATTGCACCACTTGATGGTGTAAATACAGAAGGCGCTTTTTTAGAAAATGCTAAATTTTATATACCTTTATTTGAATCTAAAGATAATTTTAGAGCAAAAATCAAATCATTAATTGATGTTAGCAAATGCTAAAATTTATTTTAATCTTTTTATTATTGAAGAGAGAGGTTAATTTTTTGGTTTGACTGATAATTTAGTTTGACTTTATAGTAAAAAATAAAGTAAAATATAGGTATATTGTTAAAGAAAAATCATTTATTGTAATTATTTGTTAGAGAGAGTTGTTGGGTGAAAATACTTAAATATGGATAAATGTGAGACATTCTTAATTAATGACAATCGGGATAAACTACGTTACAAGTTTAATAAGGCTTTTAAACAAGTGAAATAAGGTGGCACAGCGGATATGTTCGCCCTTAGGCTATTATTTTACTTGTTTTTATTTATAGAAAGAGGGATATAATGATAACAAAACAAAAAGGTACTTATGATATTTATGGATTAGATGCCAAAAAAAGAGAGTATGTTAATGATATTATTAAAGGAATATGTCAAAAATATAATTTTGTTAATGTAGAGACTCCTGTATTTGAAGATTCTAGTTTATTTCATAGAAGTGTTGGAGAAACTAGTGATTTAGTTAGTAAAGAAACTTATGATTTTAAAGATAGAGGAGATAGAAATTTAACTTTAAGACCAGAAGGAACTGCGGGAATTGTTAGATGGTTTATTGAAAATAAGTTATATGGTAATATGACTGAACCAGTTAAAGTTTATTATAATGAGAAGATGTATCGTTATGAAAGACCACAATCAGGAAGAAATAGAGAATTTACACAGTTTGGTGTAGAAATGATTGGATCAGATGATATTGCTAGTGATGTAGAGGTTATTTCTTTATGCTATAATATTTTCAATTTATTAGGACTTGATGCAGTTATTAAAATAAATACTTTAGGAGATAGAGAATCAAGAGAAAAATATCATGATGCTTTAACTAATTATTTGAAACCACATATTAAAGATTTATGTGAAGATTGTCAAAGAAGATTTGAAACTAATCCTTTAAGAATACTTGATTGTAAGGTTGATGGGGATAAAGATATAATTAAGAATGCTCCTAAGACAGTGGATTATTTAAATGAAGAAAGTTTAAATAGATATAATAAGTTAAAAGAAGAACTTGATTTATTAGAAATAAATTATGAGGAAGATGCTAATTTAGTTAGAGGACTTGATTATTATAATCACGTAGTGTTTGAAATCAATGTAAACATTGATGGAATTGATACGCTAGCAATTGGTGGTGGCGGAAGATACAATAATTTAGTAGAAAGTTTGGATGGCCCAAGTGTTCCTGCTGTTGGTTTTGCAATTGGTTTTGATCGATTAATGATGTGTTTAGATATGGCTCATGTAAATATTCCAGTTAATAATGATGTTGATGTGTATATTATGTATGTTTCTGATACGGAAAAAGATACGGCTTTATATATTGCTCAAAACTTAAGATTAAATGGTTTTACAACTGAGATGGATTATTTAGGAAAAGGATTAAAAGGACAATTTAAAGCAGCTGATAGATTTAATGCAAAATATTTAGTTATATTAAATGATAAAGATTTAGAAGATATGATGGTAAATGTTAAAGATAATGTTACTAAAGAAGAAGAAAAAGTTAATATTAATGATTTATCTGATTATTTAGATATGAAATTATAGGAGAGTGTTAATTATGGATATAAAAGATTTATTTAAAGAAAGTTATATTGGAAAAAAGGTTACAATTTCAGGATGGGTTAGAAATCATAGAAAGAGTTCAAATTTTGCTTTTATAGTACTATCTGATGGAACAACTATTAATACTTTACAAGTTGTTTATGATACTAGTTTAAGCAATTATGAAGAAATTAATAAAGTACTTGTTGGATCTAGTTTAGAAGTAACAGGAACAATTGTGGAATCTAGTGGTAACCAAGACTTTGAACTTAAAGCAGAAAGTATTAAGGTTCTTGGACTTGCTGATGAAACTTATCCAATTCAAGCTAAAAGACATACTAGAGAATTCTTAAGAGAAGTAGGTCATTTAAGAGCTAGAACTAATACTTTTAATGCAGTATTTAGAGTAAGAAGTGTTGCGGCTATGGCAATTCATAAATATTTTCAAGACCGTAATTATGTATATTTTCATGCTCCAATTATAACAAGTTCTGATTGTGAAGGTGCTGGAGAAATGTTCCAAGTTACAACTCTTGATTTAAATCGTATAGCATCAAGTGGTAAATATGAACCAGAAAAAGATTTTTATGGAAAAACAACGGGATTAACTGTAAGTGGACAATTAGAGGCTGAGACATTTGCAACTGCGTTTAAGAAAACTTATACTTTTGGCCCTACTTTTAGAGCAGAAAACTCAAATACGAAAGTTCATGCTTCTGAGTTTTGGATGATTGAGCCGGAAATTTCCTTTTGTGATTTAGAAGGCGATATGGACATTATGGAAGATATGCTTAAATATGTTGTTAGTTATGTTTTAGAAAATGCGAAAGATGAAATGAAATTCTTAGATCAATTTGTTGAAAAAGGATTAATAGATAAATTAACTAGATTAATTAATAGTAAATTTACAAGAATTGATCATAAAGATGTTATTACTATTTTAAAAAAAGCTGATGTTAAGTGGGAGTTTGAGCCAGAATATGGTGAAGATATTGCTAAAGAACATGAAAAATATATTACTGAATACTTTAATGGACCAGTATTTATTAAGAATTGGCCAAAAGATATTAAGGCATTTTATATGAAACAAAATGAAGATGGAGAAACTGTTGCTGCTGTTGATTTAGAAGTACCAGGTGCTGGTGAATTGATGGGTGGATCTCAAAGAGAAGAAAGCTATGAAAAGCTAGTAAAACGTATGGATGAACTTGGAATGAATAAAGAAGAACTTTCTTGGTACTTAGATTTAAGAAAATATGGTACTTGTGTACATTCTGGATTTGGTATGGGATTTGAAAGATTACTTATTTATATTACTGGTATTGATAATATTCGTGATGTTATTCCTTATCCAAGAACACCAGGAAATTGTGAATTTTAATTTTTAGAAAGGATTATTTATGGAAAGAGTATTAATTAAAAATTTAGAAGAAAATGAATTATCTAAAATTTCAGGAATGATTAAAACAATTAGAAATACTAAATATATGATTTTTATTAAATTAAAAGATAGAACTGGATATATTCAAGTTTCGGTTGATAAGATTAAAGAAGAACTTGCTGAGAAATGTGCTGCTTTAACAACTGGTTCTTTTGTATCATTTACTGGTAAAATGGTTATGAGTGAATATGTTAAAGATGGTGGTAAGGAATTTTTACCAGATGATGTAGAGGTTTTATCACTAGCAGAAGCTTACCCAATTGAAGAAAATGCATTACCTGATAAGAAGTTAGATTATAGATGGATTGATTTAAGATGTGATGCTAAAGAATATATTATGCCTATTCAAAGTGCATTTGTTGAATATTTAAGAGATTATTTATATAAAAATGATTTTACTGAAATTCATACTCCTAAGATTATTGGTACTGCTTCTGAATCAGGATCATCTGTGTTTGAAGTTAAATATTTTAATGATAAAGCTTATTTAGCGCAAAGCCCACAATTTTATAAACAAATGGCTATTGCTTCTGGTTTAGAAAGAGTTTTTGAAGTTGCTCCAGCATTTAGAGCAGAGAACTCTAACACTAATAGACATTGTACTGAATTTACTTCATTTGACCTTGAATTTGCCTACATTAATTCATATGAAGATGTTATGCATTTAGAAGAAGAAATGCTTACTTATGCACTAGGTAAATTAAAAGAAAATTTTGGCGATATAATTAAAGAAAGATTTGGACAAGAAGTTATTGTTCCTGACAAGGCATTCCCTAGAATTAAATTATTTGATTTATATAAAGAATTAGAAAAAAGATATGGTTATAAAATTCCTGAACATGATATTGGAGATTTAAATGCGGAAACTGAAAAGTTAGCTTGTAAATTTGCAATGGAGGAATATGGTTCTGAATTTTTATTCATAACTGATTATAATAAGGCTAAAAGACCTTTCTATCATATGAGAGATGAAAATGATGTTCCTCAAGGATATGATTTATTATGGAGAGGTATGGAAATAACTAGTGGTGCTCAAAGAGAACATAGATATGATCATTTAAGACGTAATGCGGATGAAAAAGGATTAACTAAAGATGTTGAATTTTATATGCAATTCTTTAAATACGGTATGCCACCTCATGGCGGATTTGCAATTGGAGTAGATAGATTAACTTTATTGTTATTAGGACTTGACCATATTAGAGATGCTCAATTTATCTTTAGAGGGCCTAATAGATTATATCCATAGGAGAAAGAATATTTATTCTTTTTTCTTTAAGTTAAGGAGGAAATTATGGATTTTACAAAAGAAAAAATAAGAAAACTTGCTGATTTACTGATGATTGGTTTAACTGATGAAGAAACTGATATGGTATTTGATGAGTTTGAAATTATAGATAAAAATATTAATAAAATAAATGAGATTGAAAATATAAGTGAAGTTTTACGTATGACTCATGCTCTTGATGATTTTTATGCTGAATTAAGAGAAGATGTTATTGATGAGTCTATTCCAAGAGAAGAATTACTTGCTAACTCTGATCTAAATGATGGTGCTTCAGTTGTTTTACCAAAGGTGGTGTAAATAATGCTAAATAAAACTATTAAAGAATTACATGAGGATTTAATAAATGGTAAAGTTACTAGTGATGAACTTGTTAAGGAATCTATTAAAATGTCTCATGTGGTAGAAGATAAATATAATGCTTTTGTAACTATTTTAGATGATGCTAAAGGAGGTAATGTTACTGATAATTTACTTTCTGGTATACCTTTTGGAATTAAAGATAATTATTCAACTAAGGGAATATTATCAACTGGTTCATCTAATACGTTAAAAGATTATGTTCCGTTTTTTGATGCTACTGCTGTAAGTAATTTATATAAAGCAGGTGCTATTCCAACCAATAAAACAGCTCTTGATGAATTTGGAATGGGTGGAACGGGAACAACTTGTCATACGGGCACAGTATTAAATCCATGGGATAGAACAAGAATGTGTGCGGGATCATCAGCTGGATCAGCTTGTGCGGTTGCGACAGGAGTTTATCCTTATGCACTAGGATCAGATACTGGTGATTCAATTCGTAAGCCAGCAGCCTATTGCGGAATTGTTGGATATAAACCTACTTATGGAATGATTTCTAGATATGGATTATTTCCTTTTGCTTCAAGTTTAGATACATGTGGAGTTTTAACTAGATGTGTTGAAGATGCAGCAATTGTTACAGATAATATGAAAGGTATTGATGAAAATGATATGACTTCATTTGATTCAACAAATATGCATTTATATGACAATTTAGATAAAAATATTAAGGGTAAAAAATTATTTTATATTAAGGAATTAATTGATGAAGAAAATTATCCTAATATGAATGATGAGCTTAAAAAACATTTAGAAATATATCATGAAACAATTAAAAAATTAGAAGAAATAGGAGCAAGTGTTACAGGTGTTTCTATTGATAAAAAGATTCTTAATGCCTTACCATCAGTTTATGTCGTATTATCATGTGCTGAAGCAACAAGCAATATGTCTAATTTAACCGGATTTATTTTTGGACCTAGAGAAGATGGAAAAAATTATATCGAAATGATGAAGAATTATCGTACTAAGAATTTTTCTTCTTTGATTAAACGTAGATTTATAATTGGATCTTATGTTTTACAAAAAGAAAATCAAGAAAGATATTTTATTAATGCTCAAAGAGTTAGAAGATTAATTGTTGATATAATGAAAGATTATTTTAAAGATTATGATGCAATGATTATGCCAGTTGGAGTAGGTGCTGCTAAACATATTGATGGATCTTTAGATATGATTGATGAAAATACTTCTGTACTTGATGAATTTTTACAAGTTGGCAATTTTGGAGGATTTCCCTCAATAACTATTCCGGATGGATTTATAGATAATTTACCTGTTGGTGTAAATATTACTGGTAACTGCTACGATGATCAAAATGTTTTAAATATCGCTTATGCTTTAGAAAGTGTTATGCCTTATAAAAATCAAATTGCTAAGGAGGTAATTCATGAATGATTATAAAATAACTATTGGAATTGAGATGCATTGTGAGGTTTCTAAAACTAATAGTAAAGTATTTTCAAGTGCTAAGAATGGTTATTCTGATACTCCTAATATAAATGTTAGACCTGTTGATATGGCTTTTCCAGGAACTCTTCCTGTAGTAAATAAAAGATGTGTTGAAATGGGACTTATGATGAGTAAGATTCTTAATTGTAAACAACCTGAATATTTATATTTTGAAAGAAAGAATTATTACTATCCTGATTTACCTAAAGGATATCAAATAACACAAAATACGATACCTGCTCCAATTGGATATGATGGATTTATTGATATTGAAAGAGCGGATGGAAGTGTATTTAAGGTAGGAATTGATAATATTCATTTAGAAGAAGATTCAGCTCAGATGACACATGAAGAAAAGGCAAGTAAAATTAACTATAATAGAGCAGGAGTACCTCTTTTAGAACTTGTTACAACTCCTTGCTTTCATGATGTAAACGATGTTATTACTTTCTTAGAATATATGAGAAGTATTTATCAATATACAGAAATATCTGATGCTGACTCTAAAAAAGGACAAGTTAGATGTGATGTTAATATATCTTTAAGCAATACGGATGAACTTGGAACTAAAGTTGAGATTAAAAATGTTAATTCATTTAGTGGAGTTAGGGATGCTATAAATTATGAAGTTCAAAGACAATTAGATTTAATTAAGAATGGAAAACAAGATGAAATTGAACAAGAAACAAGAAGATTTGATGATACAACTGGTACAACAATTAGAATGCGTTCTAAAGTTGATGCTATTGACTATAAATATTTTGTAGAGCCTAATATTCCTAAAATTAAAATAAATGAAGAATGGAAAGAAAAAATATTTAAATCAATACCTGAACTTCCTTATGAACGTAAAAACAATTATATGAGTAAGTATGGATTATCTAGTTATGATGCAAACATATTAGTTAAAGAAAAGAAGATTGCTTTATACTTTGAAGAATGTATTAAATTAGGAATTGATGCTAAAATAGCAGCAAACTGGATTATTTCAACTATATTGGGATATATTTCTAAAGAAAATATTGAAATAGATGAATGTTTTGTAACGCCTAGTAGATTAAGTGTTATTATTAGCAATTTAAGTGAAAATAAAATATCTTCTAAACAAGCAAAAGAATTATTTAATTTATGTTTAGAAAGAAGAGAAGAACCTGAAAAAATAATTAATGATGAAGGTATGGTTCAAATATCTGATAATAGTGAATTAATTAAAATTGTAGATAATATTTTAGCAAATAGTCAAAAACAAATAGAAGATTATCATAATGGGAAAACGAATTTATTTGGATTCTTTGTTGGACAAGTTATGAAAGAGACTAAAGGAAAAGCGAATCCAGTTAAAGTTAATGAAATTTTAAAAGATAAATTAAAATAAAAATTATAGACACGATATCTATAATTTTTTTATAGTGATAAAGTTTTTATTTTTGCATCTTTAACTGATTTAATTTTTTCATGAATTTCATCTATTGATTGGGGAATTAAGACATCTCTTATGTCAGCACCGTCTATTGATTCAAATTGTTTTTCAAAATTATAAGCTGGTGTAATTAAATCTTTTCCCCTAAATAATCCGATTGCATCTTTATATTCGTAATATTCTGAACAATAATATGGATCACGATGATATATTTCATCTTCATATCTTTTTATTATACAATCTTCAAATTTTATAAATTTGTAATTTAGGTCACGTAAACCATCAGCATCAAACAAATCATAAGAGTGAATTTGTAGCAGAGTGTGATCATTAATTAAAAATATCATGTCTTTAGCATCTATTAAAAAATCATATTCTGCTTCAGTTAAATTTAATAATTCGTTTTGATTAAATTTTGAAAATAGTTCTTTAATTGAATTTTTATAGCAATCTGAGTAATCATAATCTCCTTTGAATGCTGTTCCTAGTCTTTCTAATTTATTTTTTGCTTTGATTAATAAAATGTTATATGCATTATACGTTGATAATAACTGATATAGCTCTTCAAGTGTTTTTGCGGAACTAATTCCTTTTTCAATTTCTAAATTTAAATTTGATAATGTGTTATTCATATGTTTCCTCCTATTATTATCGTCTTTTTAAATCTTCTCTTGACAGTATTAATATATCATCTTTAAAATGTTAGTGCAATCTATGATGTGTAGAGTTTGTAATTATTTATATAAACGCTGTGCAATAGATTGTTAGTGATGTGGGGTATAATAATACAAGCTAGCGAAAACTATTGTAAATTTAATAAATTATGTATATAATATGAAATTAATAAGAAGGAGAAATTTTATGATTAATATGGATAATAAAATTAATGAAGAATTATTATTGGCTAAAAAGGAATTAGGAGCAGAAACATTTAATGAACATTTTCGTGAAGTTTTTGGCATTCCCTGCTTAGATTTTGTTAATTCAATAGTGATTAATTTGCCAGAACCATGTTATGCAAATTGTGATTATTGTATAGATACTTATCTTAGAAAAAAGTCTATAGATAATAAAAGTTTTTTGAAAATATGTGAAAAAGTATTACAAGAATTTCCTCATATTAAAAGTGTAGCTATTACTGGTGGAACACTTAATTCTATTGACTTTAATAATTTAATAGATTTAATTAAAAAATATTTTCCAGATTCATATATAAATTGGAATACTAATGGAGTTGCAATTAATGAAGAGTATTTAAGTGGTATAAACAAAATTAATCATATAAATTTACATCGAAATTCAATTGATGAAGATATAAATAAAACAATATTTAAAGCTACAAAACCAATTTTAACTATTGAGCAAGCTAAAACACTTTTTAGAGAAAAACTTTGTTTAAGGGTAACAATTGATGAATCATTTAACATTGATGAATACTCTAAAGTAGAAATTCCTTTGTATTTAAATCGACTTTTACCGGGTACAAAAGAAACTGATAATGTTTTCAAACATACATTAAAAAAATTAAATATATCAGATGAAGTTGATAGAAGAAGACGTAACGTATATTTGAGTGCTAATTATCAAGGTGTTCCAATTCGTATTTGTATTGGAGATAAACTAGCAACTCATATTCCAAATCGTAGACCAACATATCTCAATGTAGCAATAGTTCATAGAAGTGGAATTGTATGTGGTTCTTGGTTTGAAGACGATAAAGTTCTTTATGATCCAAGTATTCAGTTAAAAAACGAAAATGATACAAATAATGTAAAAAAACTTTTATTAACTAAGAAAACTAATTAATTTATGACGAAAATGTAAAAGGAGAAAGTAATGTTTCTCTTTTTATATATTTTGTTGTATTCTAGAAAATAGAAAAATATATCAATATTTAAATATATGTAATTTCATATTTTGAATAGATTTTTACATTACATCTAAAGTTTGGAATCCAGAAATATTATATAGATTGATAAATTGAGAGTTGATGATTACCATATTGAGACAAATAACTAAAGTTAGTTGAGTCGAGTTTTTCACATTTAAACTCATGAAATTTTCTAGATATAGTAGATGCAACTTCATTTGTTCGTTTTTTAAATATAATTAATCTGCAAAATCAAATATATTTATACCCAACATAGACAAAAATCATTGCAAAAATAAGCTATTTTGTATATAATAACTATTATATTTTTAGGAGGAAAAATTATTATGAATGAATATAAAAGCGATTTGAAATTTGTATTATTTCACCCAGTTAGTATATGTGTAATGGGGAAACAATTTAAATATTGTATTAAGGATAATGTATCCTATCCATGTTTGCTTGGTTTTATAACTGATGAAAATTTTGCTTCAGAAGAATTAAAATGTTTTGAAGTTATTACCGGTAGAAAATTTGATATTATTAATTCAAATGATTTTGAAATTCCTTATCTTGCAGATGGTATAAATACTTCTAAAGTTATGGAAAATCCAGCTTGTATATATCGTTGGGTTAATGATTCATTAGAAAATTTGCAATTAATTGAAAAATATATTGATGCTAAAGGAAATTTAAGTCAAAGTGAAATAGCAAAATCTAGTGATTTTTCTTATAGATTAAACCATTTGCTTTCTAATCGTCCTATAAGTTATTATTCTAATGATGATACATTAGGATTCTATGATACATTAAAAAATTATGAAGCATCTAAAGATTATTTACAAAAAATTGATATTGAAAATTTAAAAACAATTAAAGAAATTGAATATATTATAAATCCCAAAAATGAAAACTGTATTTTAGTTGAAAAAGATGATATTATTTTTCGTCTAAAAAAGAAACTTTCTTTTATAAAAGAGCATAGAAAATAAATAATTAAACAAAAATATCATATATAAATGTTGGTTTAAATTAACTAAACTTTTTTAATAAATAAAATTTATCAAAAAAATTAAAGTAGGAAACTATTTTGATTTTTTTTATTTTGTTTTTATGTTATACTTTTTATAGAATAGAAGGTAGATTAAAGTGTTTGGAAAAATTAAATTTATAAGTGATAATATTGTTATTGTTGCAATTAATAAAGATGCTAATGTTATTCAAAATTTAATGAATTTACATGTTGTGTTTGAAAATGATAGTACTAAACTTTTAGGAGAGGTTAAAAATATAGATGAAGAATCTATTAAAATTGAATTACTTGGTGAATTTGTAGGAACTAGGTTTATTGCTGGTACAATTAAGAAACCAACTTTAAATAGTACAATAAGAGTTATTAATAATGAAGAATTAGATATTATTATGGGTAAAGAAGATGAAAAGAGTTTATATATTGGTAAGAGTCCCATATATGAAAATCGTAAGATATATGCTGGTATAAATGATTTATTTTCTAACCATATGGCTATATTTGGTAATTCTGGATCTGGTAAATCATGTTCAGTATCAAGAATAATTCAAAATATATTTTTAAATCCACAGGTATTAACTTATAATGCGAATTTGTTTATCTTTGATGCTTACGGAGAATATAAAAATGCATTTAAAAATATTAATCAAATAAACCCAAATTATCAATATAAGTTTATTACGACTAATCCCGTTGAACCTGGTGATGAATTATTGCAAATCCCTGTTTATTTATTTTCTAATGATGATTTAGCGTTACTTTTAAATGCTGAAAATCACAGTCAATTAACAATTATAGAAAGAGCTAGTAAACTTGCTAAAATATTTAGTGAAAATAATGATAATGTTAATAAACTTAAGAATCATTTAATTGCATCAGCAATCCAAAGTGTATTATTTTCTAATCAAAATGCTTCTGGTAAAAAGAATGATATATTTCAAATATTAGCATCTTGTTCTACTAATGAATTTAATGTTAATGCGGAACTTAAGGGAATTGGTTATACAAGAAGATTTGCAAATTGTTTTCAAATTGACAATAAAGGTGAGTTTGGTGAAAGTGTATTAATTAATGAATATTTAGCAAATCATATGAATCCGGAATTAGAGAGTCAAATTGAAGTTAATGATAATGCCTTTTATAATTTAAAAGATTTTGCTAAAGCTTTAGATTTCGCATTAATTGGGGAAGGTTTCTTAAATAATAGAATAATGCAAGATTCGGCTATAATTTTAAAAGTAAGATTAAATTCAATTATAAATAGTAAAAATGGTAAATATTTTGAATTTGATAAATACATATCACTGGAACAATATATTTCTAAGTTAATTGTTTTAAATTCAAGAAGAAGTCAAATTATTAATGTTAATTTAGAAGATATAGATGATGCTCTTGCTAAAGTTATAGTTAAAATTATTTCTAAAATGATTTTTGATTTTGCTAAGAAGAGAAAAGTTAGAGCTTCGATACCTTTCCATTTAATATTAGAAGAAGCACATAGATATGTTCAAAACGATAATGATAAGTTCTTATTAGGATATAATATATTTGAAAGAATTGCTAAAGAAGGACGTAAATATGGGGTTATAATTGATTTGATTAGTCAAAGACCTGTTGATATATCTGAAACAGTTGTTGCTCAAATGAGTAATTTCTTAGTTCTTAAGATGACACACCCTAAAGATTTAGAATATATTGAAAAAATGCTTCCTAATGTATCTAGCGACATAATTGAAAAACTTAATTCTTTGCAAGCTGGTACTTTAGTATCGTTTGGTAATGCATTTAAAATACCATTATTAATTAAAATGGATTTACCAGATCCACTTCCATATTCAGCAAACTGTGATGTACTTGAAAGATGGAAAGCAAGTGGAAATTAGTTTATTGAGATAAGTTATTTTATCTCTTTTTTATTTCATTAAAATTTTTGTAAATTGATTATAAATTTTTGTAAATTGATTATAATCTAATTGTTAAATATAAAAACATTTGATATAATCTTGTCTTTGACAGTTGCAATACAAAAATAGCTTGCAAGCCCAGGTAAACACTGGATTTGCAAGCATTATT
>CAKOIE010000021.1 GCA_934086395.1 uncultured Bacilli bacterium | reverse complement strand
CATATATAATATTAAATTCAAAACAAACAACTTGATTATTTTGTGGAGTTATTGAAGCAATATGACTTGTACTTCTATGTTTTTCTGTTGCAACTCCCATTTGATTAACAGCATAATACTCTTCATCATAAGTTAACACCTTACACATTTTAATATAAATATAAATTGCCATTTCCAGTTCACTTGAATCATAAGGAAAACCATCCATAATTACTTTTTCTAAATCACTATCAATTTTAATTTCTTTATATTTAACATCAGTTGTAACCACATATTTATTTATTGCTTCTAAATCAATTACTTGCATTGAATAAATACTTGAATATCTATTAACAAAAACATCTGGTAACTCATAATTATCAATAATATTATTTTCTCTTAAAAATTTACAAGTTGCATAAATTAAATATTCCTTAGGTATTCCATTGATATCTTTTATATTATCATCACGACATATTTCATTAAATTTATCATCACTTAATCTCATTAAATTCATCATATTTTCAAATGGAATTGAATAATTAACACCATCTATCAAAACTTTATATTCATAATTTTTATATTTTTCTAAAAACTTATCATACGAAATATAACTTCTTAACTTTTCGAATCTCTCTTTCTCTTCAGTATTTAAACTAATTTGATTTGTGTTTATTAATTCTTTAATTCCATTAATAATAGTTGTTTTATCATATCTAATATTTACGCCTAAATCACCATTAATTATAGATGCAACTATAAATTTATCAGTTGCATCATAAAAATAACGACAAGCATACTCAAAATAATTATCATCTTCTAATATTCTTTTTAAAAATTCTGTGTAAACATCAATATCATCAACCGCTATAGTTTTACTATTTTTAATAAAATCAATATCTTCCTTAGTAGTAAACAATGTACAATCAGACATTCTTTGTAAATAAGGATATTTTTTTAATTGTTTCTCAATCGTTAATTTTTCCATAAATAACCTCACCATCAATTTTTCACAACAAAAAATAATATACAAAACTAAATACAGCTACTATCATCATTACAACGAAAATTATCAGAATAAAATTATTAACAAATCCTGAAGAATGATTTACTTCTGGTTTCATTTCTAATTTTTTTACCTTAAAACTTTGATTAGTTAAACCATCTCTCGAATTTAAATTATTAATTTCCTTTTTATAATTACTATATGCACTATCTAATGGTGATAAAATTCCTCTATTTATTACTTCATTTTTTTGTTCTTGTGTTAAACCATCTAAATCCATTCTAACATTTAAAGAGAATTGATTTGCTTGTAAAAATGCTTCTTCACTAGATTTACAGTTTGCTGATTTATTCATTAAAGCATTTAAAATACTATCAGGTTTTGCCGGATAATCAGAAAATAATGAAGTAAGTAAAACCATTCTTTTTCTATATTGTGGCATTAGCTCCTGTTTTTTAGTTGGATCCTTTTCATGTTGAAAATCAATAATTCTAGATGCTTCTTTTTCACTATCAAAACTCTCGGTTGTTGTCTTTTCAAAAAAAGAATTCACATCATCATTAAAAACTATTTTTGTTCTTTCACCAGGTATGACAACATTTTCAAGAGCATCTCTTACAAATATAACATTATCAGTATAATTTGAAGAATAATCACTAGCATGAATTCCATATTTTCGCCCAATATCTCTTGCACACATATCAACTAACCCTTCAGTCAAAAAACTACCTCTTTTATCAGTTTTTTCATAATTAGGTCTAATAAAATAATGTAAAATTTCATGAACTAATATCGAATCACAACTATTAAAAATATCTTCATTAGATTTACTCTGACTACTTTCTAATAAATACATAGGATAAACATGAATCATATTATCATTATAAACTCTAGCACCATGTGCTAAACAAGTAGATATTTCATGTAATTTTTCTGCTTTTTCATCATTACTTAAAGAACTATCACTTAAAATTTCATTTCTTTGATATTGAAAATATTCATTAAAATTTTTATCAACTTTTACAATATTTGAATCTTTTAATTGTTCAAAAATTTTAACTGAATCTTCACTAAAATATTGTCCATATTCATTAAAAATTATATTCAAATATTTATTAGCGTTTTCATTTAGTCTAGTCTGTAAAATATTAATATCTACATCATTTATCTCCATACTATCCCTTTCTATTTTCTAAATTCACCATCATGTTCCTTAAAAAAATTATAATAAACTAATACATTAGGTAATTCTGTCCATTTTCTTGTTCTAACAGGAATATCATCTAAATTATATATCTTTGCATCATACAAATTTAATAAAAATGGTGAATGTGTCGAAATAATAAATTGACAGTTATAAAATCTAACTGAATCTTCAATAAATTTCTTTAACTTTAGTTGGTTCTCAGCTGATAAACTATTTTCCGGTTCATCTAAAATATAAATACTATCTTCATCAATTTCTTTTTCCCAAAACATAAGAGCTGACTCTCCATTTGAGTTTTCAATAAAATTATTATTTGCAAGTCTTTCTCTAACAAATTTCGACATTGTTTTTCTCTTAGCATCACAAACATTTCTAAGTTCTTTATAATCGTTAATAGAATAATCACTATTAAATTTATAATCTAAATATTCTTTAGACAATGCTTCTTTTTTACGATTTACATTTGAGTTAATTGATCTAATATCTAACAAATAATCAAACACATCATCACTAGTTACAAGTTTAATTTCTAAAGGCTCATCATAAGTCATTTCATACTTACAAAGTTTAACATACTCATCAAAATAAGAACCTTTATTTATTCCATTTAAAGTTTTTGCATTAAGTTTTTGCGAAATCATATTAATTAATGTAGATTTACCTGAACCATTTCCACCATAAAATATTGTTATATTATCAAATTCTATATCTTCAAATTGTTTAGAAGAAAATAAATGTAAAGGATAATAATTATTAAATATATTTCTTCTTTCTATAAAAGTCGGAATTGCTGATTCTCTATCCCCATCCAATAATTTAAAACTCTTTAAGTAAATCATATAAAACCACCTATCAAAATTATAATATATTTTAGCTAATTTTAATAGATTCTACTTTAACCAATTTACAAAGTAAAAATTATTTTAAGTAAGATTTAAGCAGGATAAATACCAAAAGAAAAGGCCATTAAATATTTAATAATCTATTTATCTATCTTTTAATTCCTACTTCTTTTACCAAATATAATTTTTTTATATACTATTTCTATTGTTCACAATTTTATTACATTCTTCTAAATTAAACTCATTTATATTATGAATACCCCAACTATTATATTCACCATTAAAAATATTACAAAGTTCAAAAATTCCACCACAATCATCAATTATTCCATAACCTTTTCCTGAGAGAACTTCAAACTCAGTTTCATCACTGCTATCCATTATTTTACAAAGCGTTAAATTAAATTGCCAATTATCTCCAAAGTCATAAATAATTTTTAATTTTGTTTTCTCAATTAAATCCAAATAAAATAATTCAAAGTTCCCATAATAATCTTTTAAAAATTCTTTAGCTATTTTAATATCAAATGGATGTGATAGATCTCCATTCATAGATAAAATTACTTTTTCACAAAACTTATTTATTAAAATATTACTGTTTACTGAAATTTTTCTTTTAATTTCTTTACTAAAACCTTCTAGTGAAATATTAAATATATATTTTTTTGGTATTTTTAGATTTTCTTTAGATTTTTTATAATCATTAATTCTTTCAATTACTTCATTAGTATCAAATGATTTATGCAAATAATCTTTTTCACTCTTCAAATAATAAGAATCATAATCTTTTTCAAATATTCGTTCTAAATCATAAATACTTTCATCATCAATTATTCCATAGCCATTACCAGATATTACTTTAAAATCAATATTATCATCTACTTCTTTCATTTCATCTACAACAAAATTAAAATGATAACTTTTATCAAAATTATAATTTATAGCAAAAGTTGCTCCTTTTTTTAAATTTAAGTATTTTAAAGTTAAACCAAACAAGCTTTTTTTCTTTTCAGTTTCTTCATTTTCATATGGATAATATACTTTTCCATTACAATCAAGTTCATAAATAGGTATTTTTTTGCCATTCATAGAAACTATTACAAATTCACATAAATTGATTAACTGAATATTTTCATCAACTAATATTTGTCTATTAATTTTATCTTCTAATTCTTCCAATAAAACATTTAACTTCACTTTCATAATTTACCATTCCTTAAATCTTTAAATATTATTATCTTCAATTATCATTATGTTCTACTAATTAACTTAAATTTATTCAAATTAACTAACATAGTAAATATCTCACTTAAAAATTTTCCATTTTACTAGTTACTATATATTTCTTTAATAATGTTTCAGCTAATTTTTCTCCTTCTTTTGTTAATGTAACAGCTTTATTTTTATATTTTGTTGGATATAAATATCCTTTATCAGTTAATTCATTAATTGTATCAAACGAATAACCTTTCCATGCATTCTTTATTGTTTCTTTATTTAAATTACTATTTTCATCATAGCATATACTTTCTTCATCCCATGAAGTTAAATATATTAAAACTAATCTTAATTCTTCTATAATTTCATTCATTTTCATTTCATAATCCATTGACAACCTTCCTATAAATCATTAAACATTTTTACTAATATCTTAATTGTATTTTTAACATCATCAATAGTTAACATACTTTCATCATCTAAAACATATATTTTTTGCATTCTTTCAAAAGCATTAATCAATTCATCATAAAAGTTAGGTTTCATATAACTGAAATCTTTTATTTTTTTATTACTTGCAATACCACCTATTCTTGATTCTTCTTCTTTTCTTTTATAACTAATCAATTTATTAAGTTCCTGTTTATTTTCTAACATTTTTTTAATTTCATCATTTTTAATCATAATTGAGATATCATATAAATGCTTTGATACATCCTCATACATATTTCTTTCAAAATAAAATTCAGTTGCAAATATTTTATCAATGAATATTCTTTCTAATTTAATTATTTCAATATCAAATTCAGATATATCGTATTTTTCTTTTAATATTTTCTTTTCATCATCTAATGCATATTTATATATTAAAGGTTCTATTGTATATGTACTAACAGGTTCTGATACTGTAAATGATGTTGATTCAATCTGAATTTTTTCTGATTTAAATAATTCATTCATGCTAAATAGAGATTCATATTTATAAAATGAAGTTATACTACCTTTTTTATCTATTGTTTCATCTTTGATTAACTCCAATCCTTGAATCTTATATCCTAATGCCGAATTTTTTAGCCTCATTCTATTGCTAGTATTTGATTCATCATCGTTAATTTTTACAGTTAAATCAATATCTTCAGAAAATCTATTCATATGATCTAATATCTTATATACTGCTGTTCCACCTTTAAAATAAGCTTTTAATTTATCTTGCTTTTTTGATAAATCTTTTAATATAAGACACACATAATAGTCTTTTTCTAATATATCATTTCTAATACCCGTTCTATTATTTATATTTAAAACTAATTCCTCTAGCAGTTCTTTACTTAACATTGTTTGCCTCCTAGTTCATACAACTTCAATATTGGTTTTAAATTATTTATTTTATTAGCGTACTCAAATATTTTTTCAAATTCTAATTTATTATCTTCAATAAATTTATAAATAATTTCTTTTTCATTATCTACTTCTATTTTAAGACCATCCTTATTAATTAGCATATCAAATAACTGTAAATATTTATAATTATCATCATTAACTATTATTTTAGGCTTTCTAATAGTAACTCTTAAATTTTTATTTTTATACTCATTCGCATTTGGACACTCATTGGTTACAATTAATATTTCTTTAGGAATCTGCGTTGTAAGTCCTATTTTATTAAATAAATATGCCCCAGTAAAATATCCTTTTATACCTTTTTCATCACAAATATATTTTTTTTCAATAACTTTGTTAATATTTAATGGCTTGTTACCAAATACACCTTTTTTAGGCTTATAATAAATACCTTTTATAAATTGAGTTAATTTATTTTCCTTAACAAGTCTATTTATATATACATATATAATTTTAAATGTATTTTCAAAATTATCTTGGACTATCCCTTTAAAATAATCTTTAATTTCTTCAATAAAAATAGGCTCATCATAAGGACAACTATCAATATATTTAATTAAAATATCATTATAATTCATGTTATACACCTCCTATATATCTTGTTATTATTATATTGAATTTTTACTATTTTTTCATATATCAATAACATTATACATTTTTTTAATTATTAAGTCAAATATTTTGTAACTGACAATTATCTACTTTAACCAATTTACAAAGTCATAATTATTTTAAGCAAGATAAATACCAAAAGTAAAGTCCATTAAATATTTAATAATCCATTTATCTATCTTTTAATTCCTACTTATTTTACTTCTTCAATTTGTTTTAAACTCAAGTTTATAAAATAAATTATTACAATCCAAGCTAAAACAGTTAAAATAATTTGAACAATATAGTAAGGAGATGGAATAGACATATCTCAAATTTCATGAAGCTATATTGGAATTAAACACATAAGTAAAAATCTTTTATCATTATAATGTTTTTTATTAAGTGGCTTAAAACCTTTAACATACATCAGTGCAGCCCCTTCAATAGCCGTCCAAGCAACATGTCCTCCTGGTGCTAAAAAATCCTCTTAATTTTATAATATTATGCATTGCAGTAGCTCCATAAATATTATCTCCCCATTATATAAACCATATCTTAAAATGTCCCCATGCACTTGCACTTTTTACATCAATATCTTTAATATCAGGTGTCGTTTTATCTGATCTACATGTAAATATTTCATCTAATTCATCATCACTATGCTTCTTAAAAGTATTTTTAAATAAATCTTTAAATGTTACATAACTCTTAGATTTAGCACATGTTATTTTATCTAAATTTTCAAATATAACTCCTGTCGCATTTTTCTTATTAACAGGAAAACCACATTCAAAGCAAGTACTTTCATCACCATTTAACTTAACACCACACTCATTACATTTTACTAAAACCATAACTACTTACCTCGTCGTATCACTTTTAAATGACAATAAGGTATTTTAAGATAAATTAAGGACATTTTCACTAATTTTTCACAGTTTGCTCCCTTAGTTAAAGAATAACTTAACAAACCATCTATTTTAATGTATATTTATTATAGGTGAATAAGATATGGCAAAACATAAAAAAATTAAAAAAAATATCAAAAGAAACTTTTTCGAAATATTAATCATACTTCTTGCATTTTTTATCATTAATAATCAAGATAAAATTAAAAATCTATTTAATCAAAATAATAATCAAAATCAAAATAACAACATAAATACAAATAATAATTTATTAAAAGTTCACTACTTAGATGTTGGTCAAGGTGATTCAATATTTATTGAACTACCTAATAATGAAACAATGTTAATTGATGCAGCAGAATCTTATCAAAGTGAAAACATAATAAATTATCTAAAAAATTTAAATTATCAAAAAATAGATTATATTATTGGAACCCATCCCCATACAGATCATATTGGTGGATTAAAAGACATTATTAATACTTTTGAAATTGGAAAAATTTATATGCCTAAAGTCGTATCAACAACCAAAACATATGAAAGTCTTCTAATGGCAATCAAAGATAAAAATTTAAAAATTAACACTGCTAAAGCAGGCATTTCAATAATTGATACCGACACATTAAAAATAAACATTTTAGCTCCAAATAATGAGACATACACTGAACTTAATAATTATTCAGTAGTAACTAAAATAACTTATGGAACTACTAAATTCTTATTTATGGGAGATGCCGAAAAACTAAGTGAAAATGAAATTAAAGAAAATGTAACTGCCGATGTAATTAAAATAGGCCATCATGGTTCAAATACATCATCAGGCATAAATTTTATCAAAAAAGTAAACGCTAAATACGGAATTATTTCCGTAGGTTTAAACAACAAATACAATTTACCCAAAGAAGAAACAATCAAAAACTGGGAAAACTCCGGAACTAAAATATACTTAACAAGCATAAATGGAACTATTAGAGCTTCATCAGATGGAACAAACATTAAAATAGAAAGTGAGAAATAATATGACAATAACAATCGATCGAATAGAAGATAATTATTTAATAGTTGAGTTAGAAAATGGTAAAATAATTAACTTACCCAAAGAATTAATTCCTAACGCTAAAGAAAACGATATTTATACCATAACTTTAAATAAGGATGAAATGAAAAAAAGAAAAAATAACATTAATAATTTAATAAATGATCTTTTCATAGATTAAGGCGTCCCTTTACAGCACCTTTTTTTAATCAAATAAAACAAACACTAATAATTTTATTTTAATCACTCTAAGATATTCACTTAAATCACTAAAAAATTTAATCATAAAAAAATTCCTCCCTTCTATATATATTTATTACCCAAAAGAGTGGAATTTACTTTTTTTATTTACACATTTTTATAAAATAATTAAAAATTTTACAAGAATTATCATCCATAATATATTCTGGATGCCATTGTAATCCTATAATAAACTTCTTATCTTTAACCTCTATTCCTTCAACAATATCATCGTCACTAATCGCATTTATTTTTACGATATCATTAAGTTCAAAATCAACAATATCATGATGAACACTATTTACAAGCATAACATCAGTTCCAATTATCTTATAAAGTAAACTATCTTTATCTATATAAACATTATGTGCATATTCATTCGGATTCTTATAATGATTACTATAATTTACTCTCTTCTCCATTGCAAACTTATCTCTTGTTTTAGCTAAACAGCTACAAATTGCTTGGAATCCCAAACATATCCCAAGTAAAGGTTTATCATTATGTATTGCATACTTAATTATATATTCATCAAAATTATAATAATAACTTCCTCCCGGTAAAATAAACCCATCGCATTTATCTAAAATATAAGATAATTTATCCTCATTAACCTTATCCATTCCTTGATTAGTTTCATTATAATTATCGTTTTCCGTTGGTAAAACACTTACTAAACAAACATCATCATATCTAGCTAGTGCTCTTCTAATTTGTTCATGTACTTGACATATATCTTGACCATCTAAATTTTTATACATTCTTGAAACAATACCAATTAAAATCACTTTTATTTCCTCCTATTAATTATATTACTTAACGGTAAAACTATTGTTAATTGTGCTAACACTATACAAAAACAAAACATCTTGTCCCTTAAATTCAACATAATTATCTAAAATATTTGAAGAAATATACCTAGTATCAATAACAGTTATCTTTTTATAAGAACTAATTAATAATGGTACTAAAGAACTACCATAAGAATCTCTAAATACAATTAATTCATCATCACTACTTGCCAAATTATTATAAATTGTAAGCAATCCCTTTGCTCCACCTAAATATATATCATATAAATCCCAAGAATTGATCTTACTTTTATCATAAACATTTATATCTATTTTATTTATATTATCATATACAATCGCATTATCTATATATTCATTAGTTAAAATATTAATACTATCTTCTTTTATTTTAACAGGAACTTGATAAGAATAAACGCCCTTAAAAACACCAACATTTTTCATATTATATTTTATATCTTTATAATAACCACTACCCATTTTATCTAAAATCACATTTGCTACTTTAACAATATTTTCCTGTTTAAAATGACTATCACTATAATAATAATCTTCTAATGATAAACTATTCATAATATCTATATAATTAAAACTACTTAATTCACTATTCATTTTACTTATTAGTAAATCATAATTCATTCTTAAATTACCATTATTAACAAAATAATTTTTATCAGGAACAACACTATAATATATTTTAGAATCATTTAAATACTTGTTACTAACAGTATTAATTCTATCTATTAAATTCTTTAAAGAACTTTCATTTAATGGATATTCTTGCTTAATTAAATAATCATTATAAACATAAACATCATGATAATTATTTTTTATAGCTAAATCTAACCTTACTTTATTTTCCCTTATTACATCTCTCATCATAAATTGATCAACAACGTATTTATCAAAATTACTAAAAAATGTTCCATTAAATAAATTATTTACTGAAAACTCTGGAAAACTTGCTAATCTTCTTCTCTCACTAACTGAAATATCTTTATCTTTAGAAAATATATTAACAATTAAAACTATTACTAGAATACCACCAAATAAAATAGAAATAATTATATTTTTAACTTTATCACTCATATATATTCCCCTTAAAATCTAAAATATAAAAATGGATTATAAGAACTATCTATTAAATACATAGTAACAATTATTAATAATATTAGTAAATAAATAGGCTCCAATATATTAATAATTTTTTTACCTTTACCATTACTTATTTTAATAACTAAATTATTAACATAATTAGTAGAAATAATTACACCTAACACAATAAAGAAAACGTATCCCTTTAAATAATATAAAGTTACATTATTTATAAACAACTCTCCATTTAATCCAAACAATCCCTTTATAATATTAAAATCATTACTTAAATTATCACCTTGAAAAATAACAAAACTAATCATAACAAAAAACAAAGTATAAATACCCTTAATAAATTTAGGAACATTACTAAAATATTTCTTTAAAATAAACTTTTCTAAAATTAACAATATTCCAAAATATAATCCCCAAACAATAAAATTCCAACTAGCACCATGCCATAATCCCGTAAGTGACCAAACAATCAATATATTTCTAACTTGCTTTAATACACCTTTCTTATTACCACCCAGAGGAATATAAACATAATCTCTAAACCATGAACTTAATGTCATATGCCATCTTCTCCAAAAATCAGTAATTGACTTTGCCATATATGGATAATTAAAGTTTTCGGGAAAATTAAATCCTAACATTTTACCTAGTCCAATTGCTATATCAGAATAACCTGAAAAATCAAAATAAATTTGTAACATATAACTAATTGCAAATATCCAAGTAAAAGATACAGACTTATCACTTAAATTTAAATATATATTACATAATTCACCTAAATTATTAGCAATAATTACTTTTTTACTTAAACCTATAATAAAACGTCTTACTCCTCTTGCAAACATCTCAAAAGTAACATTTCTATTATCAATTTCCTTATTTACATCTTGATATCTAACTATTGGACCTGCTATTAATTGTGGAAACAAAAATACATATAAAAAATACTTTAAAATATTACTTTGAACATTAACCTTTTTATTATAAACATCTATTTCATAACTAATAATTTGAAATGTATAAAAAGATATACCAATCGGTAACACAACATTTAGCAAATTCAAATTACTATGAAATAAATTATTAACATTAATAATTATAAAATTAAAATATTTAAATATTCCAAATAATAATACATGAATAAATATTCCAATAATTAAAATATTTTTACTTTTATACTTATCTATTAATAATCCTACTACATAAGATATCAATACCTCTATTAACATCAATAATATATACTTAGGTTCCCCATAAAAATAAAATAAAACAGAAAACATTAACAATATTATATTTCTAAATTTTTTAGGAACAACAAAATAACATATTAATAATAAAGGTAAAAAATAATAAATAAAACTAATACTAGTAAATACCATATCAAATTCCTTTCAAATAAAACTCCTTATATAAGGAGTTAACTTTAATTTATTGTACTTCTGGTAATTCTTCAAAACCTAATGAATTATTTTTTATTAGTTCTTTTCCATTACTATTATTTACATACTTCTTGAATGCATCATAAACTTGTTTAGCCCAATCTTCTTCACTCATAACATAGATAACTGTATTGCCATAATTAGTTAAATAAAGAACATCAGCAGAAACACATATCCATTTGTTCATATCAATATTATTATACATTTCTTCTTTAACTTTCTCAATATTTACACCATTTTTGAATTTAACTGCTACAAATGAATAAGCCTGACTTGACATTACTGGTTCAGATGCTACTATTGCTTCTACATCATCATTATTTGATAAACCAGTATATGATTTTAAAACATCTTTATCATTCAAACTAATTTTTTGAGTTCTTAAATCAGGTAAATCAGCATTAGATAATTTATAAACATCATTAATCATTGATTTTAATTCACTACTTGTATTTAGTTTTATATCTCCAGTATTCTTATTATTTAAAAAATAAATTAGAACACCTACAACTAAAACAGCTACTATTCCTATTCCAACATACAACTTTTTATCTTTCATTTTATCATCCTCATTTCTATCATAAATATACCAAAATAAAACTTGGCCGTCAATTAAACATATCAATACTATACCATATTAGTAATTAAACAAATACTCAATATATAAAAATAGAAGATTTTTATACTCTTTTAATGTTGTTGAATATAAGTTATTCATTAATATTTCATTATTATTTTTATTTTCATTTTCTTTTATAATTTTCAATCAAACTAAACCATACTAAGTAATTATCTAATCTTCTAATTCTTTAAATCTAATTTACATTGAATTGACATTAGCTAAATTTTATATACCTCTGAAGTATTTGATTTATAAGCATTGTTTTCTTTTGCATTAAATAATTTTATCTCATATCTGTGGATATTATTACACTTTCCTAATTTTATAATACTTGTTGAGTTACATTTATGGCAACTATGAATTTCGTTTTCTTCAAATTTAAATTCATTATTTATCATTCTTTTTAAATACTCAAATAATTTTTCTTTTTCTTCTTTACTTAACTTTTACGTCATTCATAAGTTATCATCCCATACTTATTATACACAATTTTTTAAAATATAGTCTAACATAAAATCAGTAAAAAAAAAGAAAAAATTTTCTTTAAAAATATCATATAAAAAACTACAATATGACTTTTTAATTAATTATTAACTATTACCTAGGTATCTAAAATCTAAAAAATAATAATTTTTTTATTTTTCCTTTTTCTTTTGAATTCAAATCTTGATCATAAACAAATGGTAAAGACTGAAACAAATCTCTTGACATATATGTATTGAGATATTCATACATATCAGTTTTCTTAAAATCACCATTATAAGGAGAATCACATCTAACACAACTATTTTTCATTCTTTTCCATCTAAATTGAAATGCAAGACCAGAAACTAAGCCATATTTAGAAATTAAAGTATGTGTTTTTTCATCTATTAACCATTTTACTGGAGATACTTCAATCCAAACATACTGACCATTTTTATATTCTTTATTATTTGATAGTGTAATTTCTCGAGTATCATAATGCTCAAAATGATAATTTACTCTAGCTCTAATATATTTTCTTCCTTGATATTCATATACATCATAAATCACAGGGATAAATTCAGCATTATAATCATTTAAATCAGATGAATCGAATGTGTAACTTTCTCCAGTTTTATTCAATCCTTTAGAATATTCTAATTCTAATATCTGCTGCATTTTTGATTCTGCTGCCCACTGAGGATATTCTCCATATTCTACCTCTAGAGTTCCATTATATCCTATCACCCTATTTGAAAAAATTTGAGAATATATTAAGGAAGAATGAAGAACAGGACGAACAGCACATAGACGATCAAAACGTAATCTATCATCCCATTCCCCATTTTTATCAACAACACAAACATCATAAGGATTATAAAGTTCACATGTTCTAGACCTATCCCATTTTGATCTAGTCCAAAAACGACCAGTTCTTCCACTTAAAGAATTATCTTCATTAATATGGTTTTTATTAGTAATATAACAACCTGTCAATATACATAAATCAGTAACAGCAGCTTTTACTCCATATTTTTTCATTACATATAATTGTTCTTCTTTTCCAGCACCCCAAATTTGTCCTTCAGACAATAAAGTCAAATCAAAATTTTTATTCATAATAATTTATCTCCTCTAAACTTGGTTAATACTATAACATAAAATTTTTATAAAGAAAACACTTTTTTATTAACGTTTTTATTTAAAATCGTTTTTAAGCCAATAAAATATGCAATTTTACACATAACTATCTATTTTCTTAAAAAAAACATGCTTTTAATCGCATATTTCTTTTAATTTTTCAATAATATCAGTAGATAAATTCTTATTTATATATAATTTTCCATCTTTATTTGTTGCTGTAATATATATGTATTCATTTGTATGATTATCATCAAAAAGTTTTTCTACTTTATAATAAGAAATTTCATCTATGTATGCTGTATCAACTACTAAATATTTAGAATTATCGTTTAATTCAATTATTTCATTTCTAGCAAAATACATATTTCCTCCTATTTTGTCTCATTTGAAGATACTACTTCTTCAAATACCTTAGATAAATTTAAAGTTAAACCAGTTAATACATTTTCTTTATTTTCTATATTACTTTGATCGGTAATATTTTGTTCTTGTAATTTTTTATCAATAATCTCCTTATTATTTTCGATTATTTTACGTACTGCAATTTGAGCAAGGTTTTCATCTTCAAATAAGGCAAGAGCAATATTATGAATTGTGTCATGTTCATCCATTGTATATGTCATTTGTTCTTCAGTTTGTTCTGGTTCAGCTATATTATCTTCTTTGACTTCAATATTTTCTTCTTGTTTAATAGAAGACTCCTCTTTTTCAGTTTCAGCAGTTGAATCTTCTTTTTGTTTCACATCTTTTTCTTTTGTCATATCTAACTCCTCTTTTGCAGGAATTACTGGTGTTTCAATTTCAAGTTCAATTGGTTCAGTTTCTTCTTGAACTGGGACTAAATCAACATCTAAGGCAATATCTTCTAATTTAGTTGGTTCTTCTTCTTTTACTTCTTCAAATGTAGGAGTATCATTATTTAATATAGATTCTGTTAATGCATCATCTATTCCAAAAAAAGAGGTATCATTTTCAGTTACAATATTTTCAGAATGTAGTTCTTCTTTAGATTCTTCTTTTTCTGGTATTTTTAATTTTTCTGGAGCTTCAGAAATTTTTACAACATATAAATCATCATTAACATACGTTTTTTTTAATTCTTCAGGTTCTATTTCCTCTGTATTATCTACTTTTTGAAAACTTTTAGTGTAATCTTTAATAAGTTTAAATGTAATTGAATTATTTTTAAATTCATTAACATCAAAATTAATTGCATCAGGATAGGATTCTTTTATCATAGAAATAGTACTTTTTTTATCTTGAATGTCTAAAGAACGATTTATAATTTTCTTATAAGCAAACTCAATATCTTCTTTATCACTTAAATATTTAGCTTTTTTTGTTAAATCTAGATTTTCATCATCATATAATGAATGTAGTTCTTCTAAGAATTTTTTGAATTCAAAAGAAATTACTTCTCTCTTGTGATTTAATTCTTTAATTTTATTTTCATCTAAGTTTTGACTATCAATATTATTTAAATCTAAATCAATTTGATAAAGTTCTTTTATTAAATTATTCTTATTATATCTTGAAAATATCTCATCACAACTATTTATATATTCTAAAATATCATCATTATTTGTTTTACATATATTTTTTAATGAATCAATTCTTATTCTTGCTTTATAATTTAAAAAATTAGTTCCTTCTTCTAAATTTGAAAATAAATCCATGTTCATATAAACATTCACCAATCCTATCTTATTCTATAATTTATTATATCATTTTTTTTGATAAAAGCAATAAATTTAAAAAAATTTTATTTTTGTTAAAAAAATACTTGAATTTAATAAAAAGTTAGAGTATAGTATTGTTTGTAGTCAAAGGAAATGCCCGATTAGCTCAGTCGGTAGAGCGCACGGCTGTTAACCGTTAGGTCGTAGGTTCGAGTCCTACATCGGGCGCCATTTAGATTATAACAAGCATTTGCTTGTTTTTTTATTTTTAATTAATTTTATTTATGATAAGATATTGTTATGGTGATTATATATGTTTAGGATTATAACTTATGATGAAATGATTGAATTTTTAAATTCTTTAGATAAAAATGTAATAAAAGAAGAAAAAAACATTGGATATTCTACCTATGGAGAACCAATAAGACATTATAGTTATGGGCATGGGAATAAGCATGTAATCTTAAGTGCTGGTAAACACGCTTGTGAATTAATTACCAATGTATTTGTTCTTTTGTTTATGAAAAAAATATGTGATAAAGAAATATACATAGATGAAAATAAATATACAGTGCATTTCTTTCCTTTTGAAAATCCAGAAGGAACCATAATTGTTACTAGTGCAATTAGAGCACTAATTCCAAAAGAAAGTAATTATTTAACAGAACAATTAACTTGTTTAGAATATTATTTAAATAGTATCTTTGATGATATTAGTGTTAATAATTATGGAGAAAAACAAGATATGTTATCACTACTAATGTTTAAACATATAGATTATAGATGTATACCAGAAAAGTATGCAAAAATTAAAGAAAGTTTAAAAGAGATATTTAATAAAAATAATTTAGGATATGGAGTTTTATCTACATGGAGTAGTAATGCAAATGGGGTTGATTTAAATGCTAATATTGAATGTGGCGAATATTTAAAAAGATTTCTAGAAAATGGTAGTAATAACCCTAATAGTAGATTATGTAATATAGACTTGTTTAAACAAGGACCTTTAGGATGTCCTTCAAGATTTAGAGATAGATTTGTAGAAGAACCAGAAAATACAGCATTAATTAATTATTATAAATATTTAAAAGAAAATTATGATGTTATTGGTTCATTTATTTTTCATGCTTGTGGTGGTATTGTCTATTATTTAGATAAAATGAATGATATAAATCATTGGAATGAAAAATATGGTATTAGAGAGATTATGTATAATAGAAATGTTGCTAAATGTTATGGAAAGAATACAGAGTACAGGTTAATTAAACCAACTACTTATACTACTTTTTGTTCAAAAGTTAGAACTCTTATTCCAGGAAGTTTGGTTGTTGAGCTTTCAAGGGTAAGAAGTAATCCATTGTCTCAATTTATTGATTTGGATTTAAGCGATTATATTGATGAAAATGTTAAGGGAGGTTTTTCTAGACTAAAAAAACATTTTTCTCATACAATTGATATTAATACAAAGGCTGTTTTAAATACTATAGATATAATGGACAAGGAATATGATAAATATAAGTATGATGTTATAGTTAATAAAGAAAATGAATTAAGTAAAGAATATAGATGTAATTTTGCTAAATACAATTCAAAATATACTGGTGAGGTAATACTAGAAGAAAAAACTTTAGAAAAAATTTTAGAATTTATTAACTACGCTAGGGAAAATAATATCGATTTAGAAATTGAAAGTGCTTATAGAAGTTATGATAAGCAAAAAATCATATATGAAGAAAATCTAAAAGAAAACGGTCTAGACTATATTAATAAATATGCGGCTAAACCAGGTTATTCTGAACATCAAACTGGTTTAGCTGTTGATTTAGCAATTTTAAAAAATGGAAATTACTTAATAAATGATGATTTTATAAAAGAAAAAGATGTTTGTAAGTTTATTAAAGATAATTGCTATAAATTTGGATTTATATTGAGATATCCTTTTGATAAGGAAAAAATAACTGGTTATAATTATGAGCCTTGGCATTTAAGATATGTTGGAAATGAACTTGCTTTATATTTAAAAGAAAATAATTTAACGTTAGAAGATTATTATGAAGAAGAAAAGAATAAAGATTTTAGTTTAGATGATAATAACGAAAAAATAACTTCACATTAGTTGTTAGTGTGAAGTTTTATTTTGAGATAAAAAACAATTCTCTTGATGAGAGTTAATTATGCCAACGGCTTGAAGATAAGAATATATTATAGTTGTTCCGACAAATTTCATTCCTCTTTTGGTTAAATCTTTTGAAATATCGTCTGATAATTTTGATCTAGTGTCAGTACTGTTATAATAAAAATTACCTTTTGTAAACGTTAATAAGTAATTATAAAATGTACCATATTCTTTTACTATTTGTTTAAATATTTTGCTATTATTAATACTTGCTTTTATTTTTAGTTTATTTCTAATAATATCTTTATTTTGAATTAACCATTCAATTTTATTATCATCATAATTACATACTTTATTTATATCAAAATTATCATATGCTTTCCTAAAAGATTCTCTTTTATTTAATATACACTCCCATGATAAGCCTGCTTGAAATGATTCAAGAATTAACATTTCATAAAGATAATTATCGTTTGTGTTAAGAATGCCCCATTCTTCATCATGATATTTTATGTATATAGGATTTTTTAAATTACACCAATCACATCTATTCATGTATCTCCTTTTAAATATTATTAATTATTAATTTGATAATAACTTTTTTCTTTTTTTAATTCTATATTTTTTAATTTAGCAAGTTCATCAATTGTTACAAATGCATATCCTTCTTGTTCTAATTTTTCCATAGCAAGTAAAGCTCCATCAACTGATGTTTCATAAAGATCATGCAGTAGTACAATAGATCCATCTTTAGCATTATCTACAATATAATTAGAAATTTTTTCAGCATTTTTATATTTCCAATCTTCGGTGTCTAAATTCCATAAAATTGTATACATATTAGAAATATTCTTTATATTTTGATTTGTATTTCCATATGGTGGTCTTAAAAAAACAGGATCTTCATTTATTACTTCTTTAATGACTTCATTAGTATTTTTTATTTCATTTGTTATAGAATAATTATCTAAATTTAATAAATTTAAATGATTATATGTGTGACTTCCAATTAAATTTCCCATGTCATGTGCTCTTTTTAATGTTGTTTTATGTTCATTTACCCTACTTCCTAATACAAAGAATGTTACTCTTGCATTATATTTATCTAAATTATCTAATAATTTATTAGTTCCTATATAACTAGGTCCATCATCAAATGTAAAAGCGATTAATTTTTTATTTTTAAATTCTTCAATATTACGATTATTATTGCTAACTTCTTGTTTATTACTATATTTTAAATATTCTCTTTTAATTATTCCATTTAAATCAGAATATGGTATAGTAATTTTTATTTCTCCTGCTGCATAATATGCTACTTGTAATGGTGGAAATATAATAGATAATCCATCATCTAAAAATTCAAAATTTTCAAAATTAAATATTTCCGATTTTAACCCCTCTTTAGGCATATCTTCATCTATATTAAGATTATTTATTTTACTATATTTCATTACATAATAATAAGCAAGATTAGATAACTTTTCTAAGCTTTCTTCATTTTCAAGAAAATCTACTAATGAAACTATTTTATTTTCTTTTTTAGAATAATAGTAGGATTTATCATATCTAGTTTGATGAGAACCTCCTGTATATTCATAAATAGTTAAATGTAGTCCAATTAATTCATTTGTATCTTTTAATTGATAATTAGCTCTAAATTGATATTTATCTATATCACTATTATTTAAATTACTAATATTTTGTTTAAATTCTTTTTTCTTAGTATTTATATAATTATTAGAATAAGATATTAAATTCTTATTATTTAATTTTGGAAAATTAATTTCAACTATATAATCTGATTTTTCCTCTTTAATATAATATTTACTATAGAATAATTTGGATACCATAAATATCATAATTATTAATAAAATAAAACTAGTGCTAAAAACTATTTTTCCAATTTTTGTTAATCTAATTTTTGATTTTTTATATTTTATCATAATCTACCTCTTATTTATATAAATTTATTATACAAAAAGATTATAGCATATATAAATAAGTATAGTTTTAAATATATAATTAGTTTACATTGTAATTTATATTATTTTTTTAGTTTTAGTAATAATTATTACTGCATCTTTTTTTATAATTTTTCTATAATATTTTCTAGATAATTTATTATTAATTAGTTTATTTTATTTAATTAATTTTTTTGTTTGTTCAGTTTTATTTGATGATGCTATTTCTAATAACAGACTAATCTCTTTTTCATTTAACGAGCATAAAAATTCATCACTTTGAATCAAAGGTAATTGTATTAATTTTAATAATATTGTATTTATTTGCTCTTCTGGTAAAATTGGTAAATAACTAATTTTTATTTCATCAGTTATATCTAATAAATGGCTTTCTATTTCTTGGCCATACTTAGTTAAAAGTTTATAATTATTATTTAAAATTTCTAATTGTTTTTTTATACTACTACATGATAATTGCGTTCTTAAATATCTGTAATAATTAATATTTTTTGTATTTGCTTCATTTTTAGCTTCTCCATATGTATCAAAAATATTATCTGTAGGTATTGAATTTATACAATCACCATAAAAGTTATATTGAGGCTGTATTAATTTAGATTGTTCATTTAAATCAGGAGTAATAAAAACAACATTATAGATTATTTTTGTTTCTCCTCTGCTCAAATATATTTCCTCTTTAGAAGTAACATAACATTTAGCAGGTATATAATATGCATAAGTTCTACTAATTCCTTTGTCATTAATAGTTCTTTCTATTTCCATAATTGCATATTTAACTTTGTAATTAGTTGTTTCATTTTTCATACAACACCTCTTTCTAAATACATTTTATCATTAATAAAATTAATTAGAAATATTTTTATGAAGTTTTTTATTTGTTAATATGATATTCACTGTTTCCTACGATTCGTAGGATGCTTTATTTTGAGGTTAATAATAAAATTTATTTAGAAAGAAGGAAAATTTATGATGAAAAATTTTACTAAAAATTATGCTGGTTATATGATGATGCTATTTATGATAAGCAATATAATTTTATACAACTTAAAAATTCATGGATTACTATACCAAATATTTATGATTGTTTTAATGATTATAAATGCTTTGATTTTGACTATTTTTAGAAAGAAGATAAAATATAGATTTTCAATACTTATTATTTACTTGGTAATACTAATATTTTCTAAAAATGCGCTACAATTATTTTTTGGTTTTTCTAATATAATATTAATTTGTGTAACAGGATTTATGGAGGATAACACTATAAAAATAATATCTTGTTTGTTAGTTTTATTTGTTTGTATATTTTTTGGACCATTACTTTTTGGTTATCTACTAACATTTGGTACGGGATTAGATGAAGAACCAGATAAAATTGATATATATAATGATACTCACTATTATTGTGATAATAATTATGAAATATATTCATACTCTGCTGGAGCAATGGATGGATTTCATTATAGTATAGGTAAACATTATGAGATTTTAAAAATAGATGGAGACGTCAAGAAATTAAGTAATTAATTTTCTTAGCAGTCATGTTCGGTAAATAAGAAATATCAAAATAAAAACATGATTAATTTAACCACTTTATTGTTATATGATTATATTTAGTTTATCTCATCAAATAATTGTCTAATATCTATTTCTAAAGCATCAGCAAATTTTCCAATAGTTTCTAATAATGGTGTTTTATCTATAGAAAAACATTCTAAATCCCTTACATATCCATGAGTAAGTCCTGTTTTGTCTGCTAGTTCTTGAAGTGTGTACTTTCTCATTAATCTATACTTTCTTATGTTTTTTCTGACAATTAATGATAATTGTTCTTTAGAATATCTGCTTGTCAAAGTATAACACTTCCTTCTACAAAAGATTATTTCATAAAAATTCCAGAAAATATGTCGCCTGTATGAAGTACTTGTGTTATACTTATAATGGTGGGAGGTGAAAATATAGCACAAATTAGTTTTATTATTAGAAAAGCATTAGATAAAAAATTTGTTAAATCAATTAAAGATAGAACTTTTTCTATCGAACAATTAGATAATTATTATGTTCAACTTACTAATGAAAAAAAATCGGCAATAATTGATTTTATTGTTTCTAGTATAATGATGGTGGTAGGTTTTTATTTTTTAGGTAGAAGTCTTTTAAATACTATAGATGATTATTTAAGATTATTTTTAATTATACTACCACTGCTTTTAATGCTCTTTTATGATTTTTTCTATTTAAGAATTAAACAATTTAAATCGGCGGTAAAAAAAGGTTATCCAGAATTAAAAGATAGATACAAATAATTATATTATATCGTATTGTATTATTGTATTATTGTTTTATTAAATGAGGTGAAAAAATGAAAAAAACAATTTTAATTATAGTAATATTATTAGATTCTTTATTACTTATTGCTTGTGGCAAAAATGAATTAGGTACAATAAATGAGTTATCTTTTGAAATTCCTAAAACGTTTTCAAATTGTGAAAAAAATGAATCACAATATAGTTGTACATACAAAAATAATACTAATTTCTGTTCAGTTAGTATTTCTAATGGTGTATCACTTGAAGAAAAGGATGCTAAAAAATCAGTAAAATTCTTACTCTATGTAAATAACGACGTGGAAATAGAATATAGCGAAGAAAATATCAACGGTTATATTTGGACACGTGGATATGTAAAAAATGATGGAAACGGATGGCAAAAAATGTTATATTTAATAAATGATTATAATGGAAGCAAATATCAAATATCATATGATTGTACATTAAATACTGATTTATCTTCTAATACTTTTAAGGCTTTTGTAAGTAGTTTAAAATTTAACTAATTATTTAGCTTTTTTAAGTAAATTAGTTATATTTTAGTAAACTAATAAAGAGAACATACTTGATTTATCGTATATTCTCTTTTTTATTTGAATTAATTTTATAAATATTCTAAATCTATTTTGATATATTTTTCATTATTATTTGTACAAATTCAAGTAATTTATATATTAGATAAACATTATTGTTTTTCTTCTAATATTTTAATTAAATCTTTCATGCTTTCTATTTTTTTATATTCACTATTTAAATAGTTTTTTTCTCTATCCATAAGTAAAAGTTTAAAACCATAATTTTTTGCTTTATCTAAAATATATGTTCTGTCATCTATATAAATTGTTTCTTTTGGGATAATATTTTTATATTTATCTAAAAATACATTAAATAATTTTTCTTCCTTTATGGTGGTATACATAGATGAAATAATTATTCCTTTAAAATATTTTTCCATATTATTATTTTTTAATACTCTAAATGAAGAAGGCCATCCATTTGATATTATATATAGGTTATAATCTTTTGATAGTTTTTCTAAATTATTTTTATCATCTTCATAAAAGAAAAATTTATCATCATTATAAACACAATCATCAGCTAATTTACTGGCAATTTCTTTTGTTAAGTTTGGGTATTTGATTTCATTTAAAACATTATAATAATAATTGGAAAACATATTATGTTCTTCAAGCTCGGTTTTGGGATTTTGGGTATGCAAATATATATATTTTTTTAGGCTATTATTTAGTGCTTCTTGGTTAACTTCACTTTTATCAATGATATTCCAAAAATTTGGAGTAATGAACCAATTTCCACTTTTAGGTTTGGCTAATACTCCACCTATATCAAAAACAATATTAGTTATATTCATTTAGTTGTTCACCTCATATGCATTTTATCATAAAAATTTTGTAAATAGTAGTTTTTAATTTTTTATAGATCAAGATAATAAAATATTACGTATTGCATAAACTTAAAAAAATATTATAACTTGGAAAACATGATTATAAAGAAAAATTTGATAAATAACGCTAATTTTGATACAATAATCTCGCAGTAGTGATTGGAATTATTTCCTACTTTAACGAGTCGTTAAGGGACTAAATTAATTATAGACGATTAAATAGTAATACTTCAAAGGACAATTCTACACGTTGTGTAGCCGCTTCGTTTCACTTCGCTTTATGTCCATTTCCATATTACAATATCGTTAGTACTGCATATTAGGAGGTAGTAAAAATGTGGAAATACGTAGGTATAAAAGAATGTAATGAATTTTTACTATCTCTTAATTTAATAGATTGTAAAGATGAAAAAAAATATATAAAAACTATTTATTCTATTAGTAATAATATTGAAAATAACTATAGAATATATAAAATAAAAAAACATAATGGGAAATATAGAACTATATATGAACCGAGTAAAACTTTAAAACAAATTCAGAAAAGAATTTTAGTTAGCATATTAAATAATAAAAAAATATCAAAATATGCAAAGGCATATCATAAAGGAATTGGACTAAAAGATAACGCTATTTCTCATGTTAATAAAGAAATGATTTTAAAGTTAGATATTAAAAATTTCTTTGAAAATATATCATTTTTAGATGTATATAACTCGTGTTTTTCAATAGAATATTTTCCTAAATCAGTTGGTATGTTATTAACATATTTATGTACATATGATGATCATTTAACTCAAGGTTCACCAACTTCTGCATATATATCAAATTTAATAATGAAGGAATTTGATGAAGAATTAGGGCTTTGGTGTGAAGCAAAAAATATTTCTTTTACGAGATATTCTGATGATATGACTTTTTCTGGCAAATTTAGTCCAAAAGAGATAATAGTTAAAGTTAGAAAAATGTTGTATAAACTAGGTTTAGAATTAAATGATAGTAAAATTCATGTTATATACAAATCTTCTAATCAAAATATAACTGGAGTTGTGGTTAATGAAAAAATGCAAGTTAATATAAAATATCGTAATAAGATAAGGCAAGAAATTTATTATATTAATAAATTTGGAATAGATTCTCATTTAGAAAAATGTGGTATTAATATTAAACCTAAAAATTATTTAAATAAATTATATGGAAGAATTCTTTATGTATTACAAATTAATGAAAATGATGAAGAATTTAAAAAATATAAAGATTTTGTTAAAAGTTTAAAAGAGAATATTTGAAAAAAATTAGATAATTTTAGATATTTTCTTTTTTGTTTATAAAATAAATAACCACGCCTAAAAGACGTGGTTTTCACATGGCCTATAAGGCCCTAATATCTACAAGCCCACAAATGAAG
>CAKOIE010000020.1 GCA_934086395.1 uncultured Bacilli bacterium | reverse complement strand
GTTGCAAGACTTATGAAAGAATATTCAGAAGATACATCAAACTTAATTTATTATGACAAAGAAGCAATGGAAGAAAGTATTAGAATAACAGATCTTAACTTTGCTAAAGAAGAAGGATTAAATGAAGGTGAGAAAAAAGGCGAAAGAAATGGAAAACTAAAACGCTCATTTGAAATAGCAAAAAAATTGTTAGAAAAGGATATGTCAATTGAAGATATATCAAAAATAACTGAGTTAAGTAAAGAAGAAATATTAAAGTTACAAGATAACTAATAATATTTCTTTTTTATTTTCTCCAATTTTAAAAAAACATTATTAGTGTCAAGTAAGTGTACAACTTTAAAAAATAACAAGTAAATTGGGTTACTCTTTACAATATATATTTATAGAAGTACCAAGCAAGGTGTTTTTAGTACGTACTAAAAATATTAATTGAAGGAGAAAATGTTATGACAAGATTTAAAGTAATTTTAAAATTATTATTCAAATTATTTTTCTTATTTATATAAGCAATTTATCATAAAAATTAAAAATACCTAATATAATTAACTGATATGGAGGAATATAATGATTAATAAACAAAAATTATGGTTTTTAACATTATTTAGTATTATTTTAGTACTTTCAGTTTACTACGTAGCCATGGATGAAAATACTCTAACTAAATTAACACCATCACCTGTTACAACAAGTGAAGTCTTAAACGTAAAAGAAGAAGATACTTTAAGTGCCCTACGTGTTGAAGATGACGATCAAGATCAAAAAGTCATTGCTGAATTACAAGGAATTCTTTTAGATCAAACAGTTAGTGCTGAAGAAAAAAATAACGCTTATGAAAAACTAAAAGGCATTAATAGTACTAAAAGTAAAGAAACAAAATTAGAATCATTAATACTTAAAACTTACAATTTAAAAAGTTTTATTAAAATTAAAGATGATCAAATAAATGTAATTATTTCATCAAAAAACAAAAATGTAACTGATGCTAATAATATAATAAGAACCATTCAAAAAGAATTTGATACTCAAAAATATATTACAGTTAAGTATCAATAATTTTAAATATTCACTAAAGCCCCTTTTTAATCATAAAATATGAGTGAGATAATGATGGAAAGGAAGATATTTAGTGGACTTAATCCTGACTAAAAGAGAAAAAGAAATTTTTAATTTATTAGTAAAAAATAAAAATACAAGAGATATTTCTAAAGAATTACATATATCTGAAAAAACAGTAAGAAATCATATATCTAATGTAATTCAAAAATTAGACTGTCAAAATAGATCTTGTGCTATATTAGAATTAATTAAATTAGGTGAAATTAATTTATAAGTCGTCAAACAAACGACTTATTTTTTTTATATAACAGGAATTTCATACTTAAAGAAAAAAATATAACAAATGTATGATTTTTCGTTGACGTATATACATATAAAGTATATAATATTAGCTACAAGTTAAAAAAGGTAGGTGTTATTATGTATAAAGCATATAGATTTAGAATGTATCCGAATAATGATCAAATTATATTAATTAATAAAACTTTTGGATGTGTTAGATTTGTATATAATTATTTTTTAAATAAATGTAAGAATAATAAATATTATAAGGCTTTTGATATGTGCAAAGAATTAAAAGAACTATATGTAGAATATCAATTTCTAAAAGAAGTAGATAGTTGTTCACTAAGATGTAGTATCTTTAATTTAGAAGATAGTTATAAAAACTTTTTTGCTAAAAGAAGCAGTTATCCTTGCTTTAAAAATAAATTTAGTAAACAAAGTTATAGAACTAACGCTATAAGAAGTAGTTATAAAGGAAATAACTATTGTAATATCGAAATATATAAAGATATTAATAAAATTAAATTACCAAAATTAGGGCTAGTAAATATAAAAGGATATCGTAATTTAAATAAAATAGAAGGAAAAATTATTAATGCTACAATTGAAAAAGAAACAACTGGAAAATATTATGTAAGTGTTGTAGTAGAAACTAAAGATATCGAAGTAAATAAAGTACAGCCAACAAGTATAGTAGGTATAGATTTAGGAATAAAAGATTTAGTAGTGTTAAGTGATGGAACAAAGTATACAAACCCAAAAGAATTAAATAAAAGAGAAAAGCAATTAAAGAGATTACAAAGAAAATTAGCAAGACAAATAAAAGGAAGTCAAAACTATAATAAAACTAAAATAAGAATAGCCAGAATACATAGCAAAATCAAAAATAGTAGAAAACATAATATCATAAATATAGTAAATGAAATAGTAAAAGAATATGATTGTATAATAAGTGAAAAATTAAACGTAAAAGGAATGAGCCAAAATCATAAATTAGCCAAATCAATAGTAGATGCCAGTTTTAATAAGATATGCCAGTTATTAAAATGGAAAACAAAAATACTTGGAAAATATTATTATCAAGTGGATACATATTATCCAAGCAGTAAAACATGTAGTCATTGTGACTATAAAACAGATATAACAAATAATTTAAATATAAGAAACTGGGAATGTCCAAAATGTGGCAATTTAAACGATAGAGATATAAATGCAAGTATAAACATAATGTTTGAAGGATTAAAAATACATTGCTTAAATACAGTTAATAACTAATAAAATATACAATCAAATAACAATAAAAAATGTACGGTAGCAACTATCGGAATTTAAGCCTGTGGAGACTAAAGGTTACTTTATCTATGAAGCAGGAAAATATAGGCGAAAGCCGAAAATAATAAATTTTAATTTATTATCTATGTTCTTTGCATATAATTAAATGGTGGAATTATGTTAAAAAATAAACTAAAAAAAAGAATATTTCTTATTATATCATCTCTTATAATTATTTTTATTGTCTATTTATTTCCTACAAAGAAAATAGAAACAATAAATAATGTCAAAAAAAATTATAAAGAAGCCTATATTTATTTACTTGATCAAAATAACTATGTTGTTAGAGTTAATATTATTTTAAATGAAAATAATAATCTTGATAAAATAAAAGAAATAGTTAACTATTTAACAATTGATGGTAATAAATCAAATTATATAAAAGAAGGATTTACTCCTATAATACCTAAAAATACTAGGTTATTATCTATTGATATTGATAACAATATTGTTAAATTAAATTTTTCTAAAGAACTACTAAATACTCCCGATAATAAGATTGATCAATTAATTTCTTCTTTAATTTACTCTATCACAAGTTTAAATAATGATTATAAATTATCTATTTATATTGAAGGAAATATTTTAACTAAATTACCAAATAATAAATTAATAGATCCCATATTAGATCGAAGTTATGGTATTAATAAAGTATTTAACATAAATAATATTGTTGGAACTACCAAAACAACTATATTCTATTTATCAAAACAAGATAAATATTACTACTATATTCCCATAACTTTAGTAAATAATAATCAAGATGATAAAATAAAAATTATTATTGAAGAAATGGCTTCTAAAAGTGTTTATAACACTAATCTAATCAGTTATATCAAAGATATTAAAAAAGCTGCCTATGAGATTAAAAATGACTATATTGTTCTTAATTTAAATAGCAATAATTTCTCATCTAAAGAATTAATTGAAGAAACTATATATACATTTAACCTATCCATTAAAGAAAACTATAACATAAATAAAGTAGTTTATTATATTGATGATAATTTATATAATTCTTATGAAATTTAAAAAGCACATACCCAGTGCTTTATTTTCTTATTTAACTAGTTTTTTTGCAAAACTAGAATTATTATTTTGTCTGTTTAAAATCATTTCATTAAATTTATTTGGATCAGGTGAAATATATCTAAGTAGTAATAAATACTTATTTTCAATTATATCATCTAAATAATCATTTCCCTTATCTGTTATAACTATCATACAATTATTTATACTAATTAATTCTTCATCTAACATATAGTCTACTAATTCATAATTAGTTATAAAATAGTTATTATATCCCTTTCTTAACATTAACAACATACTTCCAATTTCTAAACAATTCATATTTTATCTCCTCCATGTATTATATTTAGAAATAAAAAAAGTAGAAATATAACGCATCAAAAACGTCTTTACTTCTACTTCTTTTTTAATCTATAAATAAATTATACAAATATTTTTAATAAATTACAAGTAATTATTGTGCAGTATATCCACCATCAATTGGAACAACAGCTCCAGTTATAAATGATGCTTTTTCACTTAATAAATAAACTATTAAATTAGCAATTTCATTATCTTTTCCTAATCTTCCAATCGGCAATTGATTAGCCATAATCTCTTTCATATCATCAGGAACTTGACTTAAAATTGGAGTATCAACATAGCCTGGTGCAACTGCATTAATTCTAATATTATTTCTAGCATAAGTTAAAGCAAGTGATCTAGTCATTTGATTAATTGCGCCTTTAGTAGCTGAATAAGCAAAACTCATAGTTGTACCTACTAATCCATACATACTTGATGTATTAACAATGCTTCCTCCACCATTTTTAAGCATTTCGGCAATAACATATTTATTAACTAAGAATATTCCTGTTTGGTTAACTGCAACAACTTTATTCCATTCTTCTAAGCTAACCTCATGAGCCTTATTTGGTCCTCCACCAATTCCAGCATTAGCAACTAAATAATCAATGTGTTCAAATTTACTTACTGTTTCCTCCACCAATGATTTAACACTTTCTTCACTTGAAACATCACATTTAATTCCTAATGCATTTTCACCTATACTAGAAGCAATTTCTTTAACATTATCGTTCCAATCAGCAAGAACAACATTTACACCATAGCCAGCTAACTTTTTAGCAGTAGCAAGACCAATACCTGATGCTCCTCCTGTTATAATTGCAACTTTATTATTTTCCATTTTCATCTTCTCCTTTTTTATCTTAACAAATTTATTATAACACACAAATAACAAATTAAACTAAAAAAGATAACCTAACTAGAGATTATCTTACCTTGCTTTTACTTTCTAAATTATATTTGCTTATTGAATCTTCAACACTATAACCAAATTTGTCTTTAAATTCTTCATCATCAATATAGAAAATTTGATTTAATTTACCATTTTCATCAATAAGATTTATTCCTAATTCCTCACTTAATTTTATTTTAGCAATAAATTCATTCAATGCACTTACATGTGTAACTTGTTTATTTAATTCAGTGTCTATCTTACGCTCTAAACATATATTTTTTATTTGAGTAAAATCTTTTAATAGATTAAATCTCATACCAATTTGTAAAAGCAATTTGCCTTGTTCACTTTCAGGTAAACATTTTTGTCTTTGCGTATCAATCCATCTTCCTAAATTTATTTTGCCATTAATATCATAATTTTTTCCATCATTGGTTTTAAATGTTGCAGGAATTTCAATATTCCCATGTAATTCATAATATTTTTTAGCATATTCATACATTTCTTTCCATGGTAAAGTAGATTTTTTATTTTCAAATCTCATTCCGATTTGAGATAATAATTTTCCTCGTTCACTTTCAGGTAAGCATTTCTTTCTTTGTGTTCCTATCCATTCACCTAAGTTTAACTTGCCATTTGGATCATAAGTTACTCCATCATTGGTTTTAAATTTTGTAGGAACTTCTAAATCTCCATGTGTTTCATAATATTTTTTAGCATATTCATACGTTTCTTCCCATGATAAAGTAGACTTAGCCTTTATGCATTCAAAACGCATTCCTATTTGTAAAAGTAATTTACCTTGCTCACTTTTTGGAGAACATTTTTGTCTTTGATTTGATATCCATTTTCCTAAATTTATCTTGCCATTTGAATCATAGGTAGTTCCATCATTGGTTTTAAATTTTTGAGGTATCTCTAAATTTCCATATGCTCCATAATATTTTTTAGCATATTCATACATTTCTTTCCATGATAAAGTTGATATTATATTTTCAAATCTCATGCCTATTTGGAAAAGTAATTTGCCTCGTTCGCTTTCAGGATGACATAAATGTCTTTGACTTCTTATCCATTGACCTAAGTTTATTTTACCATTTGGATCATAAGTAGCTCCATCATTAGTTTTAAATTTTGCAGGAACTTCTAAATCTCCATGTGTTTCATAATATTTTTTAGCATATTCATACATTTCGTTCCATAATAAAGTAGATACTTTATTTTCAAATCTCATGCCGATTTGTAAAAGCAATTTGCCTTGTTCACTTTCAGGTAAGCATCTTTGTCTTTGATTAGTTATCCATCTGCCTAAATTTATCTTACCATTCGAATCATAAGTAAATCCATTATTGGTTTTAAATCTCAAAGGAATTTCTAAATTTCCATATGCTTCATAATATTTTTGGGCATATTTATACATTTCTTCCCATTTTAAAGTAGAGTTTTTATTTTCAAATCTCATGCCGATTTGTAAAAGCAATTTGCCTCGTTCACTTGTAGGTAAACATTGTTGTCTTTGATTTGCTATCCATATACCTAAATTTATCTTACCATTATGATCATAAGTTATTCCATCATTGGTTTTAAATTTTGAAGGAACTTCTAAATCTCCATGTGTTTCATAATATTTTCTGGCAAGTTCATAATAATCATTCCAGGTTCGATTAATTCTTTTGTAATAATCACTCAAGAAATTAAATATGTCTATGTTTTGGATTTCAATGTTAAATTTAACTTCAGGAATATTTTTTCTTTTGTTTGTTCTTCCTGTTTTTTCACTTTGTTCTTTAATTCTATCCTTAATGTTATTTTCAAGCTCATTCATATAAGTATAATTTCCAGCTAAATCAATAATTACAGGATTATTATTTCGATTAACGGCTAAAGCTCTACCTAATTGTTCAAAGAAAACAATATCCGATGATGTTCCTCTTCCCATAATTACTCCATCAACATTTGGAGCATGAATTCCTTCATTATATTGATTTATAGCAAACATGACTCTTAATTTATTACTTACATTATTACCACTTAAATCTACATCTTGGTAAAATGCTTCTCTATTTTTCTTTCCATCAGTTCCCATCTCACTTGTTGTTGAATAAAAAACAATATTTTCTTCACCTGTTATTTGTTTAAACCATTTAAGTGCTTCTTTTTTAATGGTTTCAATATCGTTTACATCTTTTTCTGAAAATGGTGGACAAAAATATATTAGTTTAGAATTTGAATGAATTGTTTCTTTTATAATTTTAGCTATACTTGGTGCTTCAGCTATTCTTTTTCTGGCTGCTTCTAATTCTTTGTTATTTTCTTCTTCTAATCCTAAAGAACTTGTTTTATCTTCTAATTTTTTTAGTATTTCTTCTAAACCAACTACACTTGTTTTATAAGTTATATTTTGTGGTAATATTCCATCAATTATAGCATCACATAAGTCATATCTACTTACTATTTTATTAGAAAATAATTCATCAGTTTCCGGATTAGCCATATCTCTTTCATATGAAGTATTTCGATCTCTTACAGTATAAGCTGTCATTCCAAATATTTTAATATTAGAATGAGTTTCAATTAATGTTTTAGTACGGGCTCCCCATATTGGTGCTCCTAAATGATGGAATTCATCTAAGATTAATAAATCACAATTTATATTCTCCATCTCTTCAAGTGATAAATTAACCAAACTTTGATATGTTCTAAATTCAACATTAGCAAAATCTTTTTCTTTGCTTAAACCGGATTCTTTAATAATGTTTTCCAGATGTTCTATAATCCCATTTGACGGAACTATATATACAACTTTTTTATCTTGGTTATGATAAGCTAAATTTAAAGCAAGATAGCTTTTACCAGTACCTGTTGCATGAACTATACCGACAACATCTTCACCACTTTGATAAGCATTATCTATTTTTCTATAAGCTTCTTCATTATGTTTATATAACTCTAAACCTTTATTCATCTAAATCACTTTCCACTTTTTCTATATCTATAAAATTAGTTCCATCTATTGTTTGTTTAGTAATCATTACGAAAGCATTCTTAAGTATTTGACAGTTAAATTCATCTTGTTCAAATTCATAAGATTCTACTTCACCATCAACATCTATTTTAAAACCAATATTATGTCTATCCATAACATCTAATAAATTATTATTTTCATTATATTCTAAAGGAATATATACTTCCTTAACAACTCCATATAATCTTTCCATGATATCACTCTTTTCTTTTTTAATTTTAACACAAATATAAAAAAAGGTAACCACCAACGATTATCTTTACTACTAATTATTGTTTGGTAATTTCTTTACCCATTCATAAAGTTCTTTACACTTATTATCAAGTTCTTTTAAAACATCAAGCATACTTAAATGTTTATTATTTTTATCATAATAACTAGTTTTACATTCAAGTAAAGTTCTTGGATAATCAATCCCTTCATCTACTTCTATATCAAACCCATTAGGTAAATTATCAAAATCATATTTATCATTAAATAAAATATAAGTTATTGTACTATCTAATTCCTCCCAATAATCAAAATTATTTTCCTTTATTTTTTTAATAATAATTCTTTCATTATTTTGATATTCTTCTAAGTTTTTAATATCCTCATCAAAATATTCGTAAAATTCTATTTTATAATGACCTGAACAACTTGCAAATGTTTTATATCCCTTTTTATTTAACAAAGCAACCGCAGGAGCAATCATTTTATCACAAACAAACACTTTAGGATGATCTTCAGCATAAGTATAAACTTCAAATGTTTCCTTATCTATAATACTATTTTTATCCATAATATAAATCGCCTTCCTATATAAAATTATAACATAATAAATTCCTACTCTAAATTAATACCTTTATTTAATAATTTATTTCCCATAAAATATAATGCACTATCAATAAATACTTGTAAAAATACATATAAACACAACATTTTTCTTAATAACATATATTTGCCTTTTAAATCATATGCCCTATCATAATTATTAAAGAATAATGATAATTCTGGATTATTTTTACCAATAATACTAAATATAGATATTATTAATAAAATTGTTAAAAGATAAGTCACAACACTAAAAGTAACTGATTTAGATTTTTTATTATTATTCCATTTGCTTCCTAAAGTAGTACCAAAATATCCCGGATATTCTAAAGGTATATATACTTCTTTAACTACACCATATAATCTTTCCATGATGCCACTCATTTCTTTTTTAATTTTAACATAAATATAAAAAAGTAATCTCAATGGATTATCTTTTCATCAAACATTTTCCTTTATTCTTGTTATACATATATTCATCTATCGAAACTTGATGTTTTATATCTTTAACATCATCAACAAATTGTAACTTATTAAATAAACGCATAAACATAACATTAAAAGGAGCATAATAACTACCAGAATTACAAAACTTAATTGTTACTCTTCCAATATTTGTACTTCCATTTAAAAATCCAGATAAAATAGATTTAGGTATAAATTCAAGTTCAAATTCATCATCTATTTTCCTTATCTTTAAAATATTAGCATCATCATGATTAAATTCATCACTGCACCATGTAATAGTCTTATTTTCTTCATCATATAATTCAAAATAATGATAAAAATCATATTTGAGAGCTTTCTCACGATATCTTTTATTATATTTTTCAACCTCATAATTATTATTAAAAACATTATCCAAAGTACAAACATTTACATTTTCTATATCCGCAAATAAATCTTGAAATGCTGAATATACTGCACCATTTTCTCTAGTAATAGTAAAAAAAATATTTTTAATTAATTTACTATCATCCATTGTTGTCCAGTACAAATCACCATTTCCATAAGTAGACATATTAATTCTAACATTTCCATCAATTAATGTAATATCTTTAAAACCATTATTAATTCCACTAGTAACAATTTCCATTTTTAACCTCCAAACATACAATATACTATCTCAAAAATAATATTAATTCAAATAAAGATGGTTTACTTTTTTAGGTTTGCATTATTATATACACAATTTGACTATTAACAGAATATTTTTTCAAAAACTTATTTAATACTTAACAATTTCTGCTTAGTGGTACTATCAAGTGTTTCTTTAGGTAGTTTAATTCCGTAATCTTCAAACAAATAACTATACTTAGAAGCTTCTTGGTTAAATACACTTCTAAGTTCGTCATTTTGACCAATTAACGATAGTAGTTCCTTAGTTTGTTCTAAAAATAATTTTTTATCATTTTTAAGTTTTTCTTTTGCACTTATATATTCTATAAATCTCCTAATTAGACATAATTTACTTTCATGGTAATAATCATCAGGTAAAATATTCCATATAATTCCAGCTTCTATGACAATAGCAACAATGGTAAGCAAAATGGTGAGTAAAATACTATTAAAGCTTGCTTCGGCATTTTTGGATTCTAAGTCTATAATATTATATATAAGTTCATAATAATCTACATATTCTTGAATAATATCACTATTATCTTTTATATTAACAATTTCACTGTTATTAATAGGAATGGTAACATTGCTATTCCAATAATCTAAATATCCATTAATATCTTGATATTTTAAATAACTTAGATCATAAATGGTTTTTCTTCGATACCACATAGCATTTTCACTGTTAATTCTATATCTAGAAACTTTGTCTAAATTATATTCGCCAATATCATCACTACTTAACGTATCATATTTAACAACGTAGGCTGTTTTAGTTGTATCATCAATAATTTCTCGTTCATCACTATGGGTATAAGTTTTATCATAGGAATTGTACGTATCTTTACTAACATCATATGAATATTCTTTGAATAACTTTTTGCCTAAAAAATTAAATAAGCTAAAACTAGCTATTGGGATTGATAACGCTATGGCAACTGCAACAATTGATTTCATAAGTTCTTTAAATTCTAATTTAAATGTTTTAACACTATCTTCATATATTTTTTCAGTATTAGAATAATCTTTATATTTTTCTTTAATTTCTTTTTCAACTGACTCAATATTTTTAACCATGTTATTAGCAGGAACTGTTATAACATTTTTTAATCTATCTTTTTCATCTTTAAATACCATTAATTTAAGAAAATCATTATCTAATAGTGAACTATTACTGCCATTTCTTTTGATTTCATAATATTTAGCTTCAATTTCGGGATATTTTTCAAAATTAATTTCATCAACTGTTGCTTTTATTTTTCTTTCAATAAATGATTTGTCGATTTCACTAGCTTTGCAAAATTCTAGCAAAGTGCTTTTTCCAGTATAGTATATTTCAAAGCAAATAACTTTAAAAACACCTGTATAAAATGGCTCAACAATTTTCTTTTCTTCTTCATAATCAATCACTGATGAATTATTAAGACTTATAAGTAATTTTTTAATTTCACCAACAATTTCACTTATCTTATCTTCTTTAATATAATTTTTATCTAAATATTCAGCATAATTATTAACTTTAATATATATTTCAAAAGAATCTAAACTAGAATCTAATTTTTCTAATCTTGCCATTGCATTAGAATAATCAGCAATTATAAATCCTTCAAAATTTTTATTTTTAGATATTTTAACTTTAGAATTAGTGTCAGTAATAATTTTTTCTACTTCTTCTTTAAATGTCTTAACATTAAAACCTATTCTTTCAATTTCTTCTATTTTGTCTTCAACTTGTGTTAATTTAGCTTTGTAATTTAGTGCTACATCTGTGTTCATAAACACTCTCCTCTTTAAATTAAGACTTATTCTAGCATATTTTTAAATAAATTACAAACATATTTTTGTGTCCAATCATACACTCTATATTCTAAAATAAAACTGGAATTATTTAAGTGATGTGGTTTACACTCTAAAATAAAAAAGTTTACATAGAAAAAGTTCAAGTAAATCGTCTATAATTAAATTGCAAAACAATTATAGAAAGAAGTGATTTACTTGAACAATTATTATTCTAATATTAAAAAAGAAAAAAATAAACATTTATCGTTAAAAATGTATAAAAAAATTGAATCTGAATACAATCATTACATATTCTCTAAAAATAAAGAGATAGGTATTACGGAATTTAAAAAGAGATTAGCTTGTTTAATCGGTACAACTGTATCCAATATTTATGAAATAATTAAGTCCGGATTAGTTACTGTTTCAAATTATGATTTAACTACAAGAACAGAATTTTCAGCTGATGTTGCTTATAATAAAAGGACAAAAAAGTCAGTAGAAATTAATTCGTCTAAAAGAGAAGCTTCTAAGGAATTTGTTTCATTAATTGTTAAAGAATTAAAAAGCAATTATAATATTAATTAAGTTGATGAAATCATTAATGATTTTAAATTAAATAGAACTAGTGAAATAGAAGGAATGGTTACCATCTGTACATCAACATTTTACAATTATGTAGAACAGGATAAAATTGATGATTTTTCTAAAGAAGACTTACCTATGAAAACAAAAAGAAAAAGGAAGAATGAAAAGAAAACTGCTAAATCAGATCCTAAAGGTAAAAGTATTGAAGAAAGACCTTTTGCCCTGAAGACAGAAGTGAATTTGGTCACTGGGAAGGAGATACAATTGTTGGCGGTAAAAATATTGCCAACAGTAGTGCTGTACTTACTTTAGTAGAAAGAAAAACAAGATTTCAAATTACCATTAAAATGTATGACAGAAAAGCACTAACTGTTGTAAAAGCTGTTAAAAAAATCAAAAGAAAATATCCGGAATTAAAAGACTATAATATTAAAGATATATTTAAATCTATTACATTTGATAATGGTGTTGAGTTTTCTAAATGGGAAGATATAGAAAAATATTTAAAAACCACCATTTACTTTGCTCATCCTTATGCATCATGTGAAAAAGGAACTAATGAAAATGGTAATAAATTATTAAGAAAATTTTTACCAAAAGGATGCAATATTAATAGCTATGATGAAGATTATATTATAACCGCAAATGAACTTATAAATACAAAAATAAGGAAGATTCTTGGTTATAAATCTTCCTTAGAATTATTTACTACTGAGTTAGAAAAACTAACTCAGTTGACAGTTTAATTATATCAGGAACCTATATAAAGTTCCTAACTATCATGGTTAGATGCCATTTACACAGAATTCCTTACACACTATTTTTTAGTGGTATTTACTTTTAGACTATAATCGCTTTATTTGCTAATGTCATTTACTTTTGGAATTCACCTGTATATTTTCTTTAATAATTGGTTTTACTTCAATCCAGTAAAATTTATCTTTTTTTATTGTATCACCATTAAATAATTTAATATTATCTGATTGATTTATTGTAGCCTTATATCTAATAAATTTTCTACCATTATAATTATATTCATCAAAATAATCAGTAACATGCATAGAATCGACATAATATTTAACTTGTCTAGGTATTAATTGATTTTTAGAAAATAGATTATCTAATATTTCATTAGTTTCATCATCTGGCATATTTTGTGGGAAATTTTCAGTATCAATTATTCCTGTTTGCTCTAATGTCCCCTCTGAATATTTCTGCTCTAATACTTGACTTATATCGCTATTTGCCAATCGGGTATTTATTACATTGCTTTTTATAATAGGTCTTGCATATAAATTGTAATCTGGATAATCCATCATACAATAAAAATAATGATCAAAAGATGGTTCTTCATATCCTTCATTAAATAGTATCGCTTTTATTTCGTTATCAGTGATAAATTTAACTCCTTCAGGTAATCTACTTATAACTTCTGAAGTTAAATTATTAATATCAATAATTCCTGGTATATCTAAAGAAAAACTTCTAATATCATCAATTGAATTTGGCTCTATAAAAAATGGCAACATTGTTCTTACTTTTTTATTTTCAGGTCTAGAAACATATTGCGCAGTATCTAAACTATATACTTGATGATTCTCATCAAAATACTCATATTCAACATATAAAAATTCAAAAGAGCCATCAATATTATATTTGCTTTTAAAAAAACTTTCTACCATTTTATTAAAATTTGAAACTTTTACTTTTCCCTCTGCTTTCATTTGTTCTTGAACTTTTTTATCATTTTCATCCATATAAGACACATTATCACCTCTACACAAAAAATTATAGCATTATTTTGTTTAAAGTCAATAAGTTATTATTACATTTTACTCATACCGCGACATTTTACTCATACACAGCTTCACTATTAATCTCAGTTGGGATGTTATTATAGTTACCTTACACGGACACTGTATTACTTAAATCCATAAGACCTCCTATTTATCTTATGAACTATTTCTTTATAAGGCTTATTTTTTATGTCCTAGTTGGATTATTATCTATTTCAATATTTACTTTACTATTTAATCTATAAATATCATCTAAGTATTTTAAATGTTCTTTAACTAAATTATAATCTTTATATTTTAATATTATTTGAAATCTGTAAACATTATTTATTTTAAACATTGCAGCTGTTGTTGGTCCTAAAATTATAACATTAGTAAGGTTTTTATCTAGATAACATTTAACTTTAGATATTTCTTTGGATGCTTCATTATAATCTTTAGATGCAATTAAAATTTTAGTTATATAAAAATATGGTGGATATTTAAGAATTTTTCTAATATTCATTTCATAATTATAAAGAGATTCGTAATCGTTATTTTTAGCATATTCTATTATTTTATTATCACTATTAAAAGTTTGAATTACGGCATCTGATTTATCACTTGCTCTTCCAGCTCTACCAATTGTTTGAGTAATAAGTTCAAACGTATTTTCTCCACTTCTAAAATCAGGAATATTTAAAGAATCATCTGCGTTAATTATGGCTGCTAATGTTACTTTAGGAAAATCAAATCCTTTACTAATCATTTGAGTACCAACAATTATGCTTACATCTTCGTTTTCAATTCTAGATATAATTTCATCTTGACTGCCTTTTTTGCTAGTAGTATCAGCATCCATTCTAACTGTTTTAACATTATATCTTTTATTAATTTCTTCTTCTAACTTTTCAGTACCAAGTCCAAAATTAGTTAAAGATTTTTCCATACAGCTTGGACAGGTGTCGGGATTATTAATGGTATATCCACAATAATGGCATCTTAAATTATTACTTGTTTTATGGTAAGTTAAAGATATTTCACAATGAGGACATTTAAAGGTGTATCCGCAATTTTTACAATTAACAATAGTTGAAAAACCTCTTCGATTAAGCATTAATAAAACTTGTTCATGATTAGATATTTTTTCTCTTATTTTTTGATCTAAATAATCACTTATAATCATATTTCTTTTTTTATATTCTTCTTGCATATCAACTATTTTAGTAGTAGGCATTACACTTTTTCCAATTCGTTTTGTTAAAGATAATAAAGTATAAACCCCTTTTTTAGCCCTAGCCATTGTTTCAAGTGAAGGTGTTGCAGAACCAAGTACAACTGGACAATTATGATATTTGCTTCTTAAAAGAGCAATATCTCTAGCATGATATCTAGGATTACTATCTTGTTTATAGTTACTACTTTGTTCTTCATCTAATATAATTATTCCAATTTTTTCAAAAGGAACAAATATAGCACTTCTAGTTCCAACAACAATATGAACATCTCCATTTAAAATTTTATGATATTCATCATATTTTTCACCATCTGATAAAGCACTATGAAAAATAGCAACATCACTACCAAATCTTGAATAAAATCTCGAAACTATTTGATGAGTTAAACTAATTTCCGGAACAAGTAATATTGCACATTTACCTGTTTTAACTACTTTTTCAATTAACTCCATATATACTTCAGTTTTACCAGATCCAGTTACCCCATGAAGTAAAAATGTATCACTTTTATTAAAACTTTCCTCTACTTTATCTACAGCTTCTTTTTGTTCTAAAGTTAGTTCTTTCTTCTTAAAATTATTATTATCAATATTTATACGATATTTATTAAGTTTATTTATTTTAATAATATTTTCATTAACAAGTTTTTTTATTATATCTAAACTATATTCTTTTTTTAAGATTTTTTCATTATTTAAAAGTTTATTTATTAATTCAATTTGTTTAATACTTCTTTTATTATTGTTAGTATAATTAATAGCAGTATCTTTATTTATTAACTCTAAATATTCATCATATTTTTGATAACTACTTTTAATTGTTTTTATTTTCATAGAAGATGGAAGCATTGCTTGATATGCTTGAATAAGAGAACAAAGAGTTAATTCTTTTAATGTTTTACCAAGCTCTAATAACTCTTTATTTAAACAAAAGTATTCATCAGTAATACTTGCTATTTCTTTTAAATTATTATTGTTATTACTATCATTAGTTATTTCTAAGACAAATCCATTAATTAAGGTATTTCTAAAAGGAACTTTTACTTTCATTCCAACTTTTAAAGTATCTTTTAAGACATCAGGAATAATATAAGTAAATGTTTGATCTAGGGCTTTAGCACCATATTCAACTAAAATATTAGCATACATAATAAATACCTTCTTTCTAACTAATTTATATTATAGCAAATAAAAACATAAATAGTTTAAATAATTCTATCTATGTTTTAAATTTGAATTATTCCCCATGGAATATGTTTTAGGTTTTGATTCTGGTGCTTCAGTTTGATCATTAATTTCATCTAGTGTTTCGCCTATTTTATCATTTCCATATAATTCTTGGAATTTTAAAAATTTTTGTTTTTCTTCTTCTAAATAAGCAATCATTTCTTCAGGAGTCATTGTTTTATAATCAATTTTTTCTTCAGATTCGTCTTTAATATTTTCATTTTCTTCTCCACCAAAGAATATTTCATCATTTATATAATTTTTTCGTACATTTGGATATATTTTTTCAAAATTAAATATTATTATCCATGGGTACACCATATTAAATATAGGAATAATTGATATAAATAGTGTTTTTAGTATACTTTCAAGTATACTTTTAAAATTTTTATAAAATATTATTTGTGTTCCTGGTGCAAACCTATTTAACTCGTTTTTTATTCTTTTAAGAGTTATTGCCATAAATATTTCTTGAGTTACAGATGTAAAAATTGCAGATGCACCATAAATTATTAAAAGTATTTTTAATAATGACATAACTTTTCCTTCCTTTCATTGGCTTGTATTATAGCATATTTTCAAGTTGAATACAACTAAAAGTTCGTAATATAATATTTAATTTTTCCGTTTCTTTTTGATTTTTCATTAATTTATTTCTTTATTTTTGCCAATTTTTAATAAATTAAAATATTGTGTAATTTTAATTATTGTGAAGTAAAAAGTAATAAACATTTTAAAAATATTTTACGACTAATTTATATAAAATCAAAATAGCAAAAAAAACATAAATAGAATTAATTAATCTATTTATGTTTTAAATTTGAATTATTACCAATAGAATATGTTTTGGGTTTTGATTCTTGGACTTCAGTTTGTTCATTAATTTTATCAAGTGTTTCTCCTATTTTTTCGTTTCCGTACAATTCTTGAAATTTTAAAAATTTTTGTTTTTCAGCTTCTAAATAAACGATCATTTCTTCAGGAGTCATATTATAATAATTCATTTTTTCTTTGTCTTCAATACATGCTTCTTCACTAGTAAAAATTAATTTTTGTTTTGGTTCTTCTATTTTAATAATCTCTCCATTTTCAATAGCTTCTTGTTTTGCTTCTTGATACATTGTTTCATAAGCAATAATAAAAAAAAATGGTGCAACAATATTTACGATTGGAATTAAACATTCCAGTATATCTCTAAAAAAAGATACCAATTTTTCTGAAAAAGTTTCTGATTTTTCAACAACATCCTTATATCCTTCTCTTTCTAATCTATTAGTCATTGCCTTATCAGTCAATACACCAGTAACATATGTTAAAAATGATGAAATTAACTCAATAATTAAAAGTATTTGTAATAATGACATAACTTTTCATTCCTTTCATTGTTCTATACTGTAGCATATTTTTTAAATAATCACAACTACATTTTCGCAATCATATATTTTTCGTTATTTTTTACTAATTAATTTAATTCTTTATTTTCGCCAATTTTTAATAAATTAAGGTATTGTGTAATTTTAATTATTGTGAAGTAAAACTAATAAATATTTAAAAAAATATTTACTGCTAATTTATATAAAATCAAAATAACAAATAAAAACATAAATAGTTTAAATAATTCTATCAATAATTAAAGCTATAAGTTTTAACTTTTATTTTTGCCAATTATTTCCACTAGATATATACAAACAATTGTTTTAATATATTCTCGTAAGGAGAAATGTTTAATGAATAATAATTTATATTCAAATAGAAATATTATTGCAATCGATTTAAAAAGTTTTTTTGCTTCTTGTGAATGTATCCAAAGAGGTCTTGATCCATTTACCACTCCTCTAGTTGTTTGTGATCCAACTAGAAATGGCGCTATTACTTTAGCAGTTACGCCTTTTTTAAAAAATTTAGGAGTTCCATCTAGAGGAAGAGCCTATGATTTACCTAAAAACATTAAAATATTTAAAGCACCACCTCGTATGAGCTTATATATTCAAAAAAGTCGTGAAGTTTTAAGCATTTATTTAGAGTATGTTGCTAAAGAAGATATTCATGTTTACTCAATTGATGAAGTCTTTTTAGATGTTACTGATTACCTTCATATGTATAATATGACTGATTATGAACTTGCTCAAACTATTGTAAATGACATAAAGAAAAGAACCGGTCTTACAACAACTGCCGGAATTGGTCCAAATATATTACTTGCTAAAATTTCGATGGATATTGAAGCTAAACACGTTCAAAATAACATTGCTAAATGGACTTATGATGATGTTAAAACTAAATTATGGTCTATCACTCCTCTATCAAAAATGTGGAGCATTGGTCCCCGTATGGAACGTAATTTAAATAAGTTAGGTCTTTATACAGTAGGAGATATTGCCAAATATGATAAAAATAAAATAAAAGATAAATACGGTATTATTGGTATTGAACTATGGGAGCATGCTAATGGGATTGATAACGCTAGAATAAGTGATTTTAACAGTTATATTCCAAAAGAAAATTCAATTAGTCATAGTCAAATTTTATTTAAAGATTATAATCAAAATAACATAATTCTTATTATAAGAGAAATGGTAAGTGTTTTAGTTAAAAGGTTAAGAACGGCTCATAAACAAACTTCTTCAATTGGTTTAGGAATTGGTTATTCTAAGGAAACTGGTGGTGGTTTTTATCACGTAACTAAGTTAGATAATAGTACTTTTAAAGAAGATGAAATAGCTGATATCTGTTTAAATATGTTCGATAAATATTATGAAGAATATATGCCAATTAGAAAAGTTTCAATTTCTTTTGGTAGATTATCTGATGATGTCGGAATCCAGCTTAATATATTTGAATCATTCGAAGAAGAAAAAATAATTAAAAATGGTGATATTGTTATAGATAAGCTTAATAACAAATATGGTGCTAATATGATTTTGAAAGCATCTAGTTTACTTGAAGATTCTACTATTAGAATGCGTAATGGGAAGATAGGTGGTCACAATGCCTAATCGAAACGCGATTAAATGGGCTCCGTTTAATTCAGTTATTAACGGTAATTATATAATGAATACGATAGTTAAAGAAAAATCTAGAATAATTAAACCTACTTTATCAGAAGAACAAATAAATGAGTTTGAAAATTTAATTAAAGAATCATTAATTAATAAAATACCTTTAGAATTCACTATTTACGATAATGGATATACTAAAAATATAAAAGGAACCGTTACTAAAATAGACAGTTCCTTAAATAAAATATTTTTAAATTACAATAATCATATCTTCTTTTGTGAAATAATGAATATTAAAAAACTAGATTATTTCTTATCATAATCATCTAAAAATGAGTGATTTACTCCATCTTTGTGCCAAGAAAGTATACAATTCATATTAACATTATCCATTGCTTTAAAAATATTAGCGTCAATACCTGGATTAATTTTACGTAAATTTTTAATTAGTTCTTTCATTTCTTTACGTTTACTTGTTCCATCATTTATTAAGGAACAACCTTCTGTAAAACGACATGCACAATTTATAAAAGTTAATTCGTTATAATTTTTCCAAGCAATAATAGATGCTTCTTTAACTAAATATAATGGTCTAATTAAATCGATTCCTTCATAATTATCAGAATGCAATTTAGGCATCATTGTTTTAATTTCAGCTCCATAAAACATAGATAAAAGAGTTGTTTCAATAACATCGTCAAAGTGATGTCCTAACGCAATTTTGTTGCATCCTAACTCTTTAGCATGATTATATAAATATCCTCTACGCATCCTTGCACATAAATAGCAAGGACTTTTTGAATCCACATTAGCAACTACATCAAAAATATCACTTTCAAACATCTCTAATGGAATATTTAATATTTTAGCGTTATCTAATATAAAATTACGATTGTATTCATTATAACCAGGATCCATAACAACATAATGAGCATTAAATTTAACGTTACCATGCCTTTGTAATTCTTGAATACATTTAGCAAGTAAAAATGAATCTTTTCCTCCACTAATACAAACCATGACATTATCATTTTCTTCAATTAATTTATAATCAGAAACGGCTTTAACAAATTTAGACCATATCTCTTTTCGATATGTTTTTATAATGCTTCTTTCTATTTCTTTATACTTCTCCATTTTTAACCTCTTCATACACTTTATTAAATATATTTATAAATTCATCTATTTCTTCTTTAGTTGTTAAATAAGATAAACTAAGTCTAATTGATGAACTTGCTCTTCCTTTATCCTTTGTTAGTGCATACACTAGTTTTGAAGGTGTCATTATTGGACAACAACTAGTCTTGCTTGAAACCATTACTCCATTTTGATTTAATTTATCAACAAAAAGAACTGATTTTACTTTCTTAACACTTATATTAATTGTATAAGGTAAACTATTTGCAGTACTATTAATAATTACATCTTTATTTTGTTTTAATAAGTTAATTAAATAATCATGAAGTTCCTTAACATATTTATATCTTTCATCTAAATTTTTATATGCTTTTTCAACCGCAACAGCCGTACTCGCAATTAAATTAGTATTAGGAGTACCACTACGATAAACAGTTGTTGATTTACCGCCTAATATTTGAGGCTTTAACTCGATATTTTTTCTTTTTACTAAAATAGATATTCCCATTAAACCATAAAATTTATGAGGAGCAATAGTTACTAAATCAGCATTTTGAATATCTATATTAATTTTACCAATTGCCTGTGATGCATCAGTATGGAAAACAATATGATCATAATTTTTTAAAAGCTTACCAATTTCTTGAGTAGGTTGTTTTATTCCAAGCTCTGAATCAACAGAAGTTACCGATACTAAAATAGTTGTAGGTCTAATCATACTTTTTAGAACATCTATGTCAACTATTCCATCCTTATTAACAGGAATTATTTCTACTTCAAAGCCTTCTTCTTGCAAACGTAAACAAGAACTCATTACCGAATTATGTTCAAGACTACTAACTAAAATATGATTTCCAAAATTTTTATATCGATAAGCAGAACCTAATATCGCTAGATTATTGCTTTCAGTAGCACCACTTGTATATATTATTTCATCGGCATTAACATTTAAAATATTCGCAATTTTTAAATTAGCATCATCTATAACTTTTTTAGCCATCATTCCCATATCATGATTAGAGTTTGGATTACCATAATAATTATTTGTAACATTTACATAGCAATCTAAGACGTCTTTATCAACCGGAGTTGCTGAAGCATAATCTAAATATATCATAGTTTCCTCCTTAAATATTTATCTAATTTATTATAGAAAAAAAACAATTAATAGTAAATATTAATCATTCTTATTTTCTTGTAAATTGCATTTTTCTTTTATAATAGTTGAAGATAATCCTCTATTATATGGAAAATAAACAAACTCTACACCTTTAGGCTTTAACTTTAATTCATTTTGATTATATAAAGGAGAATTATTCCAATCAGAACCATGAAAAATAACATTAAATTTTTCTTGTTCCCAAGCAACACTTTTATCTAATGTAGTTTGTGGAATAACTTTATCAACGTATTTAATAGCGCTAACTATTTCCATTCTTTGTTCAAATGGAATTACTGGTGTTTTTCCTTTATATTCTTCTACTAATTCATCAGTACTTACACCAACAATTAAGTAATCGCACATTGATTTAGCTTGTTTTAAGATATGCAAATGTTCAACATGAAATAAATCAAACACTCCTGTTGTATAACCAATTTTATATTTCTTTTTCATACTTTTCTCCTTTCCTTTAAAATAACTTAATAATTTATTATATGCTTAATATAATTTTGTACTACTTTTTTCCAAATAAAAACAATCTTTTTTCGTTCGGACGTTATCCATTATAGCACATATTCTTTAAAAAAGCAAACATTTTTTCTAATAGTACATTTCGTATTAAAGAAAAAGACATATAAACATATACATCTTAAATCTTAAAATTTATCTATTAATTCTAATTTAACCCATCTAATTAAAGATTCATCATTAAAAGATTCGTTATAACTTTTACTCTCTTCTTGAAATTTTTTTAATAAATCTTTCTTATATTCTTCAAATAAATAGCTATTATTAACCATACTAGAATCTATGTCTTTAAATTTTATAATTTTTTCTTCAATAACTTTAAGGATTCCAATATAATTATTATTGCTAATTATCAAATACTTATTATTTAATTTATATCTAGTAAAAGAATGATATAAATAAATTTTATAATCAAATTTTTTACTTAATAGTGTTTTTATTTCTTCTTCACTATAATATAAAACTCCATATTTAGAATATTCTTTTGCCTTAATATTATAACATCTTTTAATGTTTTCTTTATAAATTACCTTATCATATAACTTTTGATACCTACTCAAAAAAATTTTGTCTTTTAAATTTTTATTTTTCTTTTCATTTATAATTAACCATTTGTTATCTAGCTTTTCTAATTCTTTCGATTTATTATAATTTTTGATTCCAACTAAAATAAGATAATTTTTAACTTGCATTAAGTAATTATATTCTTGTTTACTATAATCAGATAAGTAATCACTTGGTATCGTAAATGATTTTGGATATTTATATAAAAATTTTATAACATCATCAAAATTATGAGTATGACAAATATTTTCATCTAAACTATAATGATATAGAAGGCTTACCTTTATTACATCACCCATAGCATCTAACAAGCAGTCATTTACATTAACCATATCATTTATATAATTTATCCATCTAAATATATTTTTATCTTTATCATAGTATGAGCATGGAAGATAACAATTCTTAAATTTTTTATATACTTTATTAAATCCTTTCATAATAACCTCTAATTTAAAGAAAAAAGTATAACTTAATTATACTTTCCTAATATTCGTACCATAATCCATCTTTTCTTAACATAGCAACAATTTGAGTATGTTCTTTATAAGTAGATGCAAAATATGTTTTTTTATTTTTATCGGCAACAAAGTAATAATAATCATGTTCTTCTGGTTCCATAACTGCGTTTATTGAGTTTAACGAAGGACTATCAATTGGTCCAATTGGCAAACCAGTAAATGAACAAGTATTTTCACTTCTTGTATTATATTTATTACATGATTTTAAATTATTATTAGTTAAATCTTTTGTAAAATCTTTATTAACTGCATAATAAGTTGTAGCATCAGATCCAAGTGTCCATCCTGCTTCTATTCTATTATAAAATACTCCTGCAACACCTGCTCTATCATCTGAATTTGCTCCTTCTAACTCAACTATTGAAGCAAGAGTAAGTAACTCATGAACACTAAGTTTACTAACATTTATATCTTCTTTATAAACCTCTAATTTTTTTCCCATTGTATAAATCATCTTATTTAATATTTCTTCTATAGTAGAATTCTTTTTAAAATCATAAGTATCAGCAAATAAATATCCTTCTAAAGGATGATAAATTCCATCTTGTTTTACCTCATCAGTAATAAATTCATATGTACTTATCATTTTATTAACAAATTCATCACTATCAGCAACAGCTATAACATCATCTGCTTTATAACCAAATTTATTTTCAATTACTTTAGCATAATCGGTAAGTCTTTTTCCCTCTATAAAAGTAACCTGAACAACTTCATTTTCTAAAGAAGTATTCTTATGTAAAGTATTAATTATATCATCAACACTCATACTCTTAGATAAATTATAAGTTCCAGCATACAATTCCTTATTACTATTTAATTTAATATAAATCTTAAATACAGTTGCATTTTTTATTAATCCTGCTTTTTCTAAATCATCAGCTATTTTATTTTTACCAGTATTGTTTTTAATTTCAAATTTAATAATTTCATTAGTTTTCTTATCTACTGGGGATAAATAATAATCACTAGCTACGATAAATGAAACAAGCATAACTATAACTATTCCACAAATAATTAATATTATTTTATTAGCACCAATTTTTTTACTTTTATTATTATTTTCCTTATTTACTTTCTTCTCCACTTTCTTCACCTATTTTTTCTTGTAATGAAGATAATAATCCTTCAACTACTTCCCACTCTTTATCTGTTTCAATTTGACCTAAATTTATATCTTTTCCACTTGGATCATACGTATTAGCATAAACTTTTATTTTACCATTATCATCTAATGTATTATCTGTAAAAACAATATAACTTTTTTTAAATTCATCAGAATCAAAAGTAAATAAAACATTACATGTTAATTCTTCTCCCTTATTATTTTTAATTGTAAATGTTCCATTTGCATTATTCATTTTTTCTCTTCCCTTCTTAAATATGTATCTAATATGATAGCAGCTGCTGTATTATCAATATGTTCTTTTCTTTTCTTTCTTGACATATCATAATCAAGTAACACTCTCTCGGCTTCAATAGTTGATAATCTTTCATCAATTAATTCAATCTTTAAGTTAGTTTTTTCTTCTAATAGTTTTTTAAAATTTAAACTTCTTTCACTTGCAAAACCAAGTGAGTTATTCATATTTTTAGGTAATCCCAAAACTAAATTTTCAACCTTTTCTTTTTCAATTATTTTTAAAACTTCATTAACAGCATCATCTATATTATTATATTTAATTAATTTATAAGGTGATGCTATAATTCCTTGTTTATCTGATATAGCAAGTCCAAGAGTTTTAGTACCTAAATCCATCCCTAATGTTCTCATTTAATAAAATAATTCTCCACTAACAATGAAATTAACTTAACTTTTTCTATTTTAACAATCTTATCTCTTGCTTTTTTATAATTTGTTATAAACATTGGATCATCTGTAATTAAATATCCAGTTATTTGATTTACCGGATTATAACCACTCTCTTCTAAAGCTTCAAATACTTCAAAAAAAGTTTTACTAACTAAAGCACTTTCAATTTTTCTTTGGTCAAACAAAGATGTATTATCTAACATACTACCACCACTCAACATATCAATTATAACAAAATAAGTATGAAAATGAAACAAAAAACACCGATAATGTTAATCCTTTTTAGAAATTATACCTTATCATTAGTTAAAATTATACCTTTACCATAGTAAAATATATCTTA
>CAKOIE010000019.1 GCA_934086395.1 uncultured Bacilli bacterium | reverse complement strand
AAGAAAAATTCAATAAAAAAATCAAGTATTTATCATACTTGAAAGGCTATTTTTGATTCACAAGTGTCAAAGATGGGCAAACTGTGATGTACTTGAAAGATGGAAAGCAAGTGGAAATTAGTTTATTGAGATAAGTTATTTTATCTCTTTTTTATTTCATTAAAATTTTTGTAAATTGATTATAAATTTTTGTAAATTGATTATAATCTAATTGTTAAATATAAAAACATTTGATATAATTAAATTACCTAATAGATGTCGATTTACATAAAACCGACTATGTGTGATGTAAGGGAATCTAATTAAAGGATGGTGTTGAATGCTAGCTCAAAGAGTTAGAATCCTAAAGTTCTTTATGTGATGCCCACCTGCGAGAATGCGGGATTTTATCACAATTGATGTCTAGTTAGGTTTTTATTTTGGAGGGATAATATGTTTGATAGATTAATAGCGTTATTTGGTCAAGATCGTTTTACTAAGTTAGAAAAAGCAAGAGTTTTAGTTGTTGGGCTTGGTGGAGTAGGAGGATATGCGTTAGAGGCATTAGTTAGATCTGGCGTTAAAAACATAACTATTGTTGATGGGGATGTTGTTGAAGAATCTAATTTAAATAGACAGATTATTTCTAATAATAAAAATATTGGAATATCTAAATGTGAAGCAGCAGCTGAAAGAGCTTTGAGCATTAATAAGAACGCGAATATTTCAATAATATATAAGTTTATAACTGAAGATAATTTTGATGATTTATTAGTTAATAGATATGATTATGTTATTGATGCTTGCGATGATGTTAAAGTTAAGCTATTACTTATGAAACATGCAAATAAATATAAATTAGTTTCAAGTATGGGAACAGCAAATAAGACTGATCCATCTAAATTATCAATTACTACTCTTGATAAAACTAATGGAGATCCTCTTGCTAAAATATTAAGAAAAAAAGTTAAAGAAAATCGTATTAGAACCAAATTTAAGGTTGTTTCTTCTACTGAAGTTCCAACTAAGAATAAAGATAAAGTGCTTGGCACAGTATGCTACATGCCGGGTGTTGCTGGATTATTATGTGCAAGTTATGTAATAAATGATATAATAAAATAATTATCTTCCTACTTTAATTAGTACTTAATTTTATTTATTACAAAAAGTTGAAATAAATATAATTGTTTTGTAAAATATAATCATTATATTGATGGAGAGGAAAATATTAAGTGGAAATATTACATAAAAATGAGATAAGAAAAGAGTTTTATAATTTAATAGAAAATCAAGGTTTTTCATTTGAAACAGCTATTAATAAATTACTACAAAAATTAAGTTCAGGTGATTATTTTTTGATTGATACTAATAAAATATATGTTTATATGGGAACGTATAAAATAGTCCATGAATGTCCTACTTCTTGGTATCCACTTCATAATGTTTTTGTATCAAAAGAAGATCCTACTGCTGAATATAAACTTTTTCGCGAATTAGATACTGGTCTTGAATCTGCAATTTCTATTAATGATAAATATGATGAATTAGACAGTTTTGAAAGAAATAATACAATTATTTATATACCAAATGCTAGACCTTATGAAGATAAGCACACTTTTGAACTCGATTTTTTAAAATTAAGAAAAATGTATTTAGAAGATTTATGTGCATACGGTGAAGAAATTGCTATAAAGCATGCCACATCTAATGATTATTTAAACATTGTTTTTTCTGTAATTAATTTTATGAATGAGAATAATATAAATCCCATCTGGTTACAATTATTTAATAGAATAGCATTAAGTAATATAGAAAAAGATTCTTATGGTGTATTTGTTAAAAAACTTAAAAAATAAAATATTAGATTTGACGTCTAATATTTTTATTATGGGTTATTGTTTTTTCTTTTCGTTATCTATTTTATTAAGATTGTTTTCGTAAGCATTATTTTTAGGATAGTAGAATTTTTCATTTTTGATATTGTTGGGCAAGTATTGTTGCTTAACCCAGCTATTTTTATAATTATGAGGATATAAATAATCCTTACTATTGGTATGAATATGTTTAGGAACACTACCACAATTTTTAGTTCTAATTGTAGTTAAAGCCTTATCAATAGCTAAATAAGCACTATTACTTTTAGGAGATAAAGCCATTTCAATTACTATTTCAGATAATGGAATAATACATTCAGGAAAGCCAACTCGGGTTGCAGCATTAATAGCAGCATCTAATTTTGGACCGATAGAGGGGTTGGCTAAACCGATATCTTCATAAGCAATTACTGATAATCTTCGAAAAATTATATCTAAATCTTGGGCTTCCAATAGTACACCTAAATAATAAACTGCTGCATCTACATCACTACCTCTAATTGATTTTTGCAAGGCACTTATTGAGTTATAATAATTATCGTCGTTTTTATCGATATATATTATTGGTTTAGCATTAATACTTTTTAAAACATCTTCAGTTATGATATGATCTGTTGAACTATAATAAGCCATTTCTAGTAAATTTAAAGCACTTCTGACGTCTCCATTTGAAGAAGATGAAATAATATTTAGACAATTATCATCGATTTGAATACCTTCTAAATTGTCTTTAGCTTTGATAAGAATTTTAACAATGTCTTCAGGTTTAAGAGATTTTACCTCAAAGATTTGACATCTTGATCTTATAGCTGGATTAATACTATGATAAGGATTTGATGTTGTTAAACCTATCATAATAATTTTACCATTTTCTAAGTAGGGAAGAAGAATATCTTGTTTATCTTTGTTCATTCTATGAATTTCATCTATTATAAGAATCATTTGACCATTCATTTTAGCTTCTTCGATTACGATATCAAAGTCTGTTTTTTTATTAATTACAGCGTTTAACATACGATATGGCATATTTAATTCATTTACTAAGGCATTTGCGATACTTGTTTTACCACAACCAGGATTACCATAAAATATCATAGAAAATAATTTTTTATTTTTTACTAAATTAGTTAAAATTTTACCTTCACCTATAAGGTGATTTTGCCCATATACATCATTTAATTTAATTGGTCTAATATCATTTGCTAATAGTTCCATATTTGTCATTCCTTTGCCTTTTTATTATATATTAAATTTGCTTATTTTTAAAGATATATGTATAATTTATATAGAGGTATGGTATGAATGATGGTTATATTAAAGATTATGAAAACTATTTAAGATATGAAAAAAATTATAGTATTAATACGGTTAATTCTTATATTTTAGAGTTATCTATGTTTAATGAATATGTTAATAAGGATTTACTTAAAATAAATGATGATGATGTTAAAAAATACTTAAAAGCAATTAGTGGTAAATCTCCTAAAAGTGTTTCTCATAGTTTAAGTGCTTTAAAATCTTTTTATAATTATGAAGAAAGATTAGAAAAAATAAAAGATAATCCTTTGACTAAATTTAAGTCTCCAAAATTAGATAAAAGCCTGCCTACAGTGCTTTCTTTAGAAGAGGTAACATCTTTATTAGATATTGAAATAAATACGCCATATGATGCTCGAAACAAGGCGATTTTAGAACTTTTTTATTCTTCGGGACTTAGAATTAGTGAGCTTATTAATTTAGAAATGGCTAATGTTGATATGGATGAAAATTTAATTAGAGTAATGGGGAAGGGGAAGAAAGAGAGAATAGTTCCTTTTGGAGATATTGCTAAAAATGTTTTAAGTGATTATATAAATAATTATAGGCCTTCTATTAATAAAAAGAATAGTACATATATATTTTTAAATAATTTGGGGAATAAATTATCTAGGCAATATATCTTTAGAATTATTAAACAAGAATGCATAAAAAAAGGTATAAAGAAAAATGTTTCTCCTCATACCTTAAGACATACTTATGCTACTCATTTACTTAAAAATGGAGCTGATTTGCGAATAATTCAGGAACTTCTAGGTCATGAAAATCTAGCCACTACTCAAATTTATACTCATTTAGATAATGAAACTCTTAAGAAGGACTATGATGAATACTTTCCTAGATAGTTTAATTCATTATTTAGATCTAGCGTTATTTTCATTTGCTTTTGCATTTTCTTTAGCTCTTGAATGACATTTGCTGTTGTTTGCATTAGATCTTGCATTTGTATTATATCTACTCATAATTACCTCCTAATAATAGTATGGTAATTTTTCTTTTGTTTATTATGGTAATTAATGGTTATTTTTTAATTTTATTTCATATAGTTTAATATGAATAATTTTTATATACCATTTTTAATTACTTTTTTAGCAGGAATATCTACAACGATTGGATATTTATTTATATATTTAAAACCAAAGAATGTTAATGGATTTATTGGTTTTTCTTTAGCGTTTTCTGGCTCTATTATGTTCTTTATTTCTTTATTTGAATTAATACCTGATGGATTCTTTTATTTGCTAAAAGAATATAATTTATTTATTGCTACTATTGTTTTACTGGGAATGCTTGTTGTTGGAAATTTAATTATTAAGATTATTGATAGGTTTACTAGCAAAAATAATTCAAATAGTTTAGAAAAAATAGGAATACTTTCAATGATAGGATTAATGATTCATAATATGCCGGAAGGGATTCTTACTTTTTTATCATCTACTATAAATATCAATTTAGGAATCAGGCTTAGTGCTGCAATAATGCTACATAATATACCAGAAGGTATTGCGATTGCTATTCCGACGTATTATGGAACAAATAAAAAGAGTAGGGCATTTATTTATACTTTAATAAGCGGTTTTGCTGAAACAATAGGAGCCGTTGTTGCGTATTTGTTTTTATATAGATTTTTATCTAATTTTCTTATTAGCTTAATACTTTTATTTGTATCTGGTATTATGGTTTCTATTAGTTTTAATGAAATATTTAAAGAAGTAGAGAAGTATAGTAAAAAGAATATTATTTTAGGTACTCTACTCGGCTTAATTGTTGTTATTTTAACTGAATTTGTGTTGTAATTTATTATGTAAACTAAATGTAAAGTGAAAATAGTAGGAGAAAAGTGGAGTACAAAATAGAGAATTTGCATTATTGAATGATCGTTATATAAATAAAAAAATATAAGTTTTATATTTACTAATAAGTAAATAAGGTAATATACAAAATATAAATTTATAATTAATATAATGTATAAAATATAATTTGAATAAAAAATAAATGTTAATTATAAGTATATAAAAAAATTTATATAACAAAAATTTATATATATATAAATGATTATGAAAGAATGTAATTTTGCAAATAAAAAATTAGTTTATTGATAACTACTTATTAATATTTAATTAAAAAATAGTGATGGCAGGGCATGTTATATAATGATTGGTAATAAATAGTTCTTTTCTTTTTAAATATGCATTGGTTAACATAATATATATTATAGGAAGTTGTATTTTACAATAAAAAGATGATAAATTATCCATCTATCTTTATTTGTAGGATTTATCTAATTTATTGTATAGGTTAATTATTAGTTATATTTTATCTACTACTTCCTTTAATTATTTTATTTTTTTCGTGTAAATTAAATTTTATCTATTAATATATTTTTTATTATTAGTTTAATAAATTATACTATCATTTTTTACAATGAATAATTTAATTACAAAGTATATGTGTTATACAAATAAAAGATATACATAATAACTTGTTTTAAAGTAAAACTCCCTTCTCCACTTTAGATTGAATTAAATAGAGAAGGGGTAGTCTTAAATTTTAGAATAATTATTTTATTTACTAGATCTTGCTTCAATTTCTGCTATTTTTTCAAATACTTCAGAAGCATTTTCTGTATTAATAGTGGTGTAACCTAATTCACGTAAGGCTTGAATACGGATAGTTAGTAGTTGCTGAGTACGTGATAATTTTTCTTCATTTCTTGTTTCAATTTCTTCAACAAAACGTTTTCTTGATTCAATCACTTTACTTTTAGATGGATTACCGTTTAAGTATAAATTAAATGCAGAATGAATGATACCTTCAAACATGAATTGTTTATTTTCATTAAATTTAAATTCATTTGGATTTGTAAATCCTGCGTATTTAGACATATATGCTAATAAATACTTTATTTCTTCAATATTATCAACACATTGTAATAAGTGGAAAGTGTATAGTAGGGTGTAGTACCTCTCTTCTCTATCGTTTCCTTCTAAAAGTTTATCTTTAATAAGAAATGTTATATCACTAACTAATTGTTGTTCTTCTTTTTTTAATCCTTTTAAATCTAATAATTCGTTTGATGTATTTGATTTTAATACTTTATTTAATCTTTCTTCAACTTCTAAAAGATAATCTGTATTTACTTTAATTTCATTTAAAGTATCCTCTTCTCCATCTTCTATATCTAATAATTTTAAAAGGGCAATTTTCTTTTCTCTAGGCCATTCATTAAGTGAATTTAATTCAAGATAATTATAAACCATTTGTCTAGAAACGCCTAAATATTTAGCTAATCTTACTTTTGAAATACCTAATTCTTGTAATATTTCATTTAGTCTTTTCATTATGTTTACCTACTTTCTTTACACTATAATCATAACTTATTTGACACATATATGTCAAGCAATATACTTCTTTTTGTAAAATTAAAAAGTACAAAAATTGTACTTAATTTAATTTATAAATACCAAAGTTTTTCACCATTTTGCATGACTGTTTTAATGATTCCTGAACCTAAGCATTGTTCACCTAAATATAATACACAAGCTTGTCCTGGAGTAACTGCTTTAACTTTTTCAGGATATCTTACTAATATTTCATTATTTTCTAAATATTCAAGCATTACTTCATAATCTGGACCTCTATATCTAAATTTAGCGGTGCAGAATGTATGTCTTGTCTGACATAAGAAATTAACATTTTCAATTATACATGAATCAGAGTATAAATATTCACTATCTTCCCCAAATGCAACATAAAGTTTGTTTTCTGCAACGTTTTTACCAACTACAAAGTGTTTTTCTAAATTACCAGAAATTCCAACATTACGTCTTTGACCAATGGTATAATTCATTAAACCAGTATGTGTACCAATTACTTTATTTGTTTCAATATCAATTATGTCTCCAGGATTTGGTTTCAAATAGTTTGATACAAATTTTTGATAATTTCTTTCGCCGATAAAACATATTCCAGTTGAATCTTTTTTGGTTGCTGTAGGTATGTTTTGCATTTTAGCTATTTCACGTACTTCTGGTTTTGTTAGATCACCAATTGGAAATAATACGTCTTTTAAAGCATCTTCACTTACTTGAGCTAAAAAATAGGTTTGATCTTTATTTAAATCAACAGCTCTTAATAGTCTATTTCCTACGATTCTGGCATAATGACCGGTTGCAATATAATCAGCACCTAATCTTTTAGCTTCTTTTTTAAATAAATCGAATTTTATATATTTGTTACACATTAAATCAGGATTAGGGGTTCTTCCTTTTTTTAATTCATCTAAGAAATAAGTAAAGACATTATCCCAATATTCTTTAACAAAATCAATTCTATGAAGTGGTATACCCAAATGATTACATACTGCTAAGGCATCATTATAATCTTGTTCTTGGGGACAAATATTATTATTTAGATTAGGATTTCCTTTTATATCATCATTTACTAGAGAATCCCAATTACGCATAAATAAACCAATTACTTCATAGCCTTGTTCTTTTAATAAATAAGCGGCTACAGATGAATCTACTCCACCACTCATTCCAATTACAACTTTTTCCATAAACATCACGTAATTATTGTAGCAAAAAATTGCAATTATTAATAGATTAATATTAGATAAATATGTCAATTATTTTATTACCATAATAGTATAAGAAGATATCATTTAACAAAATAATTAATAATGTAACGGATGTTCTTAACATATAACCATTTAAATTAACTATCTTATAATGATTATTTATAAAAATTTTAATATATTTATATGTTAAATAAAAAATATATGATAAAAGAATTAAATATATTAATTTATTGGTAATTGTAAATACGAGAAAATAGTATATTCCTTTTAGATTTTTATAATGTAATAATGCTGAAAATAAAAAACCAATAGATGCTCCTTCATATATATAATATATTGTTAGTGGGATAAATCCTACAATAAAACTTGATAGTATAATTATGAGGCTTATTATTAATAAATGAATTAGAATGTGATTTTGTTTTACATCGCTAATATTGTTTATTGTTGTTGCAAGAGTTAGATCGATGTTACTTTTGATATCTGGAGTACATTTAAGATATACAACTATACCAATAATTATTCCTAAAAATAAAAAAGTAAGGAGAAACTTAAAACGGCTACGTATAATCTTCATATAATTAAATTTCATTCTTTTCACCTAGTTAATCATATTATTTTCTTTTAATTTTATGATAAATTTTGTATAATTATTTTGAGGTGAATAAGTATTATGGCTTATAGAGCAAAAAAGAAAAGCGTTGGATCTAAAATTCTAGTGTGGGTATGTTTATTTGCAATAATTGCAAGTACTGTTAGTGCACTAATTTATTATATTTTAGTATATTAAAAACTTAATAGAATCTATCTACTAAGTTTTTTATTTGAATTGTTTACAATATAATTTTCTATATTTAAGCCATTATCAATTGCTTTATTTATTAATTCTTCATCTGATAGATTATCAATGTCAAATGATTGTATTAAGGCTGCTCCATAACCTAATGTAAAATATGCTGATTCATAATAATCTTTTAAATCTTGTTTTAATTTATTAATGTCTATTTCTATCATCATGTTATCCTTGATTATTTATCAGTCTTTAAGATAGATAGAAATGCTTCAGGTGGAACTTCAACGGAACCAACCATCTTCATTCTTTTTTTACCTTCTTTTTGTTTTTCTAATAGTTTTCTTTTACGAGATATATCTCCACCATAACATTTAGCAAGAACATTTTTTCTCATTTGAGCAATGTTTTCTCTAGCGATTACTTTTGAACCAATTGAAGCTTGAATAGGCACCTCAAATAATTGTCTTGGTATTAGTTCTTTTAAAGCTTTTGTAATTGCTAGGCCACGATGATATGCAGCATCTTTATGTACAATAACAGATAAAGCATCAACTATTTCACCATTAATTAAGATGTCCATTTTTACTAAATCACTTACCTTATAATCAGATAATTCATAATCAAATGAAGCATATCCTTTAGTATAACTTTTTAATTTATCAAAGAAGTCATAGACTATTTCGGCAAGTGGTAATTCATATATTATATTAACTCTTTTTTCATCAATATATTCAGTTGTTTTATATATACCTCTTTTTTCTTGACAAAGTTCCATTATAGCACCAATGTATTCACTTGGAACAAATATACTTGCTTTAACAAAAGGCTCACTAATTGAACTAATATTAACCTTATTTGGCATTTTTGAGGGATTATCTACTTCTATTACATTTCCATTAGTTAATTCTACTTTATAGATAACAGATGGTGATGTAGCAATTATATCAATACCAAATTCTCTTTTAATTCTTTCTTCAATTATTTCCATATGAAGTAGTCCTAAAAATCCACATCTAAATCCAAAACCTAAGGCTTCTGATGTTTCTACTTCAAAGGTAAGAGAAGCATCATTTAATTTTAATTTTTCTAGGGCGTCTTTTAAATGATTATATTTATTTGGCTCAATTGGATATATTCCACTATAAACCATTGATTTAACTTTTTTATAACCTTCTAAAGGTGTTATAGCTCTATCACGTTTAGTTGTAATTGTATCACCAACACGTACTGATTCAACACTTTTTATAGCGCCAGCAACCCATCCTACATCTCCGGCTTTTAATTCAGGTAATAATTTTTCATTTGGAGTATTTACTCCTACTTCAGTTACTACGTATTCTTCATTATTGTTCATCATAATAATTGTATCACCAGTTTTAATAAAACCGGATTTAACACATATTGATGCAACTACTCCTTTATATTGATCAAAATAAGAATCAAAAATTAGGGCTTTAGTTCCTTCTTTTAAATCTTTTGGTGGCTGTATTCTTTCAATGATAGCATCAAGTAATAAATCAACGTTTTCACCGGTTTTACCACTTACAGGTATAATTTCATCTTCCTTAAAACCAAGAACTTTTACTAATTCAGCTGTTACTTTGGGAACATCAGCATTTGGTAAATCAATTTTATTAATTACTGGAATAATTGTTAAATTATGATTTAAGGCTAGATATAAATTAGCAAGTGTTTGAGCTTCGATTCCTTGAGTTGCATCTACGACTAGAATCGCTCCATCACAAGCTGCTAAGCTCCTTGAAACTTCATAGGAAAAATCGACATGTCCTGGGGTATCTATTAAATTAAATTCATATCCTTTATAATTTAAATTTACAGTATTTAACTTAATTGTAATGCCTCTTTCTCTTTCAATATCCATTGAATCAAGCATTTGTTCTTTTAGTTCTCTTTTTGATACAGCTCCAGTAAGTTCTAAAATTCGATCGGCTAATGTACTTTTACCGTGATCGATATGAGCAATTATACAAAAGTTACGGATGTTTTGCATGTTTTATCACATTCCTTTATATTCTATCTTTTAACATATTTTCATGCAGATAGATTTTATATTCATCATCATTCATGCTATTTAAAATATCAGCAATATCTTTATTAATTAAAGATTGTTCTTTATATTTTTTAGCATAAAGCAATTTACAATTTTGACTAATCTCATTATTATTGTAAATATCAATAATATTGTCTATTTCATTATTCACACCATTATAATCATTAACTATGATTAATTTAACAGTTTTTTTATTTGTATGTCTTAGATACTTCATTAATAATAAATCAGTTTTTAATAAATTATCATTTTCTTTGAAGTTGAAATCAATAAATAATAATTTTGTTTTTGATTCTAAAATTACATAACTTCTTACGTTGTTTAAATTATCATTAACAAAGGGTAAAAGTATATAATCTTCATTATCATTAATTATTTCGTTTGCTAAAGCACAAATAAATTTTTTACCTGTTTCATTTTTCCATAAATAATGGAATGAATAAGGATTTAGCAAGTTTATATTTTTCATAATTTCTTTACCTCCTATATATACTTATTACCCATCTTGTACCATTTTACTTTTTATTTTATTAAACTTTACACTAATTTTACATTTTTATTCAATTACTGCTTTAATACGTCTTACTCCAGCAGAGGATGCTTCTTCTTTTACTATTTTAAATTTGCCAATTTCACTTGTATGTTCAACATGTGGCCCCATACAAATTTCTTTAGATACGACTTCTCCAGTTGTTTTATCACTTATTGTATAAACTGTTACGATATCAGGATATCTTTCGATAAACATTGCTTCGGCACCACTATTAACTGCATCTATTTTGTTTTCTTCAGTGATTGTTACAATTAAATCTCTTTGAATCCATTCATTTACTAGATTTTGGGCTTGTTCTAATTCTTCTTTAGTTAGTTTACGATCAAATGAGAAGTCGAAACGCATTCTTTCATTTGTGATGTTTGAACCTTTTTGATGAACGTTTTCATTTAACACTTTTTTAAGGGCAGCATTTAGTAAATGCGTAGCTGTATGATATCTTGTTTCTATTTTAGAATCTCCTGCTAATCCTCCTTTAAACATACCTTTAGAAGCAGTTCTTGATAATTCTTGATGGGCTTTAAATTTTTCTTTAAATCCTTCTATATCTACTTCTAAATTCTTTTCTTTAGCTAGTTCTTCTGTTAATTCAATAGGAAAACCAAATGTATCATATAATTTGAACGCTAAATCTTTATCAATTGTTTTAACATTTTGAGTTTCTTTTTCAAATACTCTTAAGCCTTTTTCTAATGTTTTACTAAATTTAGATTTTTCTTTTGCTAGTTCAGTAATTATAAATTCTTTATTATTAGATAATTCATCATAATATTTAGCATATTTTTGAATAATCAAATTAGCAATTTGCTCTTCCCAGTTAGTATTATTATCAATTCCTAGGTTTCTAGCACATCTTATGGCACGTCTAATTAGTCTTCTTAAAATATAGCCTCTATCGGTATTTGAAGGAACTATTTTAGCGTTATCTCCTAAGATAAAGGTTGCTGTTCTAATGTGATCAGCTATAATTCTAATATCTTTTTTATTTTCTTCATATTTTTTATTAGAAATTTGTTCGATTAACTTAATTACATCTATCCAAACTGATGATAAGTAGTTGTCATTTACACCTTCTAGTATAGCTGCTACTCTTTCAACTCCCATACCTGTATCCACGTTCTTTTTAGGAAGTTCAGTAACGTTTCCATCTTCATCTTTAAAATATTGCATGAATACGTTATTCCAAATTTCAACCCATCTATTATCACTTGGGTCAAAAAAGTTTGGTATTTCATCATTTGATCTAAAATAGAATATTTCAGTATCTGAACCACATGGTCCACTTTCTCCGGCAATCCAGAAATTATCTTCTTCGCCTAAATAAGCAATCTTTTTAGGATTAATACCTAACTCAATCCATTTATTGGCAGATATAGTATCTTTAGAAATTTTATCATCACCAGCAAATACGGTTACGGCTAATCTTTCAACATCAATATTTAATACTTTGGTTAAAAATTCAAAACTGTATTCAATTGATTCATTTTTAAAATAATCACCTAAAGACCAATTTCCTAACATTTCAAAGAATGTGTGATGTGTTTCATCTCCAACTGAATCTAAATCATTAGTTCTAACGCATTTTTGATAATCAGTTAATCTTTTACCATAAGGATGTTCTTTTCCCATTAAATAAGGAATTAATGGTTGCATTCCAGCAGTATTAAATAAAACACTTGCATCATTTTCTGGTACTACTGGCGCTGATGGGATTTGTTTATGTCCTTTGCTTACAAAATAATTAATATATAGATCTTTTAAATTCATATTTTATGCACTCCTCTTAACTACGTTTATATTATCATATTTTCATCTTTTATAAAAGAAAATAAATTAATTAATGAACAAATATTTAGTAATTATTCCTAACTAATTATAATATTTCTATTTTATAACCCATGTTTATTATTATATTTCGTAAGGTTATATTAGTCAATAAAAAACCGTACATTTGTTAAATGTTAGAACAAAAAAATAAATATTTATTTTATCTAAATATTTATTTATATTCTTTAATAATTTCTTCTATTTCTTCTTTTGTTTTAAATCCAACAAAATGAGTAACCATCTTTTTGTTTTTGTATATTTCAACTGTAGGAATGCTCATCACACCGTGACTTTGTGCAAGATCTCCGTGAGTATCAACATCAACTTTAATTATTTTGTTTGGTAACTCTTCTAATTCCATACCAATCATTTTACAAGGTGAACACCAATTAGCAAAAAAATCTACAATTGTTAATTCATCTGTTAAAACATCTTCTAATTTTTGATTACTTAAATATTCTATCATTTTTATTCCTCCTCATTATTATTATCATTATTTTGACTATTATTTATAACATCTTTGATATTTTTAATATTTAATTTTCCGTTATTATTTAGTTTTTCAGCTGATTCCTTAGAGATTATCTCATATTTTAGTAGTACTTCTAAACATTTTTTATTAGCTTCTTCTTTATCACTACTATTTTGATATTCTAATGTAATATCATAGACATTTTTAATTGATAAATATGTTTTTTCTACTATATCTGATAAAAATGGTGTTTTAGATACTATTTGGTTACCATATTTTGATTCTTGATATATTTTGGCTGTGTTGGCAAAAGTACTAAATAAGAAACAGATGAAAAATGCGATTAGAAATCCTTGAAATAAACCAAATATTAAACCTAATATCCTGCCTATTAAACCTTCAGAAAATATTCCAAGTGTTAATTTACCAACTAATCCAGTTATTTTAGAAATAATTTTAAAGATAAAGCTTAATATTGATAATGTGATAAGAAAACTGATACCTTCATAAATTAAAATATTATAAACACTTATACCACTATAAAAACCACTTATTTTAAAGAATGGAAAATGTTCATATAAGAATACAGATATTGGATTCTTTAAGTAAAACGCTAGGATAATTACTACTATTGTTCCAATAAAATTAATTAATGAACCAATAAAGCCTCTTTTATATCCATATAGGGCACCTAAAATAATAATTATTAATATTAAATAGTCTAATATATTCATTTTTTACACTCCTAGTTTAATTATATTATAATTACTTAAAAAAATAAAGAAATAATTAAAAAGTTATGGTATTATGAAGTTGGTGATGTTTATGACAATTGTATTTACAGTAAGTGACAATGTAAAAAATAGAATGATTAGTTTTTATGCGGATAAAAGAAGACAAAAAACGCCTCCTTATGCTATATTTCAAGCAGATGATGCAGATACAAATATAACTCTTTATAATTCAGGAAAGGTTGTTTTTCAAGGCAATAGTGCTGATATCGAGGCTCAAATTTGGAAAGATTTAGAAATGAGTTTAAATAAACGTAATATTGATAGTGAACTTAAAAAGAATGAAGATAAGAAGAAAGATAAAGTTAAAGAAGAAACTGATTTGAGATTTAGGGATGTTGCTACTATTGGTTCAGATGAGGTTGGAACTGGTGATTATTTTGGACCAATTGTTGTTACAGCCTCATATGTAAGTAAGGAAAATATTAAGGAATTAATGAATTTAGGTGTTAAAGATAGTAAAAAAATTACTGATGATATTATTCTTAAGATTGGACCTAAATTAATTAAGACTATTCCCCACTCTACTTATATTTTAGATAATCAAACTTATAATAAGTATCCTACTAATATGAATAAAATTAAAGCAATATTACATAATAAGGTTCTTGTTAATATGGTTAAAAATAATTATGACGATGTTAAATATGTAGTTGTTGATCAATTTTGCTTTCCTAAAAATTATTTTGAATATATAAAAGATGCTAAGGAAGTTTATAAAAATATTACTTTTACTACTAAGGCGGAAGATAAATGCTATGCAGTTGCAGTTTCTTCAATAATATGTAGATATGTATTTTTAATGGAAATGAAAAAGATTGAAGAAAAATATCAAATATTTATAAAAAAGGGTGCTGGACCAGAGGTTGATAAACAAGCTGCTATGATTGCAAAAAAATATGGTGTGAATGAACTTAGCAAGATTGCTAAATTAAATTTCAAAAATACAGAAAAAGTGAAAAATATATTAGAAAATGAATAAAAAGTTATTGCTTTCTTTACAATAACTTTTTTAAATATGTTTATCAGAAATTTTAGACTCTAAATTTAATGTACATATATAGTTTATTAGACTTTGATTTGAATCATGGCTATATCCTTTTGTTAAGGCATACATAGCGTTTTGAATTTCTACTTGTCGATAATTTTTTAGTATATCAAAATCTTCATCATGAATATTTGCTAGACTACTTATATTACCTTGAAGTAATTCTTGTACTAGTTTATTTGTTAAATTAATATCGCTATTTTCTGCAATTATTTTTATTACTTTTTGTAAATAATATGGAAGTTTTTCTATGGATGAATTATTAGATGGATTATTTGAAATATTTTCTTTATTACTTACATTATTATATTTTTTTCTTAAAATAGTAAGTAATGTATAACTATAAACATCTTGATTATTATTTGGAATGTAATCTTTAGTTAAATCTTTAAATTCTTTTAATATTTCTTCATAACTATATTTTAATAATCTATTACGATAGTTTTGATTACCATTGGTAATATGACAAGCATCATTTTTAGTAATTAATGCTGTTAATGCAACTTTAGCGTGATTAAAACCATATTTATTATATGTGGCAGTAATTGATGCTATAAATAGTTCATGAAGATTATCACTTTTAACTATTCGATTTGGCATAAAACTTTGAACATAACTTTCAATATTTCCATTTGCTATATTTATAACTTCTTTAGGTGATAAATTTTTAGCAAAAGTAGCTCTAAAATTATTATCTCTTGTAATTGCATTTGGATTACCATTTATATATGTTTTTAAATAATTTAGTGTATTATCAACACCGTTATATTTTTTTATAGCATATCTAATGTACTGATCTAATAATTCTTTTTTATTTATGTTATTTGCTATAGGTTTATTTTCAAGATTTCGAATACTTATATCATAATATTTTGACAATCTTTGAGATGATTCTTTATTTTGAGTTATTAGTACATGATTATAAAAATCATTCATATTTGTGTAATCATTTAAGGACATATTTATTAATCTAAATACTTCATAAAAATTTGCTAGAGCTTCTCCATCATAATTAAAGCGTTTTTTGTTTATTAGAAATTCTTCATCATAAATAAAATCTTCTAATTTAGTTTGATTTATAAAGACATCATTAAAATACTTTTGAGAAAATCTTTTAAAATCATTATAACTTACATTATCGTAATTAGTTGTTTCCTTAAAATATTTAGTTATAAGATAAGCGAGTGTGGAATTATAACTTAATTTTTTATCACTTGCAATTCCAACTACTCCTGATTTCATCAAAAATGGATTTGTTTTACGTGCTTTACTAGATAGATATGGATCATTATTGATAAAATTAATGACTTTATCTGCTTCATCTGGATTAACCGTTCTTAAAACTACTGAATCTGATCTAACGACATCTGATACTTTCGAATATGTTGCAAAATTATTTTGATTAATGTAATCAAATATACGAATTACACAAGATTCCATGTCTTCCTTAGAAAATGTTACATATATTTTTACATGACCTTCAGTATTTCTTCCGGTTGATGTATGAAATTGAAGAAAACCTTTTTGCATATCACTTTCAAAAACATGTAAGTTAGTATTTTGAAAATGATTTATCCAATTAGGAAACATATATTTAATGCTTTTGTTTTGTTTTTCTTCTTCACTTATTCCATAAGTTGCTAACCCGTAATAAATGGTATCTCTTACAATTGGTAAATTTGGATTTTGTTTATATATTTTTGCATAATATTTTAAAAAATCTTCAATTTCTACTGGATTATTCATGAGATTCACCATTATTTATATTATCATCTTGATTGTTATTGTCATCGATATCAATATCTGCAGGATATTCTCCATTTAATTTAATTACGATATTAATTTTTTTGTCATCTAATTTAATTTCTTGTGTTTCCATTTTTACCATCCTTTTTATACTATAACACTGCTTATGAATGTTTTTAAAATATTATATTTATCTTTATCAGTAGATTTTAAATCTAAATCTGCTTTTGCCAAATTTATAAGTATTTCTTTTAGTTCTTGATTACTATATTTACTTGTACGACCTTTTGCTTTAACAAAGGGGTAATCACTACTTACGTTAAATAATTTCATTAAATAATCTGGTGATTTATTAGTTATCTTACAGGCATAAATATACCTATATTGCATTGCAAGTAAGGCAATAAAAGGAATTACTTCTTTTCTAGCTTCAATAAATTCATTAAGTAATGGAGTAATCTCTTTTATTTTCTTTTCAACTATAGCATCACATAATTCGAAACTATCATCATTTGGAATAAATGAGCCGTAAGTGTTAATTGTATCTATTGTGATATTATTTGAAATTATACTTAATTTGTTTATTTCACTTATAACTAAATCTAAATCATTTTGATTTTTATCTAATAAATAATTTATATCATTATAACCTATTTTTATTTTCTTTTCTTTACAGTAATTATTTATTTTAGTTATTATTTCATTTGGTTTTAGTCCTTTTATTTCGACAATATTGATTTTATCTTTTATATCTTTATATATTTTATTTCGTTTATCATAGTTATTGCATATTAATACTAGTTTGACATCTTTGTTGGGATTTTCTAAATAATTTATTAATTTACGGGCTTCTTCATTTAGTTTAAAATTCTTTACAATTACACATTTTGAAGTATCAATTAAAGAATAATACGAACATTCTAGGATAACATCATCTATTTTTAAATCATCATAATTTAAATTAATAATGTTATCTTCTTTGGAAACTATTTTATTTATTTCTTCTGCTAATAAGTAATTAGAATATATGTTTAAAATATAGTTTTTCATTCAACAATTCCTATTTTATTAAATGGAAAAATTACTAAATTAGTTTTTCCTTTAATATTTTTGATATTTACTGGTCCTATTACACGGCTGTCTTTAGATACTTCCCTATTATCCCCCATTACAAAGTATTCATTATCTTTTAGTATAACATTTTCAAAATTTTCAGTTTCACTTTTTGAATAATTATCTTCAACTACTTTACCGTTAATATATAATTTATTATCATTATACATAACTGATTCACCAGGAAGCCCAATTACTCTCTTTATAATGTATTTTCCATTTGATTCAACAACTACTATATCAAAGCGATTAATTCCTTTTTGTAAACCGATTTTATTTAATATCATAAATTCTTTATCTTGTAAGGTTGGATACATGCTGCTGCCATTTACTCTAATTGGTGAATAAAAAAATATTCTAATTATGATAATTATTAAAAGTAATATAGTAAATAATAAATTTTCTTTAAACCATTTTTTTATTTGTTCCATGCTAATAATCAACTACTTTCTTGTACTACTAAATTATATCAAATATAAAAAGTTTAATAAACTCTGATTATAGATATTTATTAAACTTTTTAATTTCTTCGTTATTTGTTAAATCTGTTTCATTTAAATCTTTAAATAATGCTTTTTGAGTTCGATCTAATTTTTTAGGAATAACAATTTTGGTTTTGATAATCATATCTCCGGTTTTACCGGTACGTTCTTCAGTTATTCCTTTTCCTCGAAGTTTTAATTCTTCGCCATTTTGAATTCCAGCATCAATTTCAATTTTAGTTTTACCATTTATGGTTGGAATTACTTTTATGCAGCCAAGAACAGCTTCTGTAATTGTAAGAGGAACTTCTAAAATAATATTTCGTCCATCTCTAACAAATAATGGGTGTTCTTTAACTGCAAATTCAATATATATATCGCCATTTGGTCCACCATTAGTTCCTGCTGAACCTTTTCCAGCCATACGCATTTGATCACCTGATGCAACACCTGATGGAACTCTTAATGTAATTGTTTTTTCACCTTTACATCTTCCTGTACCACGACATGTTGAACATGTTTTAGCAAATTCTTCGCCAGTACCATGACAATTTGGACATACCGTTTGAACTGTAGTTACACCAAACAATGTTCTTTGTTGTGAAAGAATACGACCTTTACCATTACATTTTGAACATGTATGGGAATTTAAACCACCTTTACCATTACAATCAGAACACATAGTATTTAAACTTATTTTAAATGATTTTTCACAGCCAAATACTGCTTCATCAAATGTTAAGTTAATTCTTACTAGTGAATCTTCACCTTTAGTGGCTCCTGCTTTTCTTGATTTGGATGAATTTCCACCAAAGAATGAACTAATAATGTCTTCTAAATCATCTTGCCCAAAACCAAATCCAGAAAAATCTCCAAATCCGCCTTGAAATCCACCGAAACCATTAAATCCTCCGGCACCACCTTGACCAGCATTATTTACGGCATCAGCTCCATATTGATCATACATTTTACGCTTATTTTCATCAGATAGAACACTATAGGCTTCAGATATTTCTTTAAATTTTTCAGCAGCACCAGGTTCTTTATTTACATCTGGATGGTATTGTTTAGCCATTTTTCTGAATGCACTTTTAATTTCTGCATCGGTAGCTGTTTTAGATACACCTAATGTTTCATAATAATCCTTTTTAGCCATTTTATTACCTCTTTCTTAATATTTTTTGATACTCTTTAACTGTTTCATCAAAGAAATTTATTGCATCTATTAATACATCAGGTTTAGTAATATCTATTCCTGCGTATTTTAATTCTTCACTTGGGTAATTTGAACCACCACTTTTTAAAAACTTTTTATAATTTTCTAAAGCATTTGGAACTTTATTATAAATGCCATTAGCAATTTTACATGCACATGCAAGACCAATAACATATTTATAAACATAGAAATCATAATAGAAATGTGGAATTCTTTCCCATTCATACATTATTTCTTTATCAACTATGACGTTTTTACCAAAATAGATTTTATTTAAATCATAATATTTTTGGCATAATAATTCATATGTTAGTGCTTCACCATTACTTCTTAAATTATGCATATTCATTTCAAATTCAGCAAACATAGTTTGACGATAAATTGTAGATTTAAATAGTTCCATGATTTGATTTAATATATATAATTTTTCATTATCATTTTTAGAATTATTAAGTAGATATAATCTTAATAGCATTTCGTTAACAGTTGAAGCTACTTCAGCTACAAATATTTTATAACTTGAATTATTATACGTGTTGTTATAGCATGATAGATAAGTATGAACTGAATGTCCTAATTCATGAGCAAGTGTTGATACATCATCTAATTTTCCTTCAAAATTAAGAAGAACATAAGGATAGGTATCGTAAAATCCGCTTGAATAGGCCCCACTTCTTTTTCCAATATTGTTATATACATCAATCCATTTTTTATTAAAAGCTTTTTGTAGTATGCTTAAGTAGTCTTCTCCTAGTGGTTTTAATGCTTTAAATACTAAATCTTTTGCTTCTTCAAATGTAAATTCACGATTATAATCTTGCTTTAAATCAACATATATATCATATAAATGCATTTTATCTAATCCTAAGCATTCTTTCTTTAAATTATAATAGTTATAAAGAGGTTCTAAATTATTTTTAACTGTGTTAATTACATTTATATATACTTCTTTACTAATTGCATCATCAAATAAGGATGCTTCTAGTGACGATGAAAAATTTCTTATTTTAGCTAAATTTATTAATACATCAACATTACCAGCAAACGTGCTTGCTAATGTGTTTTTAAATTCAGCATATCTTTTGTATAATAATTTAAATCCTTTTTTTCGAATATTTATTGATGGAGATCTGGCAATTTTACTCCAATTACTTTCAGTAAATTCAATCATTTTACCATTTTCATCTTTTATATTACCAAATTTTAAATCACTATCAGTTAAAGATTCAAATGTCTCAGCATTTTTGCCTAATACATCTGATAGAGTACTTAATATTTTTTCTTCTTTATCCGTTAACGTATGTTCTTTATAACGATAAAAATCTTCTAAATTATGTTCATAATCTTTCAACTTACTATTTTCTTCAATTAATTTTTTGACATAATTATAGTCTTTCTTCATCATTTCTGGAGCTACAAAAGATGTATCTTCAGAATATTTTGTTAATATTTTTTGAATTTTTTGATAATATTCTTGATATTTAGGATTAGTAGTATCTTCATCATGCTTTAAATTAGCATAATAATATAATTTATATAGTTTTCTTTCTATTTTTTCACTTATTTTAAAATAATCATAAAGTGAATCAGAACTATCTAATATATGACCTTTAAACTTAATAATTTCACTTGTTAAATCTTTACTTTTATCTAATTCTTTTAAAAACTCTTCATCAGTTTTAAATATTGCAGTTAAATCCCATTTATATTTATCATCTATTTCATTTCTTGTTTTTTGTTTTATCATAAATTACCCTTTTATTTATATTTTTTATCATAATTAGTTAAAAGTTCTAGCAATAACTAGAACTTTTTGCTTTACTAATTAGTCTTTGTTTACAAATTCGGCTTCTTCAGCACCATCATTTTTGTCTGATGAATTATTATTTTTATTTGCTTCAGCTGTTTTAGCAGCTTCTTCATAAACTTTAGTTGCTAGTGCCATTGCTTTGTCATTTAATGCTTTTGTTTTATCTTTTATTGCATCAACATCTGTTCCTTCTAAAGCTTTCTTTAAGTCAGCAATTAAATCTTCGGTTTCTTTCTTTTCAGTATCAGTTAATTTTTCACCTAAATCTTTAACTGCTTTTTCACAGGCAAATATTGTTTGATCTGCTTCATTACGGGCATCTGCTTCAGCCTTACGTTTTTCATCAGCTTCTTTATTAGCTTCAGCTTCTTTCATCATTTTATCAATTTCTTCATCAGTTAAATTTGTATTTGATGTAATAGTTATTGATTGTTCTTTATTAGTTCCTAAGTCTTTTGCTTTTACATTAACTATTCCGTTAGCATCAATATCAAATGTTACTTCAATTTGAGGAACTCCTCTTGGTGCTGGTGGAATATTTAGTAATTGGAATCTTCCAAGGGTTTTATTATCAGCAGCCATTGTTCTTTCACCTTGTAATACATGAATATCTACGGCTGGTTGGTTATCTTGAGCTGTTGAGAACACTTGTGATTTACTTGTTGGAATTGTTGTATTTCTTGGAATTAATACAGTCATTACATCACCTAAAGTTTCGATACCAAGTGATAATGGTGTAACATCTAATAATACTAAGTCATTAACTTCTCCAGTTAAAACTCCACCTTGAATAGCAGCACCCATAGCAACTACTTCATCAGGGTTAACACTCTTATTTGGTTCTTTTCCTAATTCTTTTTTAACTAAATCTTGAATGTAAGGAATACGAGTTGATCCACCAACTAGGATTACTTCATCAATATCTGATGCTTTAAGATTTGCATCTTTTAAGGCTTTACGAACTGGTTCTAATGTTGAATCAAATAAGTCACGACACAAGTCTTCAAATTTAGCTTTTGATAAGTTGATATCCATATGAACTGGTCCACTTTCAGTTTGAGTAATAAATGGTAAGTTGATATTTGTTGTAGACATACCACTTAAATCTTTCTTAGCTTTTTCGGCAGCATCTTTAATTCTTTGCATTGCCATTTTATCTTTAGATAGATCAATTCCGTTTTCTTTCTTGAATTCAGATACTAGATAATCCATAATGCATTTATCAAAGTCATCTCCACCTAAATGGTTATTACCACTTGTTGCTTTAACTTCGAATACACCATCACCTAATTCAAGGATAGATACATCAAAGGTACCACCACCTAAATCGTAAACTAATACAGTTTCTTGTTTATCTTGCTTATCAAGACCATATGCTAAACTTGCAGCAGTTGGTTCATTGATAATTCTTTCTACTTCCAAGCCTGCTATTTTACCAGCATTTTTTGTTGCTTGTCTTTGAGCGTCGTTAAAATATGCTGGAACTGTTATAACAGCTTTTGTAACTTTTTCTCCTAAATATGCTTCAGCATCAGCTTTTAATTTCATTAAAATTTTTGCACTAATTTCTTCTGGAGTGTATTTTTTACCATCCATTTCAACTTTATAATCAGTTCCCATATGTCTTTTAATTGAACTAATTGTGTTTTCGGGATTTGTTACAGCTTGTCTTTTAGCAGTAACACCTACTAGGATTTCTCCTTTTTTACTAGCAACTACTGATGGAGTTGTTCTGTCGCCTTCAGGGTTAACAATAACTTTTGGTTCTCCACCTTCTAAAACAGCTACACAACTGTTTGTTGTTCCTAAATCTATACCTATAATTTTACTCATAATTAATCATTTCCTTTCTTATTTATCTTCTGTGAGCAGAATTAATTTTTTCATTTTTTATTTTATTTTTTAAATCATAATCATATTGTTTTTCATTAGTTTGTTCTATTTCAAATGCAATAGCTTCATCTAATTCATAAATTCTTCTTAAGGAATCTTGTTCTTCTTTACTTAATTTAATAAATGTTTTAGAAAATTCTTGATATACATTATTATATTCTATATCATTTTCTTCGTATGATCTTAATTTAACCATTAACATTAAACAATTTGCATAGTTTTCACTATAATCATCATTTATTTCATTCATTAGATTATTTATTTCGTTTTCAATATTCATTTAAAAAACTTCCTTATAAATTTACTCATTAACTTTAACCATTGCTGGACGAATTACTTTATCTTTATAGATGTATCCTTTTTGCAATACTTCTAATATTACATTTGAAGGCTTATTCTCATCTTTTTCAGTTAAAACGGCTTGATGATAATTTGGATCAAATTCAATTCCTGATGCTTCTATTTCTTTAACACCTAAATCAGTAAGCAACTTAATCAAATTTGTATAAATCATTTTAAATCCTTCTAGATATTTTTTTACTTCATCACTTGCTTCATCTGATATTTCGGCTTTTAATGCTCTTTCAAAGTTATCAATAGTTGGCAACAAATCTTCAATTAATTCTTCATTTGAATACTTATAAATATTTGCTATTTCATCTTCTTTTCTTCTTTTAAAGTTCATCATTTCGGCTTGAATTCGCATTGATTTGGCTTGCTCTTCAGACAATTTGATTTTTAATTCTTCAATTTCTTTTTGCAGTTCATTGTGTTTGTTTTCATGTTTTTCATTTTTCTCTTTTGCTTCTTCTTCTACTACATTTTTCTTTTTGTGTTCTTTTTCCATTTGAATCACCTTTCTAAGTAACTTTTTAAGTAGTTAAGAAGTGTAACTACTTTATCGTATTCCATTCTTTTTGGACCTATTATAGCAATCGTTCCTTCTTCTCCTGCAATATTATAACTAGTTTTAATAACAGTTACATTTGGATCAAATTCATTTTCTTCACCAATGTATATGTTAATTCCTTCATCATCTGTTTCAATCTTCTTTACTAATTCAATATTTTCAAGCTTACTGATCATTCCTTTTATCTTATCTGGTTCGTCATATTCTGGCTGCTTTAAAATGTTAGTTTTGCCTTGAAATAGAATATCAAAATTTTTTACAGTGAAATCTTCAAAAGCTTCTTTAAATAATCTCATAATTGCTTCATGTTCTTTTATTTTTTTTGCAATTACTGGTTTTATTTTAAATTCTAATTTTTCATTAATGCTTGATAATTTAGTTCCAAATAATTCTTTATTAATTAGTTCGCTTGTCTTAACTAATTCATTTATACTTATATTGTTTGGGATAATAAATTGTTTATTTTCAACATGTCCTGAAGATGTAACAACTACGGCAACTATTTTATTTGTATCTAATGGAATAATACTTATTTGCTTTAAGGTATTATTTTCACTTTCTTTACCTAATATGACTGTTGTGTAATTAGTAATATCGCTAATGATTTCCATACATTTTATAATACAATCACTTACTGGTAAATTCTTATTATTTAAAATAGTTTGTAATTTTAATACTTCTTCTCCAGTTAATTCTTTTGGTTTCATTAAATTATCGACATAATATTTGTATCCTGCTTCTGAAGGAATACGTCCGCTAGATGTGTGAGTTTTTTCTAAATAACCTAAACTTTCTAAGAATGCCATATCATTACGAATTGTTGCACTAGAACATTTAAGTTTTTTTACTAAACTTTTTGATCCGACAGGTCTAATTGTATTGATATATGTTTCGACAATCAATTTTAAAAGTTCGTTCTGGCGATTATTCATTTAATCACTCCCTTTTATTAGCACTCATTTTTCCTGAATGCTAATATCATTATAATATTATGCTTAGCACTTGTCAATATATGAGTGCTAAATTTGTCAAAATTTTTTATGTTTATTTTGAGCAAATTAAAAAAATCCTTATTTAAAGGATCTTTATAATTTTACAATTTATATCTTTTATTGAATTTTTCAATTTGAGACATTGTTGATCTTTCAAAATCGTCACCAAACTTATTTTCTTGATTTATTACATTGCCATTTTTATAATCTTCAGTATTAAATATATGTTCATCTTTTAAATTATTATCTTTGTAATAATTGTATTCTCCTAAAACGATTGGATTATTTTCTAATATAACTTGCTTAATAGTTACTTGGCTAATAATCCCGTTTTTAAATTTTAATGTCATTTCTAAAACTGTTGGCATGATCTGTAAAATATTTGATAAACTTGGACCCCATATTTCTAATGGACCATTATTATAAACATCTTTAATTTTAAATTTATGAGAATGACCATGCAATAAAATGGTATGTTTTGTTAATGTTTTTTTAACATTATCTACATGATGACACAATAGAATTTCGTCATTTTTTATATTGATAATACTATTGGCATAACCGGGGATTATTATATCAGGGCGATAATTTGTTGCAGCATATCGTAAATCAATATAAGAACTATTTAGCACTGATATATCATGATTTCCTCCTACAGCAAAAGTTAAAATAGAATCATCATGAGGATAATTTTCTATAAAATATTTAACTTGTTCATAAGGTTCTGTAATAGTTTGATTTTCTGGAGGAAATGTTCCATCAAGTAAGTCACCTGCACACATAATAATATGTATTTTATTTTGAACACAATATTCAAAAGCTTTTGCTACTAAATCTTGACGACACAATTTATTACAATAATGAAAATCAGCTGTAGCAAGAATTTTTATTTCTTCTTCATTTATATCTGTAATGATTGTTGCTTCTAAATTTTTATTATTTGATTTTGATAATGATCCTAATTCTGAAGCGGGAATATATTTAATTGTACCATTAGAATAATAATTTTTTTGACATGCTATACCTAAATTCTTAAGTTCTAATAACTTTACTGTTAATTCAGAAAAAGTAATATTTAGCTGCTTACATATATCTACATTAGAAACATTTTTATTTATTAAATCAATCAATACTTTGTAATTATTTAAATCATAAATAGTATAAGCCGGAATTGAAGATATTTCTACTTTTTTAGTATCTTCTTTTATGCTTTCTTGAACAATATCTTTATTTTCTTCGTTTTCTTTAACTATATCTTTTTCTTTTTCAACCTCTAATAGTGTCCCAATTTTTGGCAACAAAAGCTTATAAAATTGATAATGATTTTTATTATTATTCCATTCTTCTTTTGGACATGGATTATGTAAATCTTCACCGTATCTAATGGTTAATAATTCTTTTTCCTCTGTACTTAAATTTGATATGACCTTATCTATCATTTCTTTGGAATATTCATTAAAATATCCATAAATTGTTTGTGATTTTCTTGCCATATGTATTCCCCCCTCTTTTTATATGCTTGTATTATAGCAAACATTTGTTATTAAATCAATATAAAAGCCTTACTTTTGACATTGTAAGACTTTATTTAAACTATTTGTTATTTATTTTATCCATAATACTTTTATTTTTATAATTTCCTTTTAATAACTAAATGTGTGAATTATTAGCATTGCTATAATTAAAATAAAAATTATAATAGCACATATAATATATGTCCATCTTTGATATTTCTTCATAAAATCACAACTATATTCTATCAAATTGACTATAAAATGTAAAATGTTTATTATTTATAAAACTATTCAAATTCATATATTATCATTTCTTTAAATAACTTTTCACAACATTATTAGCATATTTAATAAAGAAATAATTATGAATTGCTGTTTCAAATGATTTATAAGCTTTTTTATAATAGTATTCACTAGTTTTTGAATTTAATTCCAAATCTACCCATGCATTATAAGGAAAATAATCTTCTAATTTATGAATTTTATTATCATTATCAATTAAAGATATATCCTTAAAAATATCAAGCCATAAATACGAAAAATTACATTCTTGTTCTATTATTAGTCTATATTTTTCAATTATTTCTATTAAATTATGAAAAATACTTTCAAAATCATAATTAATTTTAACTTCTTCGTCTATAAACAAAAACGCATCTTCTTTTAGTATTATGCTTTGCCCTATTTGAGCAAAGAAATCATATAAATTTCCTATTTTTCTTTGTGTAAAATTATTTAAGTATTTATCTTCAAGAACATTGATTTTTAAATCTTTAAAATTGTTAGGTATTATTACTTTACATTTACCTGATATATTTCTTAATTCTTTATTGGTTATTATAAATAATAAATTAATAGATTTTGTATTCTCAGGAATTGTGAATGTAATATTTTTGTTTTCATTCATTAAGAAATGAAAATCTTTGTTTTCGGGATTAAAAGATATTGGTCTATTTTTATCATAATAATATAAGTCTATAATATTTTTATTTAGTGTTCCTTGTTCAAAATCAAATAATACATTAGGTATCATATTAAAATCTGGTTTACATATTAATTCGTATAAATCAAATAAATGTTTTTTACAATTATAATAATTTATAAAATGACTAATTTTAAAGTTTATAGCATCATTATCGTTTTTAATATTTTTAGTATTAATATCATACAATTTTTTTATGCCTAAAGCCAATTTTAAATAATCAAGTTTATTGACTTTATAATTTAACACAGTTACAGGAAAAAAATATTTTTTTAAATTATTGAAATAATTTACTAGTCCATCTTCATAGTCCAAAGATAATAACATTTCTAAATGAATAGATATAATCCTTTCATTTCGAGTATCAGCAGCATAATATGGATTAGGATACATATCATAGTCTTTAGCTATTACTGACTTATAATCAATTTCATATAAAACACTATCAACGATACTATCAGGATATGTTTTATTACTTTTAAATATTGGTGACTGCTTCATTTTAAGTATTTCTACTTTTGATTCAATAATTTGCCTATAAAATTTTGCTTCTTCTTTTGTTACAGGTCCATCCACATAATAAACATTAAATGATGAACAGTTTAGAGGAAAATACGTATATACATTAAATATTATTTGATATAAATCTTTAAAGTCTTTTTCTTCGATTATATTTCTGCCATATTTATAGAATATATTATAATACATTTTGATTTTCATTAAATTATCTATTATTTCTTGCTGCATAGTTTTATCTTTAATTTCACTATTTGCAATTAGATCTAGTTGTTCTTTTAATTTATTTATTAAATCTTCATTTTCATATACAAATTTATCTATTAATATTTCCATATATGTTGTTTTATCTACGATTGATGTATTATCGTTTAAAGTAATTGATGAATTAAATAAATCTTGATAATCTTTCTCTACTTCAATATATCTATCATTTAATTCTTTTTTAGTGGTTTCATCTATATTTTTTGGATAGTTTGCAATTGCACAGGCACAGTAATCAGTTATTTTTTGATTAGCAATAATAAGCATATTGTTTATAATGTTCATTTGATGATCTAAAGCTTTTAATATGTTTATTTTTCTTTTGCCTAAGACATATAACCCCATATGTTTAGCAAGATGTTTTTTATCTTTTCTTAATTCGTTTAAGGCAATATATTTATATTTTAAAGTATTATTTATTTCCGTTATTTTATGAGAATAATATACTAATTTTTTACTATCTATTATTGAATTAACAATATTACCAAAATGTTCATTATGCATAATATCTAGGGCTAATTCTTGATACATTTTTATTTCATTAAATAACTCACTATCTAAATTAATATAATTATCTTCTTTTTCGTAAAAGTTTAAATATTCTTCTTTTAAGTTATTAACATATTCTTGTTCTTCACTTGTTAATTCTTCAGATGAAGGCATTTTAGAATAGACATTGTTAACTAATTCTGTATTAAATATTTTATTTTTCTTTTTAAATAATTTACTCCAAAACATATTTATTCCCCTTTAAGTAAGTTATACTCTATCATAATCATTTAAAAAGCACAAGTTATAGTTATTTCTTTATAAAAGATGATATTATTTTTATTAAATTGATTTTGTTTGTTTTAAATTATTACAATACGTTGTATATTCTTCAATAATTTTAAATGAAACTTTCGAATATAATTGCGTTGTATCATAACAATTTAATTTTCCATATCTTGCATAAATGTTTTTAAATATTATTTCTTTAATATTTTGTTTTTCTTCTTGACTACAACTCCAATTTTCTAATTCTTCTACTCTTTTTAATATATAGGAAATACATATTAGATTTAGTGTTTCCTCATATTCTTCATATTTTCCAGTATTAATTACATCTTGAATTAATGTGTCAGTAACTTTAAATATTTCCATTATACTCTCATTTTGTTGATAATTTATGCTTGATATGCCTTTACTTATATCTCTTCGATAAAAATAATCAGGATTATTTAATTCAATAACTTTATTTGCTAATATATACATTGCAAATGTAAAAGTAATATCTTCCCATTTACATTCTTCTAAGAAACGATAATTTCTTATTAGCTCTCTTTTAAATATTTTATTACAAACTGATGGGATAATATCATATATGTGATTAACTTTATCATTAATTTTATGAGATACTTTTTGAGTTGCAAATGACAATTCTACTAAAGCGTAATTATTATTTTTAACAAATCTTATCCCAGTAATGACTATATCAGGAAATCCTTCTTTTATTGCGTCATCTAACATATATTCATACATAGTGCGATTTACATAATCATCACTATCTACAAACCCGATATAATTTCCTGTTGCTAATTTTAGCCCAATATTTCTTGCATGCCCTACTCCAAGATTACTATTATTGTAATATGCTTTAACATTTTTATATTATACAGTGAATGGTTATTCTTATCAATCAACATTTTTTTATTTGTGTTGATTTTACTATTTTCTAATAAAAATCTAAGATATTTCTATCTTAGATTTAAGATTTTGGTTTCAGTATTCTTTATATTTAATTCAGCGATTATTTCTATTCTCGATTCATCGCCATGTGTCCATAAAGCATCAAATATAGCTTTAAATTCAGAGCCTAAGTTTGATGTAAAGTTTCTAACTATTTCTAAATTATCTTCGTCTACTTGTGATAATCCCATCGTTGTTGCATATCTTTGGGCTGTATTTAATGATTCAACATCTTTATCTGTATAATTTTCATTTATTACATCTTCTAATGTTATTACTTGTTGTTTACAAAACTCAATAAATTCTCTTGTTATATCTTCACCTACTAATGCCCTTAACATTTCTGGACTTCCAGTTGCATAAAGCATTTTAGAAGCCATTTCCCACTTTCTTGGATCAGCATTAGGTTTTTCACCATCATACTTACTTCGGAGTGTTTCACCATTTTTATAAGCAATGTATGAATAAATAGCAGGATGGATGTTATTTTCACTTGCCCATTTTAGCCAACTTTCAGTAGTTGTTTTGATATATACATGAGCGAATCTATTAAATAAAGGTTCTG
>CAKOIE010000018.1 GCA_934086395.1 uncultured Bacilli bacterium | reverse complement strand
TTAATGTACAAATAATAGGGACATTTTCACTAATTATTACTTTTAAAATTAGAGACATTTTTACTAATTATTCATATGAATATTTGTTCTTTTTTAGATATTTTTATTATATTTTAAACATTCATTATCAAGTTCAGCAAATAATTTATCTATATCTTCTTGTTTTTTTATTCTTGCTCCTGATGCTAGTGGATGTCCTCCTCCATTATATTTACTTGCTATTTCATTTATTATTGGACCTCTTGATCTAATATTTATTTTATATAGTTCTTGCCTTTCATCGTAACTAGCAAATGCCCATACTTTTACTTCTTTAATAAAGTTAAAGTTATTAACCATATTAGATGCTGTTCCTGAATCTACATTAAATTCTTTAATCATCTCATTTGTTATTTTAATATAAGCAAATCCATTTTCAGTTATTGTCATGTTAAGTGCTAAGTAGGCTTGAAATTTAAATTCATTTATTGGTCTTTCATATAGTGTATTATATAGTTCTTTTAAATCTAAGTTATAATCTTTGATTAATTTAGATGCTACTATAAATGTATTACTTGATGTTGTTGGTAATAAGAATCTATCTGAATCTGCTACCATTCCTATAAACAAATTATTTGCTATGGATTTATCCATTTTTAGTTTTGTTTTAAATATTAATCTTGCTACTATTTCACTTGCACTTGCTGCTGTTGTATCTACTATTTCTATATTTCCCATTTTATCTTCGTAAGGATGATGATCTATTTTTATTACTTCTTTAAAGTTGTTAAAGTCTACTCCATCTATACGATATATATTAGGAACATCTACTACAATTAATAAAGGATTTTCTAAAGTACTTTCATCTATCTTATCTAAATGACCGTAACTTTTAAAACGGGAAACAGATGCTCCTACTGCATATACATTCTTTTTAGGAAAAGTTAATTTTATTGAATCTCTTAATGCTATTTGTGATGCTACGGCATCTGGATCTGGTCCAATATGTCTTGCTATTATGATGTTGTCATATTTTGATATTAGTTTATATATTTTATTTTCCAACAAATATCTCCTTACTATTTTGCTAGGTTATATGTATCAGTCGCAATCATTAATTCTTCATTAGTTGGTATTATATAAACTGGTATTTTACTATTATCAGCGCTTATTAGGGTTTCTTTTCCTCTTACGTTATTTCTTTCGGAATCTGGTTTAACACCTAAACATGCTAATTTTTCCATAACTTCCATACGTGTTGAAATTGAATTTTCACCAACACCTGCAGTAAAGATAATTGCATCGCATCCACCTAATTCAACATAGTATTTAGCGATAAAGTCTACAATTCTTTTTACATACATTTTTTGAGCTAGTATACATCTTTCATCACCATTTTTAATACCATCTTCGATATCTCTTGAATCTGATGATACTCCACTTATTCCAAGTAAACCTGATTGTTTATTTAAAGCTGTATCCATTTCTTTAGGAGTTAGTCCTGTTTCTTCCATGATATATGGTAATATAGTTGCATCGATATCTCCACAACGTGTTCCCATCATAAGTCCTGCATTAGGTGTTAATCCCATTGATGTTTCTACACATTTACCTGCTTTAACAGCACTAATTGATGCACCATTTCCAATATGACAAGTTATTAATCTTGCTTCTTCATTACCTAATAATTCATTTGCTCTCATACTTACATATTTATGACTTGTTCCATGAGCACCATATCTTCTTACAGCATATTTAGTATACCATTCATATGGAACTGGGTATAAATATACTTCTTCTTCCATAGTTTGATGGAACGCAGTATCAAAGACTAGAGTCTCTGTTGCGTTTGGAAATACACTTTGAGCAGCACGAATTCCAACAACAGCTGCTGGATTATGTAGTGGTGCTAAACTTGATAATTTCTCAACAATAGAAATATTATCTTCAGTTGCTAAAACAGTTTTATCAAAGTATGCTCCACCTTGAACTATTCTATGACCAATTCCTTTAATTTCTTCTAAAGATTCAACAATTTTATTATCAATTAATTCTTTAACTAATAATTCAAAAGCAGCTTTATGATCTTTTAATTCTACTTCCTTTTTAATTTTTTCTCCATTAAATTTAATAGTATAGAAAGATGAATCGATTCCAATTCTTTCAAATACTCCACTAATTAATTCTTTTTCCTCTGGCATCTCAAATAAAGTAAATTTTAAAGATGATGAACCAGCGTTTACACTTAATATTTTCATTATTACATCTCCTCAAAAAATATTATACATAAAAAGATAGTTTTTGACTATCTTTATTTTAACTTAAAGTAAGAATTAAGTTTAATTTTAGGATCTTTTAAGTTTAATCCATATTCATTATTATATACTTTACCTATTTTATCTTTTTCATCTAATGAGTATCCTTTCAAGATTATCACCCATTATTATTATGGATAAATTATTTATAAAATATCAGTAAATTCATTATTTATAATTGGTAATTTAATTATTTCTTCATTTTTTATTGCTTCCTTAATTAATGTTTCATAATCAATTAGTTTTTCATATTCTCTTGCTTTATTAATATCTGGATTAATTATGGGATGCTTAGGAACAAAGATAGTACAGCAGTCTTCAAATGGTCTAATACTGATGTCATAGGTATTTATTTTTTTACTAATATCTATAATATCTAATTTATCAAAACAAGCTACTGGTCTTATTACTGGCATTTTTACTACTTCATTAATTGTCATCATACTTGTTAAGGTTTGACTTGCAACTTGACCTACTGATTCTCCATTAACAATACATTTAGCGTTTACGCGATAAGCAAGTGATTCACAAATACGATACATCATTCTTCTCATAATAGTTATCATGTATTCTTTAGGACAATTTTTATATATTGCTTCTTGAATTTCAGTAAAATGAATTACGTGAACTTTAATATAATTTGAGTATTCTGATAATTTACTTGCTAGGTCTAATACTTTATTTTTGGCTTCTATACTTGTATGAGGAGGACTATCAAAATAAACACATTCTAATCTGATTCCTCTTTTCATAGCTAGATAGCCAGCAACGGGTGAATCAATTCCTCCGCTTAGCATAAGCATACCTTTTCCTAAGGTACCTACTGGGTAACCACCAATACCTTTTATTTTTTCAAAATAAATATAGGCTTTATTAAATCTTATTTCAATATTTATTTCTAATTCAGGATTTTTAACATCAACTTTTTTATTTTTAAAACATTTAAGTACTACTCCACCTAATTCACGAGATATTTCCATGCTATCTAAGGGATATGATTTATCGGTTCTTTTAGTAACTACTTTAAAGGTGGTAAATTCTTTATCTTGAAGTAATTTAGTTAAATTATTTTTTAGGTTATCAAAGTTGTTGTCTTCAAATTCATAACCAATATTTATTTCATGAATTCCAAAGGTTTTTGATGTTACTTTTAATACTTCATCAAAATTATCTGATTCAATATACATTCTTCCACGATCAAATATGATATTGTGATTAATGTCTTTTAATGATTCGTCTAAATTATTTTTTAATGTTTTAATAAAATAGTTAATGTTATCATGTTTAGTAGTTAATTCACCATATTTTATAATTATTAATTTTTTCATTTTACCTATACCTCCTGTATTCTTCACAATTTAAGTCATCTACTCCGTAAGGATTGTAACCGGCTGCCAGTGCGGCTTTCTTGCTACGAATATTACTTGTTTCTATATCTAATTTAATAAATTCAATAGATTTATATCTTTCGAATAAGTTTTCACTTGCTTCTTTTAAAATTTGACAACCAGTTGTTTCATTTAAAGAAAATTTATATCCTCTATATGAACCAATAACAGCATAATGTAGTTCTAAATAATCTCTTAAATCGAATACACCTAAATAACCTACTATTTTATCATCTCTAGAAACTAAATATGCATTATTATTTTTAGGATTTAAGATTTTATCGATAGTGTCACTTAAGTATTCTCTAACTTCGGGATTTGTTACTAAAAAACATTTGGCTTTTACGTGTTCTATTCTTTTAGGATTAAATGTCATAAATTCATAATTAGAAGTATTAAAACTAAACATTTTTTAACTCCTCTAATTTTTCATATACTTCATCAAATATATTTAAAAATTCTTCTATTTCTCCATTGGTTGTTAAGTAAGATAAACTTATTCTAATTGTTGTTAGGGCTCTAACTTTATCGTTATATATTCCTAAAACGGCATTTGATATTTTACCACTAGCACAGGCTGTATTTGATGAAACGTATACTTCATTTTTTTCAAGAGCATGGACAAAAGTTTCTGGTTTAATATCCATAAGTGATATATTTAATATATTTGGTATGGAATTGTTGGTGTTGTTAATTAAAATCTTAGGATATTTTTTTAAGTGTTCTATTATTTTTTGATTATATTTTCTAATTTTATCCTCTTTTTTATTTAAATCTTCAGTTGCTAGTCTTATTGCTTTACTAAATGTAACTATTCCTGGTAAGTTTGGTGTACCTGGTCTAAATTCTCCATTTGATCCATACATTAATTGTTTAATGTTAACGTTTGAATTTTTATAAAGCATTCCAACTCCTTTGGGAGCATAAATTTTATGACTAGAAAAACTTGCTAAATCGACATCATTTAAATTGATTGGACATTTACCTAAAGCTTGGGTCATATCACTATGGAAAACACAATCTGGGTTTTCTTTTTTAATGATTTGTTTAATTATTTTAAGTGGTTGTCTTATTCCAAGTTCACTATTTACTGCACAAATGGATACTAAAATAGTTTCTTTGGTAACTAAGCTTTTTAGATCATCAAAATCTATTAAGCCTTCTTTGGTATTGTTAACATAATCAATAATAAAACCATTTTCTTCTAGGTATTTACATATTCCATAGATACTTTCATGTTCTAATTTAGACACTATAATATGATTACCTTGTTTCTTTTTAGCAAATGCGGTACCTATTAAGGCAATATTGTTACTTTCGGTTGATCCACTTGTATATATTATTTCATTTGTCTTTATATTTAAAACCTGGGCTATTTGTTTAGTTGCACTATTTAAAAGTTCTTTTGATTTAATTCCTAATGAATGCATGCTATTAGGATTTCCTATATATTCTGTACATACTTTATTAAAACTATTTAATATTTCGGGTAATACGGGAGTTGTGGCACTATAGTCTAAATAAATCATGTTTTATCACCTGCTTCTTTGTTAATTATAAACTAAAATTAGATTTTTGAATAGGGTGTTTGTTTGCTCATAAGTTGTAATTGAACATAAATTTTGTTTTATTTTTTTCGTGAAATTATTTTAATATGAGGTATTATCACACTTTTGCACGATTTTTTTACACAATTATCACACTTTTGCAAGAAATATTTATATATTTATCACACTTTTGTAAAATATAATAAAAAACTCTACCATATTTGGTAAAGTTTTAATACATTTTCCTTCGGACTCATTTATTACTCGCACCATCCGTAAGCGAGAAAATTGTCAAACGAATTCATTTATTACTCGCACCGTTCGTAAGCGAGAACATTTACATCTACATGATATTTTATCATGTCTTGATATATTATTCAATTACTATTTTTTAACATTTATTTCCTCTAACATTTGTTGCTTTAATTTATCAACATCGGTAAAAAACACTTTAATTCCTCTATTATGCAATTCCATTACTTCTTTAAAATCTTTATATATTATTTTTTCTAATTTTTCTGGTACTCTTGCAGGTTTTCCATCCTTAATGTGAACATGATCAATATATTTTTCTAAAGTAGGAAATGTGTTTTGAATTAATATTGCTGATTCTTCTTCAAATATTTTTTCAATTAAAATAGTATTGCAAAAACCATATTTTTTTATTTTATTATTAACAATTTTTTTATACTTTTCTACTTTTGAACTAACTGGGATAAACCATAATATTTTACCATCCTTAATAGTAAAATAAGTTGGTCGTTTTTTTCCTCTTTCATGATTTTGCATTAAGTTTTTATCATTTATTTTATTAAAATATTCGTCTTTTATATGATATAAGTATCCAGTTTTTATTTGCATTCTTTTCTCCATAGACGTTATTTTAACATAGAAATAAATAAAACTCTACCATATTTGGTAAAGTTTTAATACATTTTCGACCGGGATCATTTATTACTCGCTAGCCACCCGGAAGCGAGAAACATTGCCGACCGGGATTATTTATTACTCGCTAGCCACCCGGAAGCGAGAAACATTTACTCTCAAATGCAGTTTAAATATACTATTTTATTGGCAAAATGTCAAGATGCATATTAAGTATATTCTCTATTATTATATGTAAATAGATATTGTTAATTCAATGTTTTAACTAATTTTTTTATATCCTTATGAATATCTTCAATGCTTTTCATTTCGTTGTTTTCGGCACAATTAATGATATTCCATGATAAATAATTTGCTACAAATACAGCGTTTTCATAAATTTTTTTCATTAGTTCTAAGTCTTTTTCAAAGACATCATTTTCGATTCCATCATTTTGTTTTCTTGCTAAACGCATTTTAGTCACGATTTCAAATGGAGCAAATAAGAATATTACTGCATCTGGTTTTTGAATACCTAGTTTGTTATATTCAAAGTCAGTTATATAATCTAAAAATTTTTTTCTTTCATCTATATCTTCAATTGTTGCTGATTGATAAATTAAACTTGAAGTAGTATATCTATCTAATAAAATTATTTTTCCTTGTTCATATTCTGGCTTTAAGGAAGTTTGCCAAGTTATAGCTCTATCTACAGCATATAAACTATTAACTAAATATGGGGATATATCTTTAGGACTACCTAATTCACCTCTTAAGAATTTTTCAACTGGTGCTGCTTCTACTGTGCCATATGTTGGAAAGTGATGTTTATAAACTTCATAGTTATCCTCTAATAAACTCTTATAAAGTAATTCATACTGAGTAGATTTTCCAATACCATCACAAGCACCTTCTACTACTATTAATTTTCCTTTATTCATAAATCTCCTTTATTTAATATACATTGCATCGCCAAATGAGAAAAAGCGATATTTTTCTTGGACTGCAATATTATAAGCATTTAAAATATTTTCTTTAGTTGATAATGCGGATACTAACATAATTAATGTACTTTTTGGTAAATGAAAGTTAGTTATTAAATGATCAATTGCTTTAAATTTGAAACCAGGATAAATGAAGATATTAGTTGCTGATACTTCAGGAGTGAATTTATCATGTTTAGATAAATTAGTTTCTAAAGTTCTAACACTGGTTGTACCAACAGCAATTATGTCATGACCACTTTCTTTAACTTTATTTAAAGTATCAGCGGCTTCTGTGCTAATAACATAATGTTCAGTATGCATAACATGTTTAGTTACATCTTCTACGTTAACTGGTCTAAATGTACCAAGTCCTACATGAAGTGTTATTCTAACAATATGAATTCCTTTATCCTCTATTTGTTTTAATAACTCAGGGGTAAAATGAAGTCCGGCAGTTGGAGCAGCAGCAGATCCATAATCTTTAGCATAAACTGTTTGATATCTACTTTGGTTTTCTAATTTTTCGTGAATGTATGGTGGAAGAGGCATTGTTCCTAGTTTTTCTAATAATTCAAGTAAAATTCCTTCGTATATTAGTTTAACAAGAGTTATTCCTTCTTCTTTGATTTCTAATACTTTTGCTTTTAATAACCCATCTCCAAATGAGATAATGGTTCCTTCTTTTAATCTTTTTTGAGGTTTAGCTAAACATTCCCAAACGTCTTCTCCATGATCATTTAAAAGTAATAATTCTATAACTGCTCCAGTTTCTTCTTTAATACCAATAATTCTTGCAGGTATTACTTTAGAATCATTAATAACTAAAGCATCACCAGGATTTAAATAATCAATTATATTATAAAAATGTTTATGTTCTATTTCTCCTGTTTTTTTATCCATAATCATTAATCTTGAAGATGAACGATCTTTAAGGGGAGTTTGAGCAATAAGTTCATCTGGTAAGTTATAATCAAAATCATCTGTTTTCATTTTTTAACACCTTTTTCTATATAAACACATTTGATATTTTATACCTTTTTCTTCATTTGTTGCAAGTATTTCTTTATTAAAATTGTTTTTATCAAAATTAGGAAAATAAACATCGGCTAAAGACTCGGCATCTATTTCAGTCAAATAAATATTCTCTACATACGGTAAAAATTCTTCATATATTTTAGCACCACCAATTATAAAGATATCTTCTTCACTATTTTCAATATAAGTTATTGCATCTTTAATTGAATTAATTATGATTGCTCCACTTGCTTTATAATTTGGATTACTAGTAATAATTATATTTTTACGATTAGGTAATATATTTGGTAAGCTTTCAAAACATTTTCTTCCCATAATTACTGTTTTGCCGGTGGTCATTGTTTTAAAAAATTTCATATCACCTGATAAATGCCATATTAAGTTATTATTTAGACCTAGTTCGTTATTTTTTCCGATAGCGGCTATAATTGATACCATAGTTATTGAGCTAGAGGAAATTTTATAGGTCCATGATGTTTATAATTTAATACTTTTACATTTGAAACTTTTTTATCGTCAACATCGTCTATTGATTTAATGTTTTCATCAAGTATTAATTCTGGGGCTTTTAAATCTTCTCTTAATCCCTTCTCTATTTCTTCTTGTCTTTGTAATTGTTCTTTGATTCCCTCAATTTGATTTACATAAATATGAGCATCTTCAATTGAATAGTTTATTTTACCTGGTTCTAAATCTGTAATCTTGGCAAGTAAATATAATAAGAATGAGTACTGAGTCACATTAAATGGTAAACCAAGTGGTACATCACAACTTCTTTGAACTACTTTAGCGTTTAGTTTTCCATCTAATACATTCCATATTGAACAAAATACACATGGTTTTAAAACAGCATCTTTAATATCATCTTCTTGCCATAAATCCATAATTATTCTTCTACCATCTGATATTGTAGGATCTTTTTTAACAGCGTTTATTAAATTAACTGTTCGATTAAAAATATTTCTTTTATTAATTGAATAGCCATAAGCATGACCAATTGTGTTTGCATAATCTTTTCCAAAGTATCTTGCAAATTTTAAAACTTTTCCTTCTTTGGTACTTTTAGCCATTAATGGTTTAGCATTTTCTGGTTTAATACTTTCAGGGTACTCACCATTTTCATCGTAATACATTTTTTCTAAAATATCTTTCCCATCAGGACCAGTTATGCCAGTATTATAATAAACTGGTAATTCAGTAGGAGCATTTGATGGTTCATTTCCTTCGGGATAATAAATACGATAGATTCCATCTTCTTCTACTTCCCATTCATCCCAAATATGAACATTTCTTTCTTGAAGCCATCTAACATCATTAATTCCTTTATAAATCCAAAGAATTTCTTTAATTGCTGCTTTATAATATAGTTGTTTTGTAGTTAAGAAAGGAAATTCTTCTTTTAAATCAAAGTTAAAGTTATAGTCAGAAATTTTCATGGTGTTTATGCCAGTTCTATTTTCAACTTCTACTCCTTCTGTTAATATTTTTTTACATAGTTTTAGGTATTCTACATCCCATTTTGACATATTTATCTCTCCTTTAATATTTTATTTATTTTTTTACCTAGTAAATAGAAATCGTTTGGAGTATATCCTTTAAATGTCATATTACTAGTGTTTAAAATTATCCCTAAGTTATTCTCTTTAATTATAATATCATTTTTAAGAAGTAAATTAAAGGCATCTTTACACTTAATTTGATAATTTATTTCAGTATTTATAATTAATAAGTTATTATCAGTTCCTAGACTTAATAATGAAATTTTTTCTTCTTCAAAAGATTTTTGTAATTCTTTTGCATTAATTAAACAGTTATTTATAAGTTCTCTATATTCATCTGTTGTTACATTTAATAATGTATTTAGTGTGTTAATGGTATTGTTTATAGATAAGTCATAAGTTAATTCATTGGTGTTTGATAAAAGAATAGTTTCATTTGTTCCTTGTAATTGTTTATTTAAAGTGCAGATTATATAGTCAGTATATTCAAATGGTGATGGAACTTTGTTAGTTAAAATTAAACCGGATATATTTGATATATCAACAATTAGTTTAGCATTTATTAAATTTGCTATTTCTTTTATTTTCTTATAATCGATAAATCTGGTGTAGTATGTTGATCCAATCAAAATATAATCAGGATTTTTAGAAATAATTAATTTTTGTAATTCTTCATAGTCAATTAGTCCTCTATTATTAGAAACTAAGTAATCGTCATTATTTGAATAATTTAGATAAAATATATTTTGATTTAGGAAATCTTTTTCATTATAAAGTTTAATATATTTACATTTAAATAAAATGTTAATAGTATATTTCAGTAAATCTTCAATATCTTGATATTGCTTGTTTTTGATATTCAGATAGATATTTTGGGTTAAATCTTTTAGATTATCCTTTGTTAAATAGGCTTTGTTACATGCTAAATCGATTACTTTATCTTGGTATTTTTCATATTCTTTTAGTAATTTGTTTAATCTTCGATTCAAATTATTTCACCTTTCTTTCAAATATAAGAAAAAAATGTATGATTAAATTAATAAATATTGTTCATACTTATTTACATACATTAATTTAATTCATTTAAATTATTTAAGTGTTCATAGCTCTTTTCAGTTACTACTCTTCCTCTTGGAGTTCTTTTTATAAACCCTTCTTGCATTAAGTAAGGCTCTACTACATCCTCTATAGTTGATTGTTCTTCGCCAATAGCGCTTGAGATAGTTTCAACTCCTACTGGTCCACCATTAAATTTGTTGATGATAGCATCTAAGTACTCAATATCAATTGAATCTAAACCATATTTATCTACTTTTAATCTTTGAAGTGATGTTCTAGTTGTATCAAGAGTTATTAAACTTTCTCCTTTAACACAAGCAAAATCTCTTACTCTTTTAAATAAACGATTGGCAATACGTGGTGTCTTACGGCTTCTTCTTGCAAGTTCTAAAGCAGCATTATCTTCAATATCCATACCTAATACTCTACTAGTACGTTTAATAATATTTTTTAGTTCTTCTTCAGTATAATAATTTAATTTAGATACAATTCCAAAACGATCTCTTAATGGTGCTGAAATATCTCCTGCTCTTGTTGTTGCTCCAACTAAAGTAAATGGAGGTAAATCGATTTTAATACTTCTAGTTGAACCTTCTTGTCCAACAACAATATCTAGTTCAAAATCTTCCATAGCTGAATATAATATTTCTTCAATAAACTTAGGAATACGGTGTATTTCATCGATAAATAGAACATCGCCGGGCTCTAAGTTAGATAGTACTGCGGCTAGGTCACCACTTTTTTCTAAAGCTGGACCAGTTGTTGTTTTAATATTAGTTCCTAATTCATTAGCGATAATATGAGCAAGCGTAGTTTTACCTAGTCCAGGAGGACCATATAGTAAAACGTGATCTAGTGATTCTTTTCTTAATTTAGCTGCTTCAATAAAGACACGCATGTTTTCTTTAACTTCAGTTTGCCCAACGTATTCATTTAAAGACTGTGGTCTAATGTTGTCATCAAATGTATCTTCTTGTAATTCTTCTCCAGTTATAATTCTTTCTTTTTCCACTTAATCATCCTCCTTATTTTAACATTAATTTTAATGCTTCTTTTATTTGTTCTTCTAGTTTTAATTCTTTATTTATATTAGGTAAAATATGTTTAATGTCAGCTGGTTTATATCCCAAACTCTCTAGAACTTCTACTAATTCATCGTCTTCAGTTTTCTCAATTGTAATATTTCCTAGTTTTCCTTTTAAATCTAAAATCATTTGACGGGCAAGTTTCTCTCCTACTTTAGGAAATTTCTTTAAATATAGGATATTTTCTCTTTCAATTGCATCACTTATTCCAGAAATACTTCCAGTTGCAAGCATTGGTAACGCTGTTTTAGGACCTAATCCTTTTACACTAGTTAACTTTAAAAATAATGCTTTTTCTTCTAATGATTTAAATCCATATAATGTATTTTCATTTTCACTTATAAATGTATAAGTATAAATTGTATAATCTTTATCTATTTCATAACTATAAGGATTAGCTACATATATAATATAACCAATTCCATTGTTATCAATAATTACATAATTACTTTCTATTATTTTTATTGTTCCTTTTATATAACCAAACATATTATTATCCTCCTTATGTCTCATTATAAACTATTAAATTAAATATTAAAATAGATATTGAACTTTTTTATTAACAAATTTCAGACTATAAACGTAAACTATAATAGATACGGTTAGGAGGTATAAGTATGTATTATTATGGATATAATGGTGGTACTAATTATGGTTATTCTAATCCTTGCTGCAATACCGGATATGTAGGAAATACAACTGGTGGATATGGACTAGGTGCTGCTTTATGGATTGTTTTATTCATTTTACTAGTAATAATTATTGGTGCTGGTTGGAGCTGGGGAAATAACAACAATAACAATTAGTTGATATCACTTAATATAACGAAAAATGACATAGATATAAGTTCTATGTCATTTAATTTTGACAATCTTTTTAAATTTTAGAGCATTTTCTTTAAATTCTTTATCACTATAGGAAAGCTCATTAATTACACAAATACAGGCATCTTCTAATTTTTCAAAAATTTTTATATCATAAATAATTCCTTTTTCTGTTGTAAATACTTGATAGCTATTATTTTCTTTAGTTAAACATACTCTTTGTTCTGAAATAGTTCCTAATGAAAAATAATCTATATATCCCATATTTGAAATTATATTTATAAGTTTTAGTAATGTATTATTTTCTTTATTTAATTTTTCAAGTTCATTTATAATTTCTAAAACCTCTTTTTGATAATTTTCTAAATCATTTAAAGTTGTAATTATTGCACCATTTTGAGATGGTATAGAAATATATTTACAAATAGATAATAATTCAGATGCAAAAGGGCTAGTTATATATTTTAAATTACCTTTAGAATCTTTTGTTTCGATTATCTTTCTTCTTTCTTCTATTCTTGTTTTTTGTTCAGAATCATTTATTTTTTCAATATTTGCCTTATCTTTTAATTCTGATATTAAATCATAATAATATAGATTGTCTTTAATGGTTAAATTTTCTTTCATTTTTAGTTTCTCTTTCTCTTTTCTTTATCTACAAGAATGTTTTCTTGTTATTAACATAATATTAATAACAAGGCAAAAAGTCAATACTCTTTTTAACACTTTTATAAAAACAAATTTTATAACCAATTGAAATAATATTTATTTTGTGCTACAATGTATTTGTAGGGGAAACCTACATATAATAGAAAAGGAACATTTAGTTTTCGAATGCTGAATGCCTATCCTATAAATATTTGGTTAAGACACCATTCTATACGTGATATGAACCCCATTTCTTGGACAAAAGGAAATGAGGTTTTATTATGGAAAAAATGAATTTAGAACTTAAAAAGAAAATATATCAAGAATATTGTGATGGAGTATCAATTCAAGGATTAGCAAAAAAATATCATATAAATTTCTCTAATTTAAGATATTTTTTGAAATTAATCGAAATGTATGGTTGGGATAGTTATGTTAAAACTAATAATTATCCTACAAGTTTGAAACAAGAACTAATTACTAAAGTATTAAAAAAAGAAGATTCCATATTTAATATAGCTTTAAGTGGCGGTTTAAAAAGTAGAACGCTATTACATGGATGGGTTTCTAATTATATAAAAAATGGTTATAATATAGTTGAACGAAAGCGAGGTCGGTCAGCTATGCCTAAAGTGAAAAATAAACAAGGAAATGAAAATCTTGAAGAAGAAAATAGAAAATTAAAAGAAGAAAATTTATATTTAAAAGCAGAATTAGAATACTCAAAAAAATTGAGAGCCGTTGTTCAAGCAAGGAAGAATCAACAACAAAAGAAAAAGTAAATGTTGTAAATGAACTTCGGCTAAAATATGATTTAAAGATTCTTCTAAAAATATCTGGTTTAGCTAAATCGGTGTATTACTATACTTTGTCTAAAGTTGATAAAGATGATAAAAATAAAGAAATAATAACTAAAATAAAAGAAATATTTATTAATAATAAAGAAAGATATGGTTATCGCAGAATTACGTTAGAATTAAGAAATCAAGGTTATAATGTAAATCATAAGAAAGTTTATAGAATAATGGTAAAATTAGGATTAAAGCCATTAAAAAGAAATAAAAGAAAATATTCTTCCTATAAAGGTACTGTTGGTAAAATTGCAGATAATTTAATTAAAAGAAATTTTAATTCAGATAAGCCGAATGAAAAATGGTATACAGATGTAACAGAATTCAATCTAAGAGGAGAAAAATGTTATTTATCACCAATATTAGATGGGTTTAATGGAGAAATAATATCTTATAACACGTCTAAATCACCTAATTTAAATCAGATAAATGATATGTTGAACAAAGCTTTTGATAAAAATAATAATCTTGAAGGGTTAATATTTCATTCGGATCAAGGATGGCAATATCAACATGTATCTTATCAACAAAGATTAAAAAACAAAGGAATAAATCAAAGTATGTCTAGGAAAGGAAATAGCTTAGATAATGGAATGATGGAAAACTTTTTTGGACTACTTAAAACCGAAATGTTTTATGATCAGGAGGATAATTATGAAACATTAGATGATCTAATAAAAGCAATTGATAACTATATTTATTATTATAATAATGATAGAATAAAAGAGAAATTAAAAGGATTGTCACCTGTTAATTACAGATTACAATCCTCTAGTTAAAAACTATTTATAAACTGTCCAACTTTTGGGGTTCAGTTCATACGAATGAGTGTCTATTTTTGTATGATATAAATCATAGTTGTTATTAAAAACAACATGATGCAGATATAACGTAAAATACTTATTATAAATTTTCTTTTACTCATATGCAACACCTCCTCATTTTTTTGTATTATTAAAAAAATGAGGATAGACACCCAGCAACTAATTGTTCCTTAGATGATATTATACTAATAATGTAATTTATAAACAAGCGAACAAATCCATTTTATAAAATTAACTTTAAACAAAAAACTATAAAGTGTTTTTAATTCTTTATAGTTTTTTATATTTCTTGAATTACAGCAATAATCATTGGTTTGCATTCTGTTTCAACGTAAAAATATTTTCCTAATCTTTCTCTAATATCATTTTTTATATTATTAAAATCAATATATTTATCTGTTGTATTATTTTCTATAACTTCTAAAGATATTCTCTTAATTTCATCTATCATTTCTTTAGAGTCTTTAACATAAATAAATCCTCTGGTTGTTATTTCTGGTCCAACTAATATTTTTTTATCTTTTTTAGATAAAGTTGCACTTACTAAAACAATACCATTTTCACTTAATACTTCTCTATCTTTTAATACTAAATCTCCAATATCTTCAATTGAATTACCATCAATTAAAGTATCATCTATATTAATGTGTTCCATTTTATCAACTAATTTTTTATCTATAAAATTAACTATATCACCATTTTGTTTTAAAATAATATTTTCACTACTATAACCTAAGTTAGTTGCTAAATCAGCATTTCTAACCATGTAGCGATATTCACCTTTAACTGGCATATAATATTTAGGTTTTAATAAGTCTAACATTATCATAATATCTTCAGATGATGCATGTAAACTTATACCTTTGTCTTTAGGAATACTTACTGTATTAATTCCTTTAATAGCAAGTTCATTTTCAACTTTAACAAAGGCCTTTTCATTTTCATCATATTTTGGTTCAGCAAAACATACAGTGTCATGTTCATTTAATTTAATAAATTTATCATTTCCAGCTATAATTCTTTCAAACATGTTATATGCATTTGATCTATCATCGCTTATTAACAAGATTGAATTATGATCATTAACGTTAGACAAATCACCTATTTGACCTTCTTCAATATTAATATAGTTTTCTTTTATAGCCATATTAATAATATTTTGAAGTTTTTTACCCATTACTACTACTTTACGATGGGAGTTTTTAGCTGCGTTAAATATTCCTTCAATTGTATATAAGTGAACTGGAAGAACACTAAAGATTATACGGCCATCAGTTTTAGCAATTAGTTTTTTGAAAAAAGATGACAAGTGATGGTTAGGACTGGTATGTCCAATATTTTCAGCAAAGGAAGATTCTCCTAAAAGGGCAAGAACACCTTGTTTTCCAACATAGGCAATTTTTCCTAAATCCATATGATATGCTCCCATCATTGATGGATCAATTATAAAATCTCCTGTATAAACAATGGCCCCATCTGGGGTATTTAATACATACATACAACTATCAGGAACTGAATGATTTACAGTTATAGGAAATATACTTAATTCTTTAGTGAAATTCATTTTTTTATGTGGCATTAAAACATGTAGATTCTTTTCATTTACGCCATCTAATATTAACTGATTAATTGTATATTTTAAAGCATATACTTTAATTTCAGGAATATTCTTTATTAAATCAGATACTCCACCATAACTTTCAGGATGAGCATGAGTTACAAATACGCCTACTATTCTTTTACGATTTTCTACTAAATATTTATAATCAGGAATTATATAATCAATACCAAAATTAGAATCACTAGCATATTTTAAACCAGCATCAAATATAAATATTTTATTATCTACTTCAATAATATAGGTGTTTTTACCATTTTCATCTAATCCACCCATACCAAAAATTTTTATTTTACTCATAAATTTTCCTTCTTTCTAAATTAAAATAAAAGTTCTTTTCAACGTAAAATAATTGTAGCAAATTAAAGAATAAATTTCAAGTGGTAGTCTAAAGGAGTGGTAGTCTAAATAAAAAAACGACCGTGAATTTAGCCGTTTTATTTTAATTATTATTTACTTTTATTATCTTCATTTTTATATAAATCAGCATATGTTTTACAAGTTTTTAATAATTCTTTATGAGTTCCTACACCTGCTACAGTTCCTTTATTGATAACATATATTTTATCGGAATTTATTACAGTTGATAATCGATGGGCAATTATTAATATTGTGTATTTTCCTTTTAAGTTTTCAATTGCTTTTTGGATTTTTTCTTGAGTTGTATTATCTAAACTACTTGTTGCTTCATCAAATAATAATACTTCAGTATTTAATAATAGTGCTCTTGCTATTGCTATTCTTTGACGTTGGCCTCCTGATAATGTTACACCGCCTTCTCCTACTATTGTTTTATATTTATTTGGTAAACTTTCGATAAATTCATCTAAACAGGCCATTTTACAAGCTTTTTCTATTTCTTTTTTAGTAGCATTTTTCTTTATTATTCTTAAATTGTCTTCTATACTCATATTAAATATATAGGCATTTTGGCTTATTACTGATAAATTACCTCTTATTGAATCTTTGGTTAATTCATTAATACTTTCTCCATCAAATAAGATTTCACCACTATCTGGTTTATTTAAAGCACTTATTAAATTAAAGATTGTGCTTTTACCTGCTCCCGATGGACCAACAAATCCGACTACTTCATTTGGTAACACTTCTAAATTTAAATTCTTTAATACGGGTATATTTTCTTCATATGAGAAGTTAACATCTTTAAATTCAATATGTCCTTTAAATTTAGATATGTTTTTATTTCCAAATTTTTCTTTAGGAAATTCTTCACATCCTAATAAACCAAAAATACGATTACATGATAGATTGAAATCATTAATTGTGTTTGATAAATTAGATAAAGTATAAGTAATACTTTGAACAGAGCTGCTGTAATTATATAAAATTAAAGCTGCTTCAGTTGTTAATTCATTTTTATATATTAAAAATATTATAAGTAAACCGGAAGCAAAATCACCCAATGCTTTTATAAATAGCATAATTGAATATAATTTTTTTCTTTCAACTTCATATTCATAATTTATTTTATTAGTATCATCAATATATTCTTCTGTTTTGTTTAAAAATGATTTTTCCGCATTAAGTATTTTTATGTCTTTTGTTCCTTTAATAATTTCTGAAACAAATCCACCAGTTTTATCCCTATTTTCTCTTTGTTTTTGATTATTTTTATAATTAATTTTGTAAGAATAATTGTTAAATAATAACACTATTACAATAAAGAAAACATATAATAAACCAACATAAATATTTATCACACATATTGCAAATATAAGTCCAATTCTTCCTAATAAGGACATTAATAAATCTAATAAATTTGTTATGTTTTTTGCTAAATTACTAGTATCATTATTTATTCTTTCAATTAAAATTCCACTAGATGTTTGATTTAAAGTACTTTGTTTTATTTTAAGGCTTTCACTAATTAATTCCAATTGAAGATTCTTTTTAATTTGATAGTTTATTTTATTAAAAATGATTGAAAAAAGGTATTTTAATAAAGAATCTGCCGAATCTATTACAAATAATGCCATTACCATAATTAATAAAATATTTAATTTATTATTAGATAGTGCAAGAAGAGATTTTGCAATTACTAATGGATAAAGAAAGTATATTATTATGATAATTAAATCTATTATTACTGCTTTAATTATATTTTTCTTGGTATTTTTATTATATTTATATATCTTTATAAAATTTCTAATTGTTTCATTAAAATCTTTAAATTTTTTCATATATACCTCTTTTTATACTCAATCTTATTTTATCATATTTTATACATTAATCAATTTTATTATCTTCATTTTTATATAAATCAGCATATGTTTTACAAGTTTTTAATAATTCTTTATGAGTTCCTACACCTGCTACAGTTCCTTTATTGATAACATATATTTTATCGGAATTTATTACAGTTGATAATCGATGGGCAATTATTAATATTGTGTATTTTCCTTTTAAGTTTTCAATTGCTTTTTGGATTTTTTCTTGAGTTGTATTATCTAAACTACTTGTTGCTTCATCAAATAATAATACTTCAGTATTTAATAATAGTGCTCTTGCTATTGCTATTCTTTGACGTTGGCCTCCTGATAATGTTACACCGCCTTCTCCTACTATTGTTTTATATTTATTTGGTAAACTTTCGATAAATTCATCTAAACAGGCCATTTTACAAGCTTTTTCTATTTCTTTTTTAGTAGCATTTTTCTTTATTATTCTTAAATTGTCTTCTATACTCATATTAAATATATAGGCATTTTGGCTTATTACTGATAAATTACCTCTTATTGAATCTTTGGTTAATTCATTAATACTTTCTCCATCAAATAAGATTTCACCACTATCTGGTTTATTTAAAGCACTTATTAAATTAAAGATTGTACTTTTACCTGCTCCCGATATGCCAACAAATCCGACTACTTCATTTGGTAATACTTCTAAATTTAAATTCTTTAATACAGGGATATTTTCTTCATAGGAAAAGTTAACATCTTTAAATTCAATATGTCCTTTAAATTTAGATAAGTTTTTATTTCCAAATTTTTCTTTAGGAAATTTATTATCATCCAAAATGCCATATGTACGATTAGAACATAGTACAAAATCACTAATCCAAAAATTTATGGAAGATAAATCATATTTAAGTGAATTTATATTACCTTTATAATTATAAATTATTAATGCTGACTCAATACTTAAATTTCCTTTTATTAATTCATAAACCATTAATAAATTAATTAGCATATTAGATATTTCTCTTATTAATGAGCTAATCGTAGATAGTTTTTCATCTGTATTATTAGCATTTAATCTTTCAGTATTAGTATCATTCATATATTTATCTGCTTGTTCTAAAAATGATTCTTCAGCATTAAGAATTTTTATATCTTTAATTCCTCTAACTATTTCCGAAATAAATCCACTAGTTTTGTCAGATAATTCATAAACCTTTTCACTATTTTTATAATTTATATTATCTCGATATTTATCATATAACACATTTATTAATATTATAATTATATATGTTATTCCAATAGGTAAATTAATATTAAGTACAACTAATAATACTCCTAAATCACCTACTAAATTAAATAATCTTTCGGCAATATATAATAGCTTTGAAGATAAATTTGTAGCACCATTAATTCTTTCAATAAAAGTTCCACTATTTTCTTTATTTAGAATATTTTGATCTATGGTTAAAGTTGCTTTAGTAAGTTCTAATTGTAATTTTCTTTTTATTTTAAAATCATAGTATCGATTTATTTTATCGGATATTAATCTTAAAATCATACTAGTTATATATGTAATGGTTTGAACTATAATTATATATATAAGATTATTAAAAGCTCCATTTGTTAAGTAAGAAATATATTTAGCAGATAAAATAGGGGTAACAAATCCAATTCCAGAAACTATAAGATTAATAATTAATATTGTTAATAATGTTCCTTTATAATTTTTTGAATATTTTAAAGTTATCTTGGCATTTTTTATAAAATCTTTATATATATGTTTCTTATCTTTTTCCATCTTTACTACCTTCTCTTTACTTTTAATTATATAATAATATAAATTAAGCTGCTATATTATTATCTTTATTTGGGGTTAGAACTAAAACTTTTGGTTTGTTAATTTGAGTGTTTTGAGAGTTATCTTTTACACTTGAAAGTTCTTGTTCGATAATCATTAACCTTTTTTTCTTTTTATTTAATAAATCTATTTTATCATCTATTTCTTTTCTTTTTGCATTAATAACTTCTGCTGTTAAATTATCTTTACAATTTAATATTTCTTCTAAGGTAAAATCTAATGATTTTAGTAATATTATTAATTTGCATTCACTTATATTAGTATCATTATAATAACGATATCCAGTAAATTCGTCAACATATGATGGTTCTAATAATCCGTACTCATCATAGTATCTTAAAGTTTTTATTGGTAAATTAACTATTTTAGAAAAATCTCCTATTTTATATAAATTATTCATATAATTTCTTCCTTTCGAGGAATATAATAACACTCCATTTAGGTGGAGTGTCAACTATTTTTACAAGTATTAGATAGTTTTTAATCTAATAATATTTTAACGATACTATTTTCTTTTACAAAAGTATTTCCTTCTGGCATTTGAGATATTACTTTTTCACCTGTTCCTGAGTATTCTATTTTAAATCCTCTTAAAGATTTTTTAGCAGTATCTAAATCCATTCCTGTAACATCTGGTAATTTAATATATTTAGTATCTAGCCATGTATATTCTCTAGCTCTATCTGTTTCTACTTTAGGAATATTTTGACTATCAATAATACTTAGCATAATATTTTTAGCAATAGGTGCAGCAACTGTTCCACCATACTGAGTGATACCTTTTGGATTATCAACTGCAACATAGACTACATATTTAGGATTATCAGCAGGTAAGAAGCCAATAAATGAAACAATATAATTACCAACCATATATTTACCATCTTTAACTTTTTGAGCTGTTCCGGTTTTACCACCTACTCGGTAATTTTCAATATAGGCATTTTTACCAGTACCATTTTGAACTACACTTTCAAGGGCAAATCTGACTAAGTTACTTGTTTCTTCAGTAACAATATTTTCTCTAACTACTTGTTTTTTATTAAGAACAATGACATTATTTGTTTCTGGTTCACTTATAGATTTAACTATATATGGTTTATATAATGTTCCACCATTAATAGCGGCTGAGACTCCCGTTACTTGTTGAATAGGTGTTACACTTATACCTTGTCCGAAAGCAGTTGTTGCGGTTTCAACGGGTCCCATTTTAGATAATTTAAACATGATACCACTGGCTTCTCCATTTAAATCAATTCCGGTCTTTTTACCAAAACCAAATTTCTCTAAGTATGAATATAAAGTTTCAGTACCTAACCTTTGACCTAATACGACAAAACCTGGGTTGCAAGAGTTTTCGACAACATTTAAAAAAGTTTCAGAACCATGTCCTCCTCTTTTCCAACATTTAATTCTGGCATTTTCAACTTGAATTGATCCACCATCGTAATAATGATCATCAAATAAATTTACTTTTCCTTCATTTATAGCACTAGATAGAGTTATAATTTTAAATGTTGAACCTGGTTCATAAGTCATCCATATTGGTAAGTTTCGGTTAATAGTTTCTAAGTCATAATTTTTATAATTATTAGAATCAAAGTTTGGACGAGAAGACATAGCAAGAACTTCTCCACTATTAGGATCCATAACTAAGGCTAAAGTACTGTCTGGATTATATTTTGTAACGACATTGTCTAATTCCTTTTCAACTGCTTCTTGAATATCTATATCTATTGTTAAAGAAATATTATTACCATTAACTGGTTCATCATATACTTCGGATAAATTTAAGCGATTTCCTTTACCATCAGAATAATATAATATACCTCCGTCATTACCTTTTAAATATTTATCATATTCAAGTTCAATTCCAGATAAACCTTGATTATCTATGCCAACATATCCTAAGACATGAGAAAGTAATGATTCATAGGGATAGTATCTTTTAGATTCTTTAAGTAAATAGACTCCATCATAATTTAAATTATTTATTTTTTCTGCAATATCATATGATAATCTTCTTCCTTCAGGGTGAATTCTTTCAATTGAGGTATGTTTGGTTAAATGAGAATAAATATTTAAATAAGTTGTTCCTAGTATTTCAGATAAATTTTTAGCAACTTCTTCTTTATTTTGAATTTGGACTGGTATTACTACTAGAGATGTTGTTGTTAAATTATCTGCAAGAACTACCCCATTACGATCAGTAATTTTACCTCTATCAGCAAGAATTGGTAAATTACGACTCCATAAACTATCAGCTTTATCTTTTATATTATTTACTTTAAATACTTGAAGATAAAACACTCTTAATATTATTACTAAAAAAGTTATTAAGACTATTAAATACACATAATAAATTCTTTTATGAATACGATAATGAAGCATTAAAATCACCTAATTAAATATATTATCGATATTCTTTCTTTAGAATTAAATGTGTTCTTGTATTTACTTCGTGGTAGCTTGGATTTATATAAAAAAGATTACCAAATTAAGTAATCTCTATTGTTTTAATAATTTAGTTAATTCATTAAAATATTGTTCTTTTAAATATTCATTTTTTGTATTATCAATACCTAATGTTCCATCTTTATTAATATTTATTGTATTAATTAATTCATTATTTTCATCATAAAGTGATAAATTCCAATTATTATTTTCAATATTTTTGTTATTTTTAATTGGTATTGTTCTTGATAATAATTCAGTTATTTTAGTTATATCTTTTTGATCACTAATGGTATTAACTTCTTTATTGCTATCATCTTTTACAACAATTTTTTTAGTTTTAATTAAATTTTCGATTAATTTAGGCTCTATATAAGTTTCTGTTCCCCAATCATTATCAATCGCTCCAGCTGGGTATCTATAAAAAATTTGATATGTATATTTTAATTTTTTATTTTTAAAATTATAATTATAATGAAAATCATCTTTAACAATAGTATAGTAATTTTTAAATCTATCAATTACTCCTCTTTCTTGTATAAAATGATTAATGAAGTAATTATAACTATATAATAATTCTTCTTCGTTAAGATATTCATTTAAATAAGAATAAGAAATTTCATCAATTATACCATCAGCAATATAAAAATGAATTGCACGATTAGTGCCTATAATATTATTAATATAATAAATAAACGTTATTGTTCCAAATTTCTTATCTTTATCAAAATAATGTATATAATATTTCCATTTGTTTGAAATAATAATATTAAAATCGTTTTTTATTATAGTAACTAACTCTTCCACTTTTGAATCGTTTTCATAAGTTTTTATTAAAGTTTCTACATATTTATTCGTATCAACTATATAATTAGAATTAATTGTTTGAACTTCTGTCTCAGGTGATTCTATATATGTATCTTCCCAGTATTGAATCTTTAACAATGTTTTATAATCTTCATTAGCATTTTCATCAATAACTTCATATGATTTTATTTGATTATCATTACCTTTATTGTCGTTATTATTTTCTTTTTTTAATGTTTTTGTAACTAAAAATAAACCGCAAATAAATATAATAATTACTACAATAATAATCAAAATTTTCTTTTTCATATATTCCTCTTTTTTAGTATATATTAATTATTTTATGTTGTTTGATTATTTTAAGTATAACATATATTATTAAATTAAAATAGCTGATTTATTAAAAATAATACTTGATTTAAATTCATATATATTTACTATAATATTTTTTAAATATTAATCAATAATATTAGTATAAAAATATAAATATTCTTGATTTACTTGTTGAACAACTTCTAATTTTGATTTATTTGGAAATTCAATTTCTAATCTATCTATACTTTTAACATAATTATCAAAAAGTAAATAAATTTTAATTAGTTCCTAACGACAATGACATATCTTTTAACAAATCAAATATTTTATTAATATTCCAATTATTTAATTCATAATATGATTTATATTTAATTTTGCAACTATAACTAGATGGTAATTTTTTTTAATTTGCTTATATATAGTTAAGAATGATCATTCTATAAGGAAAATTGGTAATTCCATAAATAATTTATCATTGGGAGATAATTTAACCTTAAAGAAAAATAACAAGATATACAAATGATTTCAAAATATTGAATCTCTTATATTCATTGTCATTCCTTATTCTTCTATATATTATTTATTTTTTTAATTTTTATTGATTGTCATATTTTTTGTTACTTTTTTAATTATTTTTTAAATATTTTAAGTTTAAAGGTAACATTTTTTACATCTTTGTAAGTTTTAAACTACTTATACTATTTATTTGCTACTTGCATTATTTTTTAAGAGCAAGAGATTAATATTCAACAATATATGTTTCAATTATAGTTTTAGTAACAGTAAATTATTACTTAACTCTATTTAATGGTTGTTAACTTATCATTTAATACTAATGGATTCACACGGAAGGTAGAGCATCTCTTAATATTATTACTAAGAAAGTTATTAAGACTATTAAATAAACATAAAACATTCTTTTATGAATACGATAATGAAGCATTAAAATCACCTAATTAAATATATTATCGATATTCTTTCTTTAGAATTAAATGTGTTCTTGTATTTACTTCATGGTAGCATGGATTTATATAAAAAAGATTACCAAATTAAGTAATCTCTATTTTTCTAATAATTTAATTAACTCGTTAAAATATTTTTCTTTTAAATATTCATTTTTTATATTATCAATACCTAATGTTCCATCATTATTAATATTTATTGTATTAATTAATTCATTATTTTCATCATAAAGTGATAAGTTCCAATTATTATTTTCAATATTTTTGTTATTTTCAATTGGTATTGTTCTTGATAACAATTCAGTTATTTTAGTTATATCTTTTTGATCACTAATGGTATTAACTTCTTTATTGCTATCATCTTTTACAATAATTTTTTTAGTTTTAATTAAATTTTCAATTAATTTAGGCTCTACGTATAGTTCTGTACCCCAATCATTATTAATAACATCCGTACCTTTGTATTGATACAAAATATTGTATGTATAACACAATTTATTATCAACATAACTATAGTTAAGTAATGTCTTTTCTCCTGCAATAGTGTAATATTCTTCATAATCTTGGACAAAACCTTTTTCTTGCTTGTAATGGTTAATAAAATAATTATATCTATATAATACTTCATTTTCATTAATTGTTTTATCTAAATAAGCATAAGCGATTTGGTCTATAACACCATTATTAATATTAAAAGAAATATATTTATTAGTTGCAATAATATTATCGATATAATGTGAAAAAGTAATATAACCAAAAGATAAATCAGAAGACGGATAATGAATGTAATATTTCCATGAATTATCGATGGTAATATTAAATTTATCCTTAATAATTTCAACAATATCTTTAATTTCTTCATTGTTGTTATATGTAACAGCTGGTACAGTTTCAACTACTTTATTTAAATCTATTTTATAGTTATAATCAATTTCTTTATATTCAGTTTCTGGAATATATATATTAACATCTTCCCAGTATTGAATCTTTAACAATGTTTTATAATCTTCATTAGCATTTTCATCAATAACTTCATATGATTTTGTTTGATTATCATTACCATTATTGTCGTTATTATTCTCTTTTTTTAATTTATTTGCAACTAAAAATAAACAGCAAATAAATATAATAATTATTATACCAATAACCAAAATTTTCTTTTTCATATATTTCTCTTTTCTATATATGTTAATTATATTATGTAGTTTGATTATTTTAAGTATAACATATATTATTAAATTAAAATAGCCAAAATTATAACAGTGAAAAAAGTAAGTATTCTTCACAAGGAAATTTTATATAATTATTACATAATAAAAAGGTGGTATGTAGTAATTAATAGAAAGTAAAGAAGAAAACTAAAAAAATACTTACCAGATTTATTTGATAAGTTGGAGAATTAACTAATGTTAGGAACAAGTCATATATTACATATAATATGAAAACAATTTGTGTAACTAGATTATTTGGACTAATTTGTGGTTTGACATCACTTTCTAATATATCATCTGATGCATTTAATACAGATGCTTGTATAAAAAATATTTCTGCTATTTGTAATACTAGATTAACTAAACTTCCATATTGGTAAACTATTCAAGATGTTTTTATGAACATTAAATTATCTGAACTTAAAAATATTCAAAAATATATTATTAAAACATTATTAAGATCAAAAATGTTTGATAAATATAAATTTGAAGGTGCTTTTCAGCTTCTTTTTGATGGTACTGGTTTATCTAATCATAACTATAATTTAAATGATAATTGTTTAAAAAGAAAACATAAAGATGGTAAAATTTCATACTATAAGTATGTTTTAGAATGCAAATTAGTTGCCGGAAATATTGTCATAAGTTTAGATTCTGAGTTTATTGAAAATAAAAAAATGCTTACTGAAAAACAAAAACAAGATTGTGAAACAAATGCATTTAAAAGAATGATAAAAAGAATTAAATCGAATTATCCAAAATATAAGTTTATCATTACTGGTGATGGTTTATATGCTACTACTCCTATAATTAATATTTGTAAAAAATATCATTGGCTTTTCATTTTTAATTTAAAACCAGATAGATTAAGAGATATAAATAATACTTTTGAAGAAAATATCAAATTGTTAAATAAAACAAACAAAACCAATTATTTTTATCTTCTAACATAAAATTTAATAATAATCTTATTAATGCTTTTAAATATAAAGAGATTAATAAAATAAAACTACTATCTTTAGGTATATATGTAATATAAAAATTGAAAACAATAATATTGAGATGTTTGTTTAACTTGGTAGAAAAAGATGGAAAATTGAAAAAAGGGTTTTATACTCAAAAACATAGAACTTTTGTTATACTCATTTAAATAGTAGAAACAATAATTCTATGAAATGTAATTATTATTTTATTCAATTTGCGAATACTATTTGACAATTACTAGAATTAGGTAATCTTTTAATAAAGTCATTAAAACTCAAAATAAAAGAAGTAAGTTCCAATCTATTAAAATCACTTACTTCAAACATCTCAAATCTTAATAATTTAGAAAATAATTTTCAATTAAGATTTGATGATTAAATTAAACTATAAATGTTCTTTGAAATTCACATTTTTTTATTTTTTTCTAACCTTTATTGGTTCTTTTTGTCATGATAAAAAATTGCTATTCTAAACTATAAAAATTATTTACTCTTATTTACTGAAAATGTATAAATATAAATAAGATATATATTTTTATAGATAATAACTAAAACTAAATTTCACCTATAACTAATAAGTTCATAATTTGCTTAATCGCATTAATAGTTTCTTCAAATGATATATTTTTTGCATATTCATAGTTATTTTGATAGCTATTCCATAGTGACTTTAATCTTATATCATCAATAATCAATTCTAAATATTTATTAGAGTTATTAATATAATTTATTGTCTCCCTATTTTTAGCAGTATTTATAATAGCTTTTCTTAAGGTATCTTTATCTATATCATTCCATTTTAATTTAACAAACATGTATAAATCATAATAATCCTTCATTCTAGTATTATTTATATTTCTACTTATTATTGATTCATATTTTTCTGCTAGTATTGTTTCATAATTGTAGGACATAATTTTAATAATTTCGTTATCAAATAATGTTGTATATTTAAATTCTACTTCTTTATATGTAATTACATCTCCAGTAGTAATATCTATCATCAAGTTAGTTTTTATACCATCAAATTCAGCTTTTAAATTAATATTAAAGCTAGAGTATAGTTCTTCTTGTCTAATATCTTTGACATTTTCTATTTCAAGTTTAATATTATCATTTAAATCAATACTAATAATTTCATTAATAACTCTAGTAATAGTATCTCTATCTAATGATAATCCTTTTATAGTTGTATCTAAATCCATAGTACTTCTTAAATTAACTCCAAAAATAGATGATAATAATAATCCACCCTTAATAATAAATTTATCTTTATATTTTGATAATGAAATTCTTTTTAATAATGCTTCAAACAAAATTTTGAATTAAGTATTTATTAGGTATGTTGGTTTTATTAGATAAATTAGATACTTTTGCTTTTAAACTATCTCTATTTTTAATCATTGTAATACCTCAAAAATATCTCTTACTTTATTATAAATATTCATCTTTTTAGCATATTCATATAATTTTAAAGTATTTTTATTTTTACTATAAAAATACTCTCTAATAGCTTTATTAAAAATCTCAGCATCTATTTTCTTTTTATTTTTAATAATGTCACAAATAGTTTTATCTAAATCATAAACCCTAATAAAATTACCAGATTCTAATTTATAATTAGTTACGCCTAAATCTAATAGTTCTTTCTTAGTATAAAATAAATTAACATTAGTATCTTTTTGAAGTGATCCATTATAACCATTATTAATTGTTATATCATATTTAATTGGAATTCTGTTAGAAAAGCCATATAAGTAAAGAGCTGTTGCATTAGAATAAATTGCATTTTTGCTTTTACTTTGTAAAATTATAAATTCATCAACCAAAATATTTTTCTTTGTATAAAATCCACGACTAACTCTTTCAATTTTCCCTTCTTTAATAAGTCTAGTAAGATAAGTTCTTGGAATATTGTTACTAACAACATCTTTAGTACTTAAATATCCATTTTTAAATAAATTTAAAATTTTATTTTCATATTGCATATACATTTTCCTTTCACGATTAAATTATATTATATTTAATCGTTTTTGAAAATATATTTTTAGGATAAAATATGAATAATTAGTGAAAATTGTAAATTTATTATATTAATGTTATTTTTTTTACTAGGTAAATATAAATTAAAAAACTTATCATCGCTAACCATTTTGGTAAATTTGCATAAAAGTTTACACCTTTGTAAATTTTGACATACTTACTCTATTTATTTGATACTTGCATTATTTTTCATGAGCAAGAGATTAATATTTAACAATATATCTTTCAATTATAGTTTTAGTAAAAGTAAATTATTACATACTCTATTTAATGGTTGTTAACTTATCATTTAATACTAATGGATTCACACGGAAGGTAGAATATCTCTTAATATTATTACTAAGAAAGTTATTTAGACTATTAAATAAACATAAAACATTCTTTTATAAATACGATAATGAAGTATTAAAATCAACTAATTAAATGTGTTCTTGTATTTACTTAATTATAGTATAAAAAAACATCTAGAAAATCTAGAGTTTTTTACTTAGTAACATTATAATAATCTTCTATCTTTAATTAAGCTACATATTGATTTATAATTAAAGATAATTTTTGTCCAGCCTTAGTTGTAGCTGTTACTTTTACATCAGATGATATTTTACTAATAGCGCCTGTTGATTCTACAACACTATCAATAATATAATCACCAGTTACAGATGTTGCTGTTTTATTTTTGTAAGCATTATAAGTATAATTATATGATGGTTCTACTGCTGCTTTAATATTCCAACTAACATTTTGATTAGCGTTAACAGTAAATGATGAAGATTTACCATATGTTTTATCATTTTTTGTATAAGTTTTATTTTCATGAGTTAAAGCTAAGTCTTTTTCATAATAAATAGTTGCAGTAGCACTTTTTCCACTTGGAGTTTTAGCAGTTACTGTAACGGTTGCTCCATTTGAACAATTTTTAGGGTTAGAAACAACACTAATATCACCGGTATTTTCATTAATTGTCATGCAATTAGTATCACTTAATGAATAAGTAACATTTCCGCTAGAATTTTCAACACTAGCTGTCGCCTTTGCTGTTTTAATTCCGTTAACATGAAGAGTATCTTTGCTTAATCTTAATGATATTTTTTCTTCTGGCTGAGTTTTTGCTGCTGTTGTTGTTGTTGTTATTTTTTTCCATTTAGCATATAAAGTAGTATCTTCTTCTAAAAGTGCTTTTTCATGAATTGGTTTCCCATTTTTATCATACCATCCTATAAAAGTATATCCACTATATGTAGGTTCTTTAGGAAGAGTTAATGGAACTCCTTTATTGATTGTAATAGGTTTAACAGCACTACCACCTTTAGAATCAAATGTAATGGTAATAGATTCAACTTTTCCTTTGTAAATTGCTTTTAATTTTATATTCTTTTTAATTTTGGTGTTAAAATCAAATGGTTCTTTGGCTAATAATTCCTCATTTTCTTTAATTTCAATCACTTCATACCAATTTATAAATGATTCTCCAAGTTCTTTTTCATCTTTGATATCTTTTACATCAATGGTTTGGTTATATTTAACTTGAATGCTTTCTTCTTTAGCACCATTATTTAAATCAAAAGTGATATCAAACTTTCGATTAAAAAACCATAATAAGAAAATTATTAAAGATAACAATAAAATACCAAAAATGATACCAATAATTTTTTTCTTATTCTCATTTTTAGAAGACTTTTTGTCTTCTTCTCTTGTCTTTGACATATGTTCCTCCTTGATTTTATTTTAATAAAATAATTACTAATTGTCAATTTTTAATTTTTAAAGATAATTTTAATTAAAATCTATATATTTGTTATGTAATTTTTTAGTATAAAATTCGGACTATAAATCATAATCTAAAATAAAAGTCAACATTTTGTTCGTTATTGTTAATCCTTTTTAGAAATTATACCTTATCATTAGTTAAAATTATACCTTTACCATAGTAAAATATATCTTATAA
>CAKOIE010000017.1 GCA_934086395.1 uncultured Bacilli bacterium | reverse complement strand
ATAAATTTTTAATTTATTATATATAACTTTTAGCAAATTAATTTATATAAAGAAATTTATATTCAACATTATCAAAAATTATTTATACAAAGACACAGTTAATTGAACGAACTATCTTTCAATATATTTATAAACTTAATTTATAAGGGCTATCTTTTTCACCAGTTCCACTAGCTATCAAGATATCAGATTTCAAGAAAACGGCCGGAAACACCACGTGAGAGATAGACACGTAGTCGAAGTAGACAGCACCGTCCCTAAACGCATAGAACACATAAGGCAAGTCACCAGAGTAAGGCGACAATGTCCAATACCATTTTGATTTAAATAACCAGTTATCTGTCTTACATTTTCCGTTTGAGTAATCCCATATATTATTTGCTTTATCATATGTTACACCAGCTCTTAAATTTTCTCTACATTCACTATTTGTTGATGCATATCCATAATCACTTGCATATATTAGTCCAACCTTACCTGTCCATTTGGTAGGGCGACTATTTTGATAGGTGATTGTTCCTCTTTCTTTATTATATTGATCTAATAGAGGCAATCCATATGGTGGAATATTTGGATTGTTATAACTATTTCCACCAATGTTCCATACACTTTCACTTATCATATTTTGATAATTACTTTTTATAACGTTAGTATAATTAAATACCCCAGTTTGACGAAGTACGGGTTTATTAGTACTTGAATCATAATATGAATTATACCAATTATTCTTATTTGCAGTTAAAGCTGTATTTAAATAATCACCATTTAATTCATTCTTTAAGTCTGCTTCTGTCCAATCATTAAAACCATAATTATTATTTCCAGTTGCATCCCATGAAAATTCTCCTAATGATTCATTTCTAACTAATTTAATCTTTCTTTCAATTTTACCAGTTGAATCTTTTACATTAAATACGCCTATTATTCTCCATAGTTCTCCGGTGTTAGCAAACTCAACATAATTCTTTGGATTAGCTCCAGTATATCTTAAGTTTACATCACTTGTATTATCTATAAATAATCCACTTGTTGATACTTCATTTGTTTTTGTTTCACTATCAAATTTAGCAATTAATGTATCTGTTGCTGATTCTTTATAATTAATTACTATCTTTCCAGTTAAACTTTTTCCTTTTTCACTATCTTGGTTTAAACCATTATCTGGAAATTGTAATTTTAAATTAAATGTAATTGTTTGATTTGTTGTATTTGTTTTAAACTCTCCTGTTGCTAGTTCTAGGTATCTATTTCCTTTTTGTAAAGTTCCATGAGTATAGCCTGTTTCTGGTGTATTACCTGGTATCGTTTGATTTGCTGTTCCAACTAGGTTACTTGTTACATTACTATTTGTTGTTGTACTTTTTATATAGTAATGAATCATTCCATCACTAAACTCTGATATATAATCTAGTCCTACTTTATATGGCATAGAAAGTCCACTTGTCGTATTTGTTCCTGTTAAAGTAAATGTTTTATTAACTATAATATTATTACTTGGGATAACATTTTTACTAGTTAACAAATCACTTGTTCCATCAGTATAACTAATGGTCATCTTACCTCCTGTTACTTCTACTATTGATGTACTTCCATTATTGTTTGTTGATGTAAAAAAAGCATATGTTATTCCTGAAAACATCATTAATAATATTAATAATGTTCCAATCATTACATATACCTTTACTCTTTCATTCTTAACCTTATTCATTTTATTTCACCTAACCTATAGTGAAATTATATTACTAAAAGCCCCCCCCATGTCAAGCGAAAGCTTGTTCTATTTTTTTATTTTATATTTACTCATACTATTTTTATAACCAAACTCCATAAATTACACCAATCATAGCTAGTAAGAAACCAACTGTCCAAAATAACTTAACAATATCTATTTCTTCCCATCCTAATTCTTCAAAATGATGATGTAATGGAGCTTTCTTAAATACCTTTTTATGGAATTTTCTAATCGCAATAATTTGAATTAAACTTGATAGAGTTTCAACTACAAATACACCACCTATTAATATTAGTGATATTTCATGTCTTGTTAAAATTGCAATAGTTGCTAGAGCTGCTCCTAAAGCAAGTGATCCAGTATCTCCCATAATTACCCTAGCAGGATATGAATTAAATACTAAAAATCCCATTATTGCTCCAGTTAATACAAAAGAAAATATTGCAATATCTTGATACCCCACAAGCCAATTAGTTCCCCAAGTTATTACTCCATAAGCTAAAAATGTAATAACTGATAATCCACCAGCAAGTCCATCTAATCCATCAGTAATATTAACCGCATTACTTGTTCCAACTAACACAAGTAAAATAAATAATCCATATGCCCATCCTAAATTAATATTTGTATGTAAAAATGTAATCTCAATTGTAGGATCTCCTCCATTTTTTCTAAATATTACATAGAAAATAATTGCAATTATAGTTTGAAAAAGTAACTTAACTAAAGTCGGTATTCCTTTATTATTATGATACTTAACTTTCAAAAAATCATCTACAAAACCAAGTAATGCATATGATAAGAAAGTAATTATTAATATTATTAAATTATGACTATATTCTATACTTCCTCTTAAATAAAGAACTATCATAATAATTAATGTTGTTAATATAAAGATAATACCTCCCATTGTAGGAGTACCCTCTTTTTTTAAATGTCTTTCATTAATAGTATGACTAACACTTTGTCCTATATGAAACTTTTTTAATAAAGGTATTGTAATAACAGATATTATAAGTGATAATACAAAACCTAACATTAAACCTAATAATGATTTTGCTAATATTAGCATAATTTTACACCTCTTTTATTAATTATAACCACAATAAATTAATTTAGTAAATATTAGTTTACACAACTATACTATTAATTAACAAATTATTTACCAATTAATTATATTCATTTAATTAATTATTTATTTATTTATTTACATTATTATAACTTTGATCAATCAAAGAATATATTATTTCATTATCTAATGTATTATCTAAAATAACACTTATCCAACTTTTCTTATTCATATGATAAGCCTTATAAAATCCATTAATTTTAATTAATTCTTTAATCATATCTTCATCTATTTTTAAATTAATAACTTCTATTATTTCTTGTTTATATTTTAAATCTAATTTATCTTTTGATACACTAATAATTATTCCAAACCACTTTTTATTATATTTATTTCTAAATACTCCATTACCAGAACTTTTATCCCATAAAAATTCAGGATTAACTTTATATTTTCTTTTAATATAACTAGTTATCTCATTAGCTTGTTTAAACACAAATAAAGATTCTTTAGTACATTTAGCTTTAATATCTTTAAGTACTTTTATATATTCTTCTTTAATTTTATTATTAAAACTTAAATTAGAATCTACATTTAAATTAAGATACTCATCATTAAATATTAAATCATATATTTTTCCTATAACATTATTATTTTCTATTTTAATACATATCTTATAATTATTATCTATAATATATTTTTCATAATAATAAATATTATTTTCTTCTTTAAAACCATAATTTAATAATTTAGAATAATCAAATACACATTTTTTAAATAATTCATATTCCATAATTATTTCACTTTTTTATTTTTAGTTAAATAAGTTGTCACTATCGCATTAACAAGTGATAGTAATTTAGCACGATCTTCTTTAGACAAACTTTTATATTTTAATAATATTTTAGGTAAAAGAATTGGATATTTTTTTAATAAATCTGAAACATTCTCAATTTTTGATGCATCTATTATTTCATATATAGAATCTACAACTATTTTTCTTTCTTCTTTAGTTGTATTATTAAAGTATTCTCTTATTGCTTTATCTAATTTCTCACTTCGATTAATTTTAACATTTGAAAATACTAAGTTATCTTTATTAACTTCCCAAGAAAATATATCATGTTCAAGTAAAAACGTTTGATTACTACTTACAGTAGTAATTTTTTCTTCATGATTAAATAAATTCCCAACTATTGAATCTTGAGGTAAATAAGTTTCCATTTTAGATATTAACTTTGGATTAGCATATTTTTTATAAATACTTTCATTAAGTCCTGGCCCATCATAATTATATACTTTAATTATTCTATTTTGAATTTTCTTTGGAGCCGTAAGTGCTGAATATATTGCAATATTTCCACCTTTAGAATGTCCTCCTATTCGAATTTTTTTATACCAATACATTTTAGCTATTTGCTTTAAATAATCAGTACCAAGCCTTTGACATGGAATTTCATCCATAAAAGCCATATTAAAGTCTTCCTTCCAACCATAAATAGTTTGATCAGTACCAATAAAAGAAACATACATCTCTTTTTTAGATAAATGAATAACTATTGCTCCAAATTGTTGTTCTAACTTTTTACTATTATTTCTAACATAATTAGTAACTTTTAAATTTTTAAATCTTTCACTTTGACCTAATAATGTAATCATTTCTTTATCTCCATTAAATAAGAACTTATCATTATCAAACTTAGTCATTTTATTAGCAATAGATTCAATTGTCTCAACATTTTTCATTTCAATTTTATGAAAAATTAAATACGAAAATCTAGCAAGAATTAAACTATCTAATTCATTAAATTTAAATTTAGAAGAAAACTTTAAATCACCTCTCCATTTAATATAATCATTTATATTAGCCATTAAATTACCTCCACAACAAACTAATAATATCAAAAAATAACATAATTTACAAATTTTTAATTATCTTTTAAATTTATTATTTCTTTAAATAATTTAACTTTTATTTAAAAAAAAAAAAAGAAGAATTATTCTAAAATATTTTCTTCCTTTTCTTCATTATCTTTACTATCCTTTTGTTCATTATCTAAAGTTTCATTTTCTTTAAATTTCTTATTCTTTTTCTTATTATTAACTTTATTTTCTCTATCTTTATTTATTTGATTAACCATTTCTTCTTGTTTAGCTATAAATACTTTAGAAAGTTTATTCTTACTATTATTAACAAGAATTAACGCAAGTAATAGAATTAAAACACATACTCCAAGTCCAATAGACACATATATATATAACTTATTAGTGCTAATTAAATTATCATAATCACTTTGAATAAATAAAGATATTGTCTTATTAACACTATCATATAGATATATACCATCTTTACCAGTAGAAATATTTCTTCCTGAAATAACATAATTATTACTATCCTTAGTTAATCTATAACCAGTAACTTTAACATCATTAATAGTTATTTCTTTCTTTTCTAAATTTTTAATTACTATTTCTTTATTAGTTAAATATATTTTAAAATCATTTGAACCAAGCTCATTATAATATGTAACCTCATTATTTACCTCATCATAAATATAAAAGCCATCCTTATTATTTCCATCTCTTAAATAAAGTAATGTTAAATCTAATGTCTCATTCTTTAAACAAGTTACATCTTCTTCATTAAATTTAATAGTTGAAGATACAAAATTAGTAGGTAAAACTTCTGGTAATTTTCTTAAAATATTAAATTCTCCATTTTTAAATTTATACATTATAGGATCTTTTTCAGGTACAGTTACTTTTAGTACATAAGTTTTAGTAGTACCATTTTCAGCTGTAACAACTATGTTAAATTCATTTAATCCTTCTTTAACCTCAAATTCACCTAATCCACTTACTTTAGCAGTCTTATCATTTACTTCCCCATTTATTTTAATCTTAGTTGTAGTAGCTGTAACTAAACTTGTATATTCTAAAGTTTTTTTATCAAAAGCCGGACTAATTTCAAATCCTTCAACTCCTAAAGATTTTAAATTATTATCTGAAGAATAATTAACTATTACTGGCTCTTTAATATTTACTTTTATAGTAGATGAACTAGTTGGAATATAGTTTTCATCCCAATCGTATAAGCTAGTACTTTCTAAATTAATTGTTGCTGTTCCTACGGCAATTGCTTTAAATTTATAAGTGTAAGTGTATGAAGATATATTTCCATCTCCACTGTCACCATCCATAGGTTTTCCATCAATAAGCGATAATTTTGATTTATCATAAGAAACTCCAAATTTCCATGAACCAAGTTTACCACTAGTTGATACTTTAACAGTTACCTTAAATGTATTATTTAAAGTTACATTACTAGAATTACTACTAATTTTTATTGACCCAGAAGCAGCATAAATATTTAGTGGCAATAACAACATCATAAACATTAAAATATATTTTTTCATTTAATTCCTCCTATTGTTCTATTTTCTTTGCATCAAGAATGTGTTTTTTTAGTAAAAGCAAATCTAAAATATCAATTTTACCATCTTTATTTACATCAGAAGCTTCTCTAAATTCACCATTTAAATTTGATGCTTCTAATATATGTTTTTTTACCCTTAATAAGTCTAAAATATCGATATTTCCATCCCCATTATTATCTCCATAAATAACAATAGTATATGTTTTTTCACCATTACCCTTTAACTTTAAGGTCATACCTGTAGAAAGTATTTTATTTTCACTTACTTCAGCGTTCATAGTGGGATAATTTAAATTAATTTGACTTATTAATGAAGCAGCATCTAAATTATAATCAAAATGACTTATATAATTATTCTTAATATTTACCTGTAAATTAGATAATACTTCATCAGGACTATATAATATTTCATCTCTTTTTTGAACTAAAATTGTATAAGTTTTTTTATCACCTGATGCACTTGTTACAACAACATCTATCTTTGTTTCATCATTATCTAAATTTTTTTCTCCAACACCATCAACTTTAGCGTTTAAATTAGTTGCTGTTGCACTAACTGTTACTTTATTAGTATCTTTAGAAACATAACATGTATAATTTGTTGCACTACTTGTAAATGACGGCATTAAATTACATCCTGAAACATTTAAACTAGCCAGTGTATTATCTTCACTATAATTAACATCTAAAGTAGTCATACTTGGCATTTCACCTTTAAATACCGGTATAGAGAAATAAAAAGTTTTATCTATTAATCCATTATTATAATATCCTTCATAATAATCAAATGATTCACTATAAGGTGCTCTAACATTTTGCATATATTGAGTACTATAATAAGTATTACCTGCTAAATCAAACTTTTGTAAATACAAAGTTGATTGTTTAAATTCAGTAACATATCTATTAAACAAATCTCCTCCATTAACAATCGCTGCATATGGACTGTTCCAACCTTTTTTCTTAGCATACGCAAGTCCTGATCTAATAATATCAGCATCTGTTTTACCACTCGCATTTATATTGAAAAAATTATAATAACCAGGATATTCTGCATTATCTCCACTAGATAACGCTGAACCTTTATTTCCTTGTTCTTGAAGTGCTCTAGCAACCAAATGAACTGGGCTTACTCCATTTTTCTTAGCAGAATCCATAAATGTTTTAGCATAACTTATTTCTATTTTTTCCCCATTATCATTATAATAAAAAGCATTACCTTCCATAAATGAACCATTAAGCATTGTTTGAACTAATTCCTCTGTATGAATATTCTCTTGATATCCAAGTTCTTCAAACATGAATACTCTTTCATCATTTAAAAAGTTACGAGGATCTAAATAAAACTTTATAGTTTGTTTACTAGCAGCATACCATCCACCTTCAAATGTTATCCATTTTCCATCAGCATATGCTCCATCTTCCGTACTTCTTAAAGTTGTATTAGAACTATCTATTAAATTTAAGTTAACATATCTAGTTTCTCCTGCTACTGCTTCATCAAAAGAAGCGTTAACATAATAAGGATTAAATTCCCATGATGGATGAATAGTCTTTAAAACAGCTAAACTCTTAGCATATGACTCAGGAAATCCTTTATTTATATATTCAGTTATTAAATCATCACTTATAGTATATTCATTAACATCTACAAAAGAAATAGAACTATTACCTTTAGAAATATATCCCTCATACCAAAATCCACTATATTGTAATTTAATCTTGTAAAAATTACCTTCTTCCCCAATTATCTCAAACGCTCTTGGATAAGAAATACTTATTTTAGCTCCAATATCACTTAATATTCTATCACAATTACTACTTGCACAACCCCTAACATAAACCCCAGTTACCCCTTTAGCAATTACACCTCTTTTGTAAGTAGTATCTGCACTTACAGATGTAATAAAACAAAATAATAGTAACAACAATAAATACTTAATATACTTCACTTTTTACATCTCCATCTTCATGCATAATTATATCAAAAAAGATAACACTTTTAAGCATTATCTTCTAAAATATACATTACTTTACACTTATAATTTTTCAATAACTTTATGATTTTTTTCTAAACATCTTATTAAATCATCATGATCATATTTACCAAATATATCATTTAATTTATCAGGATTTATTAAAAACATACCTAAATGATTTACAAATACATCATGTTCATTAGTTAATTTTAAATCTTTTAAAGTATTAAAGTTTTCTTTAACAACATTAGGAAACAATTCTAGACTTTCTTTTAAAGAAGAACTTATATTATTTATTTCTTCACTTGTTAATCCCAAATCTACTAAATAATCCATTATTTATCAGCCTTTCCCATATCACTTAAATGTTTTGCTTTAATAATTATATCAGTTATATTAGCATCTTTAATGTTTGTACCAAAACTTGATATTACTTCATTTAAATCCATTAATGTTATACTTGGTAAACTACTAAGCACTAATGATATATTATGAATAGATTGATTAGCAATTAATAATTTAGTTATCATACTATCAAGTTCACTACTATCCATTTCAAATACCTTTGGATTTTGATAAATACCATCTAATTCTATACTATTTTTTCTTAATACTTCTAATACTTTAGTAAAGTTAATTGGATTAAATATCTTTCTTATATATTCTTTATTATCATCACTAAATTTATCAAAATCAATCTTATTAGTAATAAAGAAATTAGTTACTATATCAGTATTAGTATTAGTATTTAAATTTATATTATTATTTTGAACTAAAGGTTTAGTTACACTTGGTTTATTACGATTATCACCAAAAATATCTAATTCTGTAAATCCAGTATGATCATAACTTTTTTCTTCTTCATCTAAATTTTTTTCATTCAAAAATGAATAATTATTAAAGTCATCTAATTTAACATCATCTTTTTTATCATCAATTTTTTTACCAAATATATTTTCATACTCTTTATCTATTGAATCATTTAATGTTTTAAAATCTATATTACTATCTTTTTGAGTAGCAAATAATGAACTTATTGTATCATCAAAATGAGCATCTTCTTCATCTTCAACTTTAATTAAATCTTCTTCATCATTAAAGTTTACTACTTTTTCTTCTTTAGGTTCATCTTTTATTTCAATTGGCTCTTCTTCTTTAGTTTCATCTTCTTCATCATTATTCATAAATAAAGAATTATCAAATTCAAAATTATAATTACTATCTATTTTTGTATCATCTTTAGATTTATCTTTTTCATCTTCTTTATTTACTACAACATCATCTTTTTTTTCTTCATCACTATCTTCTTTATTCATAGATGCAATTTCATCAAAAACAGGACTATCATCAATAGATTGTTCTTCAATTACAGGAGTATCTTCTACCTCAACAGCAACTGATTCAGTTGGCGTAAACACTAAAGACTCAGGATTTTCTTCAGAATAACTTATTATTCTTTCAAACTCATTTGTATAATATTCTAATGATACACTAACTGCATCAAATTTATCTTTCTTTTCTTTTTTATCTTTTTTAAGATTTATTAATAAGTCTTTAATAGTTCTAGCGCGATCAGTAAGTTCATTTATTTTGTTGGCTTGTTTAGCAATTTCTTTTTGTTTACTAACAATTTTGGAATTAATTTCCTTAGTACCTACTTCAACTATTGTATCTAACCCTTTATTACCATAATTTTCTTTTAAATCTTCTAAATCTTTTTCATAAGAATTTATTTCAGCCTCTAATTCAGTAATATTGGCTTTATATTCATCAACATTTATTTTATACCCTTTAGCCTCATCAATCTTAGCATCAATTTTTCTTTGTACTTCCTCTAAAGAATCAGATAAATCATTTTTTTCAAGAGTTAATTCTTCTAAAATTTTCTTTAATTTATTATTAATTTCATTAATTTTGTCTAGCATCGCTACCAACCTACCTTATTCTAAAAAGAGTATACCATATTTTTAATTAAAAAAACAATACATTTACTAAAGTTTATAAATTAAAAAAAACAATGTAAAATATACACTGTTAATTATTTATTCTTTAAAGCATTTAATCTTTCTTTAAATTCTTCACTTGTAATAGTTACATCTTCACGAGTTTTAGGTAACTCTAAATCTTCTTCTTCTTTTTTATCTTCGATACTTTTAGTAACTATCTTTAAATTCTTATCATCACTTACAACTTTTTTCTTTTCATTTTTTATTGTCATTATTATTAATATTATAAAAGTTAGAGCCACAATTGACATTATAATATAAAAGTAAAGCATACCATTATTAGAACTATAAATAGTATCTAATATATTTTTTATTTTATTCATATTATCTCTCTTTTCTATTAACTAGCAAATAACATCATAATTGAAATAACTAGCAAAATCATAACTCCAACAGTAGTTGAAACAAGCATAATTCTCGTTTTACTTTCCATTGTATCAAGTCTAGCTTTATATCTTGTTTCTCTCGCTTTTTGTTGTAAACTAGATATATTTCTTGAAAATGTAAGCAATTGTTCTTGTTTTCTTTCTTGACTACCTAAACTAAGACGATATAATAACCTCATCATTCTCATTGAATCTCTAACTGGGTATTCCTTAGCAAAATCCATATAAGGATTAATACTTGAATCACCAGCATTTATTTTTTCAATTAACTCAAGTAATCCATTTCTAAATATTTCCGGAGCATCATTAATTGATTTTCCAAGTGCAACAGGTACTGTATAATGTTGAACAAGAATTTCTAAATTCTTTAAATAATATGGAAGCATCATATCTATTTTACTTAAATGTGCTTTATAGTATCTTTTAATTTGAAAGTATGGCATTTTAAATGCTCCATAACCAACTAAAACTGTAATAATAATCTTAATATAATTTAAATCACCAATAAAAAATAATAGTAAAATAAATATTACAAACAAACCATTTCTTAATCTAACATTATATAATGATTGAATATCAACAGCATCACCAAATTTAGCCTTTAGATAAAAATCATAATCTTTTTCTTTCATTTTAATAAATAAATCTTTATTATCATTTAAAAACTTATTTGTACTAATACTTCCATTATATTCTAAGACCGCATAAAGAAGAACACCAAATATTAAAACCTCTATTAACATAACTATTCCCCTCCAGTATCTTCATTATAATATTTTTCACCATTAAGCAAAAAGTATGAATTAACTATTATAATTAAATGTAATATAACTGAAACATAAGGTTTTTTTAACATATCAATATAATTTTCTACTCCTAGAAGTGTTTGAGTAAGCATTACTAATAAATAAAGTGCAAAACCAAAGGTTAAAAATCTCTTATGGAATGTCTCACGATCCATTTTATCTCTATACACACCTTCTACTAATTGGTCTATATCTAAAAGCATATTTTCTAATGACTCTCCTGAATCCCTAGCACCCTCTTTAGTAATTTGTAAAAATAATTGATGCATATTTTTAACCATATAATAAGGATATTTTTGATTAAAGAAATTTATTGATTCATCAATAGTACCATTATCATAACTCATTTTAATCATTTTGTTTACATCATCTAACACAGGATTTTCTAAAACCCCAGAATCTCTAACTCCTTCTAGTGCTTTAACAAAACTTTGTGTTGTATTAAATTCCATAATAACATTTGTAGTATATACTTGAATTTGTTCAAATATAAATTCACTATAAATTCTTTGACAACGTAAATAAGCCAAATAAGGTATAAACATTACAGCAACAACTCCATAAACAATTGCCCATATAATACTATAAAAATATAAGTAACCAACTCCAGCACCAAATCCCCCAAATAAAATAACTTGTGTAATGTATTGCTTAGCAGTATATTCCTCACCTAACTCAATAGACTTTTCTCTAACTGTTTTAAAAGAATACGGTGCATATTTGTCATAGATACTAGTTACACCTTTTAAAAAGGTTTCATATATCTTTTCACCATCATTTTTACGATAAGTAATTACGAATATTCCAATTATTAATAATATAACTAATTCCATAACTAATTACCCTTTCTTTTACTTTTCTTCTATTTCAACCTTATTTTCTTTCGAATCCCCATTATTTACACTACCTAAATTAAATGTGTCTCTTGGTAGTACTACTCCCTGTAAATCTAAATATTCTAATAAATACTTAGTTGGATTTTTAATAACAAATCCCCCACCTATATTTTTTCTATAAATTACATTTGAACATGGATTATTATTATCATCTACATAAAATTCACAAACTTCCATAATTTCTCTTTGAAAACGTCCAAGTTCTTTTGACATATAACCTTTAACACATACAGCTAATTGTACATATCTATGAATTGTTGATAAAAACTGTCCAACATCTTGATTACTTTCTAAAAGTGAATATAAACGCATAGGAACACTTGCTGCTTTATCTGCATGAATAGTTGATAAAATATTATGTCCAGATGAAATTGAGTTTCTAACTGCCATAACAGCCTCTGCAGATCTAACCTCTGATAATAAAATCCATTTTGGATTTTGTCTCATACAAGTAACTAAAACATCTGTATATGATGCAATATTATTTGTTTTAATTGCTACAATATCCCTATTAGGATAAATTTTATCTAAGTGAAGTTCCAAAGTATCTTCAATAGTAATAATTTTTTCATTATCTTTTATATGTGAAGCAAGGTATTTTACTAACTCTGTTTTACCAGAACCAGTTTCACCAGCAACTATAATGTTACAATGTCCTTCAACACATTTCATTAAAAAATCATGAATTTGAAGTGTACAATATTTTTCAGTTAATAATTTATTCTTATTAAGTCTAATCTTAGCTGGTGTTTTACGTATAACGCAAGCTATCCCATTTGTTGCAATAGACTCATGAATGAAGTTCATACGTAACTCAGCAGATTCAGCATCTAAAAAGGGATGAGCCATATTAAAAGTTTTACCCATAACATTTGAACACTGAAACGCTAACTTTTCCATTAATGCATTATTAATATCTGGTCTTTCAACCCTAAATATACCTTTATCTAACGTTTTAAGATGAATTTGTCCACCATTATCATAAGAAATATCAGTAACATTATCATCATTTAAAAATTCTTTAAGAGGTCCAAAATCTAATTCATCAAATAAATTATTATTCAAACCAATCACCTACTCATTATAACATTTTTGATCTATATCACTTATTATAGTATTAAATGTATCATCTGATTTACTTTCAATAAACTCTTGCATTTCAGTACTTGTTATTTTAGTTTCACCATGATTTTCTGTATATTCCTGGTTTCTTGGTACTGGGAATATCTTTATTGAATTACTCTTAATATTATCTGCTTTAGTAAGTAATACAAACATTTTATTAGGTACACTAAAAATTAGTTCCGCAGGCTCTCCTCTCTTACTAGCAGATGAGAATACACTAATACCATCACTATCTCTTACATCTCTAACTTTAATACTTTCAATAAATTTAGTAACAATAATTTGTCCATTATCATTTACAGCAGATACATATAAATCTATATAATCTCCCGGCATAATTGAATTAGCATATGTTGTATGCATATTTACTGCTAAACTATAAACTGTATGACATTCTTCTAAGTCTACTGTAATATAATTAGGTTTTTGTTCTTCTGTCATAACCTCAGACTTATAAAACAAACCACCCTCAGGTACAGTAGTATCATATGAAACATATTTACCAATTAATTGTGCTTTACTAGTAACTAAATTAGGAGTTTGATCTACAAAACTTTTACTAACTTTAATCATACCTAACATACTATCAGTAATTAAGGTATTACTAGGAATCTCAACTTTTGCATATGGAATTTGTTGAGGTTCTACAGCCTGTTTTACTCTTATGTTATATCCAAAATAAAGAACTACAATCCCAAGAATTACACATATAATTGTAACTGTATTCTTATTTCCTAAAAATCTTTTTATACTAATCATTATATTTCCCATTTTTATCCTCCAATATTCTAATAAATTATATCATACATAATTTTATATTATCAAGTACCAAGAAAGAAAAAAACTTTTTCAGTTAGTTACCAAAAAAGTTTAATATACATTTAACCTATACGGAATGTGGGAGAAAAGCCATTTGCATTAGAAGTAATTTAAATTAGAAGTAATTTAACCATTAATATATTCCAATCTTCATAAACTGCATATTCTAAATTATATTTCCTACAAAACTTTAAAATTTTAAATTTACTTAACTTATTTAGACACCGTTAATTGAGCAGACTATATAAACTTAATTTATAAGGATTAGATTTAGAACCATTACCACTAATAATATTTATATTTGATTTTAAATAAAGTGAAGGGAAAACATTACGACAAAAATATGCTGCATCATCACCGACAGCTCCATCCCAATTTACTCGAAGTACATCATGTTCACTGCCTGAGTAAGGTGATAAAGTCCAATAAAAAACACTTTTAAATAACCAATTATCCGTACTACATTTACCTTTCCAACTCCATGAATCTTTTGCTTTATCATATGTTACACCAGCTCTTAGGTTTTCGCGACATTCTCCTAATCTAGTTGCATATCCATAATCACTAGCATAAACTAGTCCAACCTTACCAGTCCATGTGGTAGGGCGATTATTTTGATATGTTATTGTTCCTCTTTCTGCATTATATTGTCCAAGAGAAGGCAATCCATATGGTGGAATATTTGGATTACTGTAAGTGTTTCCTCCTATGTTCCATACGCTTTCACTTATCATGTTTTGATAATTTATTTTTATTACATTTACATAATTAAACACGCCAGTTTGTTGAAGTACTGGTTTGCTAGTACTTGAATCATAATATGAATTATACCAATTTGTCTTGTTTACAGTTAAAGCTGTATCTAAATAATCACCATTTAATTCTTTCATCAAGTCTGCTTCTGTCCAATTATTAAATCCTTTATTGTCATTTCCAGTTGCATCCCATGAAAAAAATCCTAATGATTCATCTCTAACTAATTTAATCTTTCTTTCAATTTTACCAGTTGAATCTTTTATATTAAATACTCCAACTATTCTCCATAGTTCTCCGGTGTTTGCAAACTCAACATAGTTATTTGGATTAGCACCTGTATATCTTAAGTTTACATCACTTGTATTATCTATAAATAATCCACTTGTTGATACTTCATTTGTTTTTGTTTCTTTATCATATAACGCCATTAATGTATCTGTAGCTGAATCTTTATAATTAACAACTACCTTTCCTATTAAATTTTTTCCTTTTTCACTATCTTGATTTAAGCCATTATCTGGAAATTGCATTTTTAAATTAAATGTAATTGTTTGATTTGATGTGTTTGCTTTAAACTCTCCTGTTGCTAGTTCTAGGTATCTATTTCCCTTTTTTAATGTACCATGAGTATATCCTGTTTCTGAGGTATTTCCTGGTACTATTTGATTTGCTGTTCCTACTAACGTGCTTGTTATATTACTATTTACACTCATTCTTTTTATATAATAATGGATCATTCCATCACTAAACTCTGATACATAATCTAGGCCTACTTTATATGGCATTGCTAAACCACTTGTCGTATTTGTTCCTGTTAATGTAAATGTTTTATTAACTATAATGTCATTACTTGGCACAATATTTTTACTTGTTAATATATCACTTGATCCATCAGTATAACTTATGGTCATCTTACCTCCTGTTACCTCTACTATTGATGTACTTCCATTATTGTTTGTTGATGTAAAAAAAGCATATGTTATTCCTGAAAACATCATTAATAATATTAATAATGTTCCAATCATTACATATACCTTTACTCTTTCATTCTTAACATTATTCATTTTCTTTCACCTAACCTACAGTGAAATTATACTCCTAAACACCCCCCCGTCAAGCGAAAAATTGTTCTACTTTTTTATGAATTTTTAAATTAATATACATCATTTTATGCAAATTAATTTATATAAAAATAACTAATAACCTTGTCTAACAAAAACATTCTTTCAATACATTAAGCAATTTATTACTGGCTAAAAATGTTTAAAATTTTCGTGCCGGGTTCCTACCAGCCAAAGGCACGCCTCACTTCACGGCACCTTATCCAAGACGGTATGGATTACCTTCTTCACCAGTTCCACTTGCTATCAAGATATCAGATTTCAAGAAAAGGGCAGGACGAACTCCACGGGTACCGTCAGCAGAGTTACTGAACACACGACTGCTAGAATCGACATGGAACACACAATAAGCGTCACTAGAAGAAGATGACAATGTCCATTGATATGAACTAAATAACCAGTTATTATTTTTACAATTAGGTGATGATAATAATCCTCTGCATGTAGTATCAGTTGAAGCGTATACATAATCTGATGGATACATTAGCCCAACTTTGCCATCCCAAGTATTTGTTCTAGGTACTCCATCCGATGGATTACTTATATGTGTTGTTCCTCTTTCTGCATTATATGTATTTATAGCACTCCCACTAAATGCTGGACCGCCTAAGTTCCATCTTACATTTGCTATTTTATCTATATATCCACTTTTTATATTTTTATTATAATCATAACTACTATTTTTTGCATTATTTGAGCCACTATACCAAGTTGTTGTACCAGATGTTAAATTAGATAAATATCCGTTTGTTATTCCAACCTCAGCATTACAGTATTTAGATTCACTTCCATCACAATTTAATTCATACATTAATTTAGCCTGACTCCATTCATTTATTCCATAACCATAATTAATACTTGATGCTGATGTGGTCCATGAATAATTACCCAATAAATCGTTTCTTATTATTTTTATTAGTTTCTCAGTTTTATTTGTATCATTATTATATACGTTAAATATACCTATTATTCTCCATGTTTCATTATTAAATAAAATATAATTTTTAGGCGTTGCTCCAACATATCTTAAATTTTGATCATCTGTATCATCTACTTCTAATCCATTACTTGTTTTATCAAGTGAAGCAAGATAATCCAATAAAGTTAAATAAATCTTTTTCTTAAACTTAATTTGAATTTTATCTGGCATACCAACATAAGATATCTTCCATTTGTTATTTGTACATGTTCCTCCAGATTCCTCTAAAGTAATTTGCTTATTATTTTTATATCCTATTATTTCAGCAGTGTAATTACATGAATCAGGATATTCTGCTACTTCTACTCCATCTACATATGCTATTATAGATACATATTTACTAAAATCATTAAATTGATTTAATAATGCTAAATCATTCCAACTATATCCTGCTTGTAAATCTAGTAATATATAATAATCAGTACTAGAATTATTTTCGGTTAAGATATTTACCTCAGATGATGAAGAAACTGTAAGTGTACCATTTACTTTACTATTTAGTGATATATTTAAACCAAGTTTTACTTCATTTGGCAATGTATCTAAATATGATGTACATTTAATATCAGTACATACTTTATAAATAAGCTCATATTTAGTATCTATCTTATTTAAATTAGTAATAGTTATTTTAAATGATTCAGTTTTACCTGCTTGTAAATGAAGTATTCTATCATTTGATTCTCCGCTATTCGTTGTTATATTAAATGATAAATCATTTACTTTGATGTTTGCTACTTTGTTATTTTGACTTGTTGTAAACATCGATAATGAATAACCTAAAGTAAATATGAATAATAGTATAATTCCAATTATAGTTAATATCTTTGCTTGTTTATCTTTTTTTATTAAATTAAAAAATTTGATAAGTTTAGTTTTCATATTTTCAAGCTCCTATTCTTATCAAATTATATTACTAAAAGCCCCCCGTCAAGCGAAAATTTGTTCTTATTTTCTTAACAACTCTATATTTTTTTCAAAATTATCACTCATGCAAACATATGACCCGGATACCACCATATCACTATTTGCTAGTTTTACAGTTTCATCATTTATACCACCATCAACTGAAATAATAACATTTCTATTTATTTTCCTTAACTCATTTATCTTATCTATTGCAATAGGCATAAATTTTTGTCCGCCCATACCAGGCTCTACACTCATTACAAGTACTAATTCTATTTTATCCAAATATGGTAGTAACTCTTCTACTCTAGTAGCAGGTTTAATGCTTATTCCACATTTAATACCATAACTATGAATCATATCAATCATTTCATCTACTTTATCAGTTGCTTCCAAATGAAAAGTAATAAATTCTGGCATTAAATCAGCATACTCTACAATATATTTTTCTAAATCATAGCACATCAAATGCACATCTAATGGCTTAACATTTTCTCTTAAAAATAAAGAAACTTCATTAATATCATAATTTTTATTTTCAACAAACTTTCCATCCATTATATCAACATGAATATAATCAGCGCTTGTATAATTTATTGCATCAATTGTTTTCTTTTCATCATTATATTTATTTTTTATAAATGATACGCTTACTTTCAACCTCATCCACCATCTTTACATAATTATCATATCTTGATTTTAAAATAATTCCCTCATTAACTTTTTCTTTAACAACACATTTATTTTCTTTTAAATGATTACAATCACTAAAATAACAATCATTACCAAATTCAATAAAAGTATTTTTAATATCCTCTTTAGTTAAGTCAGTTAAATCTAAACTACTAAATCCTGGAGTATCTGAAATATAAGAATTTTTATACTTAAATGTTTCTGTATGTCTAGTAGTATGTTTTCCTCTTCCTAAAGCTTTACTTATTTCATTTGTTTCTAAATCTAATTCTGGATTTATTCTATTTAATAATGTTGATTTACCAGCCCCACTTTGACCAGTAAGTACAACTAATTTTCCCTCAATAAGTTTATCTAATTTATCAATCTCTGTATTTTTTATTGCATTAATACCAATCTTATTATAATAATCATATATTTTTTTAAACTCTTTATATTCTTCTTCATTTAATAAATCAGTCTTACTAAAACATATTATTGGCTTAATCTTATTAAATAATACTAAACATAATAACTTATCTAAAAGTAATAAACTTAAATCAGGTTCTTTAACACTTGTAACAATTATCGCACAATCTACATTAGCGATCATTGGTCTTTTTAAACTATTTTTTCTATCTAATATATCTAATATATAATTATTATCTGTATCAATTATTACTCTATCACCAACTAGAGGAGTTTTATTTTGAATATAAAACTTCCCTCTTGGTTTACAATCATATAATTTATCATCTACTTTTACAGTACATAAATTACTTATTATTCTAACTATTTTTCCTTCTTGCTTACTATTCATTATCTATACTTGTTTCCTCTTCTGCAATAGTTATAATAATACTCATTCCGCTTACAACATTACTTCCTGCCAGCTTACTTTGCTTAATGATTGATCCTGGTTCATAACTATTATCTTGTACATATTCTTCTTTAATTTTTATATTATATTTTTCTCCCCATGCTTGAATATCTGCTAAACTATAACCAGTTGTAAAGTTCGGATAAACACCACCTATCTTAGCAATATGAAGAGTTATTGTATCGCCAGATTTAACTTTTGTTCCTACAGCTGGTTCCTGCTTAATAATCTTATTTTCTTCATATTTAGATGGATCATCAACATTATCTTCTTCAATTATTACAAATAAGTTATGCATCTTTTCTAATATTGCTTTAACACCATATACCTCTTGTCCAACATAATCTTCTATTTCAAATGTATTACTTCCTTGAGAAATATATAATGTAATTTCTGAACCTTTCTTAACTGTTCTTCCACTAGATGGATCAGTCTTTACAACATCTCCTTCTTTTACTTCATCACTTTGCGCATATTTATTTTCCGCATTTACTTTTAAACCCATATTATTAAATATTTCAACAGCTTCATCAACAGTTTTTCCAGCTACATTTGGTACTTGCATTTCACTATTATTAGGTAAAAGAACTAAAATTCCAACTATTGTAGCTGCAATTACCGCAAGTCCTGCAAAAATAGCTCCAAGAATTACTAAAACTTTATTTTCTTTCTTTGTTTCAATATCTTTTTCTTCTATTTTCTTAACTTTAACTTCTGATGCCTTATCTTTGTCTTTACTATCTTCTATTTTACTAAATTCCATAGTCTTCTCAATTGCTTTTTCTCTTCTTTCTGTAGTAGCCTCATCAAACTCTGGATATTTGTAAACATATTTAGGCTCATTAGCTCTTAAAGGTGATGTACAAGTCTTTAAATCTTCATGCATACTTCTAGCATCTGGATATCTATTTTTCGGATTCTTAGCACAAGCCTTTAATATAACATTTTCAACGGCTTGTGGTAAATCAGGACATTCCTCTCTAATTGAAGGAAGTGGTTCTTTCAAATGCTTAAGAGCTATCTCAACCGCATTATCTCCCCTAAAAGGAAGCTTACCACTTAATAATTCATACATCAAAATACCCATTGAATATATATCACTTTGAACAGTAGATCCTTTTCCACTTGCTTGTTCAGGTGGTAAATAATGAACACTACCCATAACTGAATTAGTCTGAGTTAATTGGGTACTATTTAAAGCCATCGCAATTCCAAAGTCAGTTATCTTAACAATTCCACTATCAAGTATCATAATATTTTGTGGTTTAATATCCCTATGAATAATATAAGAATCATGAGCACAAGCAATTCCGTCTGTTACTTGAAGCATAATATCTATTACTTCATTTAATGTAAGTTTTCCACGTTTCTTAATTAATTGTTTTAAATGTTTACCTTCAATATACTCCATTACAATATAATAAACACCATTATCTTCACCTACATCATATACCTCAACTATATTTGGATGAGATAAACTACTTGCTGATAAAGCTTCTCTTTGAAAACGTCTAACAAATTTTTCATCATTGGCTAAATCTCCTCTTAAAACTTTAACAGCTACATTTCTTTCTAAAATGGTATCATAAGCTAAATAAACATTAGCCATTCCACCTTCACCTATTGTTTTAACAATTTGATAACGGTCATTTATTTTTTGCCCCTTAGTTATCACTAATATCACTATCCTTTACTAGATAAGCAATTGAAATGTTATCTGTTCCCCCTCTTGCATTACACTTCTTAATTAACTTAATTAATTTATCTTCATATTTTAATTCATCATCATTTAATACTTTTTCAACCTGATCCATCGTAAGCATATTTGTTAAACCATCACTAACTAATAATATAGCATCCACATTAGGATCTACATCAAATATATCTAATTCTTGTTTTTCACTAGCTCCAAGTGCTTTCATTAACACATTTTTCTTAGGATGATTTATTGCTTCTTCTGGAGTTAACTCACCTGTTTCAACTAAGAAATTTACTAATGTATGTTCCTTAGTTATTTTGTGAAGTACTTTATTTTTTAAAACATATCCACTTGAATCTCCAATATTTACAAATATAAGAAAATCTTTTGTAAGTAGAGCCATCACAACAGTTGTACCAAGTCCCATTGACTCAGGATGTTCCTCACCATATTTTAAAATACTATCATTAACCTCATCAACGTTTTCTTTAAGCCATTTAACGGCATCCATTTTAGAACCTATCGTTGATAAATTACTAAATCTTTTACCTATTTGAGTAACAACCATACTTGATGCAACTTCTCCTGCTCTGTGTCCACCCATTCCATCAGCAACTATCATTAAATGTTCCCCACTTGCGTTTTTAACAATTGTTACTGAATCTTCATTATGACTTCTAACTCTACCTGTATCTGTTAAATAAAATGATTTCACTCCTTATTCACCTCTTTTGCTCTAAGCTGTCCACACGCTGCATCAATACCCTTACCAAATTCTTTTCTTATTGTAACATTTATATTATTTTTCTTTAATACATCATAAAACTTCATTATATCTTCTTTATTAGTTCTTTTATATTCTATGTGACTAGTCTCATTATATGGAATTAAATTAACATAAACATTCATATTCTTAAGTAAATTAGCAAGTTCCCTTGCATTCTCTTCTCTATCATTTACCCCTTTAAGCATAACATATTCAATAGTAACTCGTCTATTAGTTTTAACAATATATTCTTTTAAAGTACTTATTAAATCTTTTAAAGGATAAGCTTTATTTATAGGCATAATCTTACTTCGCAACTCATCATTACTAGCATGTAAACTAATTGCCAAATTAACTTGTAAATTTAAATTACTAAACTCCTTAATCTTAGGAATTAATCCACAAGTAGAAACAGTTATATGTCTAGCTCCTATTTGTAATCCCTTAGGATGATTAATAATTTTAATAAACTCTATAATGTTATCATAATTATCAAATGGCTCTCCAATTCCCATTATAACGACACTATCAATTTTACGATTAATATCTTTTTCTATAAGTAAAATTTGTTCAACTATCTCATAAGTATTTAAATTTCTTACTTTTTTAAGTCTTCCACTTTCACAAAATGTACATCCCATATTACATCCAACTTGACTAGACACACATACAGAATAACCATAATCATGTTTCATAAGAACAGCTTCTATAAAATTACCATCTATTAAACGAAATAAATATTTATTAGTTAAATCACTTTCTTGTTTTCTTAAAATATCTATATAATCAAATGAAAAATTATTATTAAGTTTAGTTATTGTATCTTTACTTAAATTAGACATATCATTAAAATTAGTTACCCTTTTAATATATAACCAATCCCATATTTGACTACATCTAAACTTTTTTTCACCTAAACTTAATAATTTTTCTTCTAATTTTTCATAACTTAAATCATAAATATTTACCATAATAATCACAAATTAATTATAGCAAAGCTCCCATATTTTGTCATTATTTTACATTAATTTACCAGTAAACTAAATGTATAATTAAAAGATATGCTATCTTTAAAACATATCTTTAACATTTTTAGGTACTTTATCTTCTTTTATTGTATCAATTATTTTATCTTCTAAATCTTTACTTACATCTTTTCCGGTCATTAAACTTAATTTATTTATTACTGTTCTTAATGTTTTTTCATCTTTTAATCCATTCTCATTAACCATTTTAGCTAAATCCATAATTGTATCTTTATCTACATTAGTTCTCTTTTTAACTTTATCAAAATCAAAGTTATCCATATTTTATCACCAATATATCCTATGCAAAGAAGAAAAAAATAGGTACATTTACCTATTCATAACTAAAGTATATAATTTATATGCTAGAAAATATCCTATAAACATCGTAACAAACGCTATAATGATTGCTATAATTGTTCTTTTTTTATCACTTGTTTGCATCTATATATTCCTTAACATAATTAACTATTTCATCTAATTTAATATCTTTTGATTCACTTTCACATCTAAGTTTAAATTCAACTAATCCTTCATTAATTTTCTTTCCAACTGTTATTCTAATTGGAATACCTATTAAATCTAAATCATTAAATTTAACTCCTGCTCTTTCATCACGATCATCTAAAAGTGTATCAATTCCTAAACTATTTAATTCATCATATAATTTATTAGCAGTATCACTTGCAACATCATCTTTCGGATTCATAAGTGCTATAACTACTTTAAATGGAGCAACTGCTATTGGAAACTTTATTCCCTTTTCATCATTATTTTGTTCAACAACAGCCGCAAGTATTCTTCCAGCTCCAATACCATAACATCCCATAACTACTGGATTACTCTTATTATTTTCATCTAAATAAGTTAATCCTAACTTTTCAGAATATTTAGTTCCTAATTTAAAAGTATTTCCAACTTCAATTCCTTTTTTAAAGTAAAGTTTTCCATCACAACAAGGACAATTATCTCCTTCTAAAACTTCTTTAACATCAGCACAAATATCATATTTAAAATCACTAATATTCGCATTAATATAATGATATCCCCTCTTATTTGCCCCAACTACAAAGTTTTTCATTGATTTAACTTCATCATCAATAACAATTTTAGCACCACTTAAATCAATTGGTCCTGTAAAACCTGATACTGCATTAGATTTACCAATTAATTCATCATCAGCAAAATTAATTTCACTAACGCCAAATAATTTACATACCTTATTCTCATTAAGGTTTCTATCCCCTCTTAAGAAAAGAACTACTAATTCACCATCAATGTTCATCATCATTGCTTTAACAGTTTTTTCTTTAGGTACATTTAAATAATTACTAACTTCTTCAATAGTTTCCATATGAGGAGTTTCAACTAATTCTAGTTTTTTCGCATCTTCATTACTATCACTAACAACTGTTTTAGCTATTTCCATATTAGATGCATAGTTACATTTATCACATAACACAAGTACGTCTTCTCCAATATCAGTTACTGCTTGAAATTCTTCAGATAAAGTTCCACCCATAACTCCTGTATCTGCTCTAACTATAGCATAATTAAGTTTAACTCTATCAAATATCTTTTTATATGCATCATACATTTTATGATAAGAAACATCTAATCCATCTTCATCTCTATCAAATGAATAAGCATCTTTCATAAAGAATTCTCTTACTCTAATTAAACCAAATCTTGGTCTTGCCTCATCACGATATTTAGGTGCATCTTGATAAATAGTAAATGGTAAATTCTTATAACTTTTAACCATACTTTTAGCAGCAATTGTAAATAATTCCTCATGAGTAGGTCCTAATACATAAGGTTTATCATATCTATCTTTTAAATGAAACATAGATGCTCCCATAGCCTCATTTCTACCACAAGTATCATATATTTCTTCAGGTATTAAACTTGGCATTAATAATTCCTGTGCACCAGTTCTATCCATCTCTTCTTTAATAATCTTTTTAATATTATCTAAAGCCTTTAATCCAAGAGGTAAATACATATATATTCCACTAGATACTTTCTTAATCATTCCTGCTCTAACAAGTAAATTACCACTAGTAGAATCTTCATCCTTCGCATTTTCTCTTAATGTATAAAAATAACTATTTTTTAATTTCATTATTACCCACAACCTTTTAAAGTATTTTACCAAATAAATAATAAAAAGAAAACTAACTGATAATAATATTTTAAATATTTTTAATTATTCTAACTTTAATTATATTTGAAGTTATGCTATTATTAAAATATGAATAAGATAGTATTTAAAATAGTTAAAAACGAAATTATAGTTAGTTTATTAAATAAAGATATTAAAGAAAATTTAAACAACACTAATGTTATTTCTACTAAAGAAACATATTTTAGTATTAAATACATTAATGATAACTTAGAACTAGTATCTTCTTTTTTAAATGTTATAATTATTAAAAATAATATTCATAAATGTATAATTAATGATAAGGAAGCTACTTTAATTGCTCTAAAAATTTTAAATGAAATAAATAAAATAGATGAAATAGTTCTTAACTATGATGAATCACTAAAATATGATGAATTTTTAGAAATATTAAATAATAAATCATTAAAAAATATTGAATTATATGATATTCCTCCTTATCTATTAGAACAAATAGATACAAATAAGGATTTAAAAATAAAAATTAGAAATGAAATTTTATTTATAAGTAACTTCATGTCTATAAATAAAATTAATACTTATTCTGATATATTTTATAAAAAAGAAATTATTATTCCTGAATTTAAAGAAAAAGATTATACTGATTTTGAAGAATTTATAAAAATTAACAAATACTTAAAAGTACTTGAATTTAAATATTTTTCGAAAAAACAATTTGAATTTATATTTAATATAATAACAAAAATGAATCTTAAAAATATTAAAATTATTTTTGATGAAAAAGATGTTAATTTAAAGAATATTATCGAATATATTACTAAATTCAAAAAAAATAATGAAGATTATATCATTACAAACAATATTAACTTTAAAATAAATTATTCAAATGAATATAAAAAGATAAATATGTTTAAACAGATAAATTTAAATGTTATTAGATTTTCTCTCTTATTTATTATTTTATCTGTTGGAACAATGATGTTAATTAATTTATATGTTAATTATAGTGATACGGAAAAATATGATGATATTGAAAATGATTTAAATAAAATAAAACTAGAATTAGATATTCCTGCTAATAACAATGAAGAAATTATTTATATTGAACCAAATGATGATGATAAAGAAAGAGTAACAGCAACAACAACAACCACTACTACAACCACCATTTATGATGTTAAATATGAAAAAGTTTTTGAAAAATTATTAGAGATTAATAATGATACAGTTGGATGGCTAACTATTAACAATACTAAAATAGATTATCCTGTAGTTAAATCAACTGACAATGATTATTATCTTTATAGAGACTATTATAAAAATAAAAATAGACATGGTTGGATTTATATGGACTATCGCAACAATATTGAAGATCTATCTGACAATACTATTATTTTCGGACATAATTTATCTAATCAAAAAATGTTTGGAACATTAAGATATGTTACCAATCCATCATGGTATAAAAAATCAAGTAATCAAATAATTACTTTTAATACAATCAAAGAAAATATGAAATGGCAAATTATTTCAATTTATAAAATACCTGTTACTAATGATTATTTAATTGCTAACTTCTCATCTCCTAACGAAAAAATAGAATTTTTAAAAACAATAGTTGAAAGAAGTATTTATGACTTCAATGCTACGTATGATGAAAATACAAAAATTTTAACACTATCAACTTGTTCAAATGGTAGCAAGGAAAGACTGGTAGTTCATGCAAAATTAATTAGATAACGAAAAAAGGCTTTCAAATTTTAAGCCTTTTTATTTTTTTGCATATCATGCAATAATTTACTTAATTCTTTATATTCTTCAACCGTAAATAAGCCATCTATCATACTTTGATTCTCATCAAACTTTTTAGTTAAATTTTCTAGCACTTTTTCTTTACGTAATTCTTCAATTGTTCTAGGCATTTTTGGTTCTTCATATAGATTAATAATAGTTCCATCTTCTTTTCGTTTAGGTAACTCAATTTCTTCTTCATTATCTTCTTTAGTTACTTCTTCACTTTCACCTAAATTAACTTCATTATTATCCATAATAACTTTACTAGATTTATTTCTAGTTATTAAAACAGAACATATTTTATAAATAAGTAATCCTAATAACCATAACACAAATATTATCATACTAATTTCAAAAAGTACCATCAAGTTCTTATTACTATAAATATTTATCTTATTTGATAAATCAATATTCGTTTTATTTATTTGATCTAATATTAGAAAAAATATAAACAAATCAGCAACAAACACACCAATATTTATTCTGCTTAATATTCTATTTATTTTTTTATTAAAAATACTAATTATCATAATTATTAAAGTTATAAAGATAATAACAGTATATTGTAATAATGATGGAAAGTTAATTAACATTACGATATTTTTATTTAAAACATCTATAAATTTTAAAAATTCTTCAAAATATGTAATTAACAGAATAACCATTACTATAACACTTACAATCAAATACATTATTTTAACTTTTCTTGATTGCTTCGAAATATAAAAAACATCAACTAGTATAATAAATATTCCTAATAAAAGAATTAAAAAAAGAGACGAAGAAAAAATTAAAGTAAATAAAGTCTTAATTTTTTCTATCAAAGATAGTTCTACCATCTTTCATCATCTCTTTTCCCTTTTTATTCATTTATTAATTCACAAATATATATAGTCTGTGTTTTATTATCTCCTTTTGTACATGTTATTAATGATATTGTACTAACATTTTGTTTTACTCTTAATGCTACTGTCCCATCTTTTAAAACAGTATAAATATTTTTGATTTTATAATGATAAGTTTTACCATTATATTCTAAATACACATCATCATCTAGTTCTAATTTATACAATTTTTTAAAATAACTTATTGAACTTGATCCAGAATGAGAGGCTAATATTAAATTGTTACCACTCACATCATTTGGAAATGTAGAAGCAGGATGAACATATATATTTTTATTAACATTATTTAATGTTGAGGTAGTATTATAAATTCCTCTATTAAGTTCTATCTTTGGAATCATTATATAAGCAATATAATTCTCAACATTTTGATTATTATTATTTTTATTATCTGGCTCAATTACTGTTTGTTCTTGATTATTAGTAGTTGTATCTTCATCATCATTAATTTCTTCATGATTACCACTATTAATTTCTTCAGGTTCATCTGCAATAACTACATTTTGTTCATAATATGCTTTATTCATATCATCAAAAACCTCATGTTTAAGTGATAAATAATAATCACTCCCAATAATTACTATACCAACTATAGAAATAATAACTCCAATTATAATCTTAACATTTTTTTCCATTTCTAATTAATATTATTGCTCCACCTAATAATGTGATTGAACCAACTATATAAGTTATAGCACTTGATAATCCAGTTTTAGGAACATCAGGAATAATTATTTCAACAGGATCATTATAAAATATAATACCATTAGCTTTAACATATTCGTTATTTGAATTTTTAATATACAAATTGCCATCAGCATCTACTTTAAATTCAATAGGAACATTATTTAATTTATAACCACTTGGAGCAGCAATCTCAACTAACGAATATTCTCCTTCTTCTAAGCTTATATAATGTGCTTTATCATCAGTTACATAAGATGCAACAACTTCTCCCTTATTATTCTTAATATTTAAAGTAGCCCCACTAACATATTTATTAGTTTTACTATCCAATTTATTAACGTTTATTGTAGGTCTTACTTCATTAATCATTTTAATACGATCTACTTTTACATATTCTCCAGCAAGATTCTTTTGATATAAATTACCATCATCATCAATTCTAAATTCAATTGTTTCTTTACTTAAAATATATCCTTTTGGAGCTATTGTTTCTGTTAAACTATAATATCCAGGTTTTAATGTTACTTTATGTGACTTGCTTGTACTAATCCATGTTAAATTAGTGTTGTTATCACCTTTTAAGTTTAATGTAGCTCCTGGTATTTCTTTTTCACCAGTTATATCTGTTTTACTTATATTTATATCGTATTCTTTAATTTCTTTTTCATTAACCATTTTAATACGATTAACTTTTACATATTCTCCATTAGTATTTTTTTCAAATATATTTCCATTTTCATCAAGTTTAAATTCAATTGTTTCTTTACTTAAAATATATCCTTTTGGAGCTATTGTTTCAGTTAATTTATAATATCCAGGTTTTAATATTACTTTATGTGATTCACTTGTACTAACCCATGTTAAATTAGTGTTGTTATCACCTTTTAAGTTTAATGTAGCTCCTGGTATTTCTTTTTCTCCAGTAATATCAGTTTTGCTAATACTTACTTCATATTTTTTTTCTTCTGGAACACTAACTGATAATGTTAAAGATGCATTTTTACTTACATCATTCGTAAAAACTTTTCCATAAACTATTTTTTGAAAATCTTTACTAAAGAAATAATTATAAACACTTTTTATTGTTCTAGTTGAAGTAGCTTCCACACTAAATGTTGTTGTTTTTCCCTTTTCTAGACTTGAAACAGGAACTTTAACATTAAATGTTATTACACCATCTTTTACTGTTTTATTAATAATTTCAGCATTTTTAGGAGCATTCTTTAATACAATATCAACTTTATCTCCTACAAAAGTAATCTTAATATCTTCAGAGATATAATAATTACCACTTAAATTAAATTTAGTATTATTAGTATTAACTGTAATACTTACATCTTTCTTTTGACTATAATACTTAGCACCATTAACTAAATTATAGATTGATCTACTAAATGTATCTTCATTAACTTTCTTTAAGACATTAATTTTAACATCTCTTGGAATATTTACATTGTTATTATTAAGAATGTCTTCATACCACCAAATAGCAATTTGCATTGCATAATAATCTTTGTACTTATCTCCAGTGTTTGGCTTGTTTTCTAATATATAGATAAAACCATCATTAATTTGACTATATAATTTCATTGTATATCCACCTTGATATACTAATGCTTCATTTTGACAGTAAACTAATATACCACCATCAATTTCCTTATAATGCACTTTAGGTGCACCTTCAATATAATCTGTTAAAATAACAGGATCTTTAGTTTTAAATGTTTTTGGAGCATTTTCTGCTAAAACATTTGTATATAATCCAAATAAAGATAATATACCAACTAAAATTGTAATCATAAATGATTTAAATTTTTTCATTCTTCAAAACCCTCTTTCCTTGAATACGATTAATATTATAGCATATAAACACAAAAAATGCAAACAAAATTTCAGTTCATCATTTTGTTTGCATATATTTATTAAAAAAATCCTAAATTAAAATAATTATTTGCTACTACTACACCTATAGCAATAGCTACAATTATAAAAACAAATATAAGTATTTTAACCAAAATATTATTAGATTTAATATCTTTTTCAATATCTTTGAAATCATCAAAATCTTTTTCTGATATTTTTAAATTACCTGTATAAAATTCTTCTTCCTCCGGAACAATTTCATCTTTTTCATATGTGTTAGTTTCAGATAATCCTAATAAATCGGCGTCTTTCCTACTATTTTTTATTTCAATTTGAGCGATTGTATGAATAAGATCCTTAAGTTCTTTTTCTTCAGCAGTTTCTTCTTTTTCTTGATATTTATTTTTTATTTCATCTACTAATTTACTTGCATCTACTGATTTATTTAACTTATTACGATCATAATCATAATCGAAATCACTTTTAGCCTTATTTAATATAGCGTTTAAATCATATTCTTTTGTTGTCTCTCTCTCAAGTTCCTGTGCTTCCTGTTCAATAATTTGAATTGATTTTCTTTTAGGAGCATTATCACGATATTTTTTATCTAAAATTTCACGTATTTGATCAACATCTATTTTTCTGGCATCATTTTTTAATACTTCTTGATTAGAATTAACATCAAATTTATCATAACTTTGATTTTCATAAGAATTATATAAATCTTTATTTAAATCAGTTCTACTTGGTATCTTGTCAAAATTTCCCATAACTAGTTCACACAACCTTTACTACAAAATAATAACATAATTTAAAACTTTTTACTATCACTTGATTTTAAATGTTATAATTTTTATAATAATAATATGGAGGAAAAAATGAAAAAAGTAAAATTAGACGAAAACACATGCATAGGTTGTGGTATGTGCGTAGGTAGTGCCCCAAAAACATTTGATTTTGATGAAGACCATGCAAAAGTTATAAATGATGAAGTAACTAAAGAAGCAGAAGAAGCAGCTGAATGTTGCCCAGTAGGTGCTATATCTATAGAAGAAGAAAATGAATAATTTTCTTTTTTTATTACAAAACATATAAAAAGAAATACTAGTTATCTTTTAATTTTAGTATTTCTTCCTTTGTTAGACCGGTTATTTCAGATATTTCTTCAATTGGTCTATCTTTATTTAACATTTTTCTGGCTATTTCAATGGAATTTTCTTGTTTTCCTTTAGATATTCCTTCAGCTATTCCATCGTTATATGAATCATTAAGTTCTGATTCTCTTATATAATCATCTAATTCTTTCTTATCATAATATAGTAAATTATCACTATTATTTGAATAATCTTCCATAAACTTAGTCACCTTTTTTAAGAATAAGTTATCTCCTGCTAAATATTTATTTAATATTTTACTTCTACTACTTAGCATTCTTAAAAATCTTGTTCCTTCTTCACTTACATTATATTCATTTTTCCATGCTTTATCAAGTTCAAAAGTCTATGTTAGACCATATTGTTTAAAAAATAAAAAAGGTGTAAAATAAATAAGGAGATGATAACTTATGGATGAAGT
>CAKOIE010000016.1 GCA_934086395.1 uncultured Bacilli bacterium | reverse complement strand
TTTTATTCAAACAAAGTTCACCTTTGTTTGCTATCGGTAATTATAAATCGGTATAATTTTAACTAATGTTTAACACATTTTGTTCGTTATTTGACATATACTATACTAGACATTTTAATTAAAATGTGGTATTATTAATACGTGGTGCATTATGCTAGTCACAAACACCATTTGAAGATGGGCCTAAAAATCCATTAATTGATATCGCAACTTTATATATTTCGCTTCTTCTGCCCAAGTTGGGGTGAATATGTAATTTTAAATAATAGGGAAACCATAACGGCATATGTCTTACCCTATTATTAGATAGAAAAGAATAAAAGTCATGTCGTGAGTGAAAATGTGGGATAGAAATTGAAATCATTTTTGCAAAAGCGAATAAGAATGGGATAAGAGTGTCAGGGAAAACCTCTAGCATGTATTTATTATAAGGATTGTAGTACGGACTATGTGGCAATCGAGTAATTATTTAGGCAACTAATAATTATTTTCTGTAAAGGAGAAATCGCCCTAGAGTAATCAAAGGAAGGAAAATAGAGAAACTCAACTCGACCAAAGCCGTAAAATTAACTTGTAATAAACCATTGTTTTACTTCAAAACTTTATATTTTTATAAAGTTTTTTTCATACAAAAAGAAAGGAATAAAAAATGAAAAAACAAAATTGGAATCTTATAGTATTTATACTATCATTTTCTCTAGCGTTAGTATTTAGTTTTTTAACTAATAAGTTATCTAATAATGCGAGTAATTTTATAATGATATTATTAATTTTATTAGTTATCTCTATAGGGATAGTTTTTGATATGTTAGGTGTTGCTGTTTTAACAGCTAAGGAATCAACATTTCATGCTAAAAGTTCTAAGAAAATTAAAGGGGCTAAGAAAGCAACTAAATTAATTAGAAAGAATGTAAGAGTTGCAAGTTTTTGTAACGATATTATTGGTGATGTTTGTGGAATTGTTTCTGGTGGTTTAGGAGCAGTACTTGCATTAAGTGTGTCTAAATATATTGATATTACAATAGCCTCAATTATTACTTCAGCAATTATTTCAGCTTTAACAGTTACAGGTAAAGCAATATTTAAAACAGTTGCTGTTAAAAAAGCAGATAATATTGTTTTTATAGCTTCTAAAATATTAAGTATATTTGAAAAATAAAATCATTAGAACAATCTCTAATGATTTTTATTTTGATTATTTTTTAGGGTATATATCTTTTTTAAGGTACTATCATAATATCCAATATTTTTATCAGGTAGACTTGTATATGTTATGTAATCTTCAGGAGTTAAATCTTCTTCACTAGCTAAATATAAAGTTAGTTCTGGATCATTTTTTAATTCGTCTATTATTTCTTTTATATACATTAATTTTGTTTTATTAATTAATTTTAAGCCTTCTTCATTATTTCTTTTAGAAACCATTACGATGTCCTCCTCTTACATTTTCTTTAATATATTTTTCAATTTCTTTCTTTATTTCTTCATTAGAATTTATTAAATCTTCTCTACTTTTTGGATCTTGTAATATTTTTTTTACTCTTTGATAATCATTTTCGGTATTTATCTTTCTATTTTCAATCTCAGTGTTATATTTTGTATCTCTAGTTGATTTTTTCATTTTCACTGACATTATATAACAGGTATCAGGAGTTAACATACGATAACAAATTCTTATTTTAAATGCTTTCTTTTCAAAAATATCTGATAATAAACCATTCAATTTTTTATCTTTTGATTCTTGCATGACATCAACATTGTTATTTTCTAAATCATTTAACAAGTCTTGTATCTCCGCAAAATACTCTTCTGATACATCTTTTAAATCTCTTAAGAAGAATACATTTCCTAGATTGCTTGTTGCAAATATTAAATGTTTTTGTGGCGTTTTTTCATATTCTTCTATTAATGCATTATTTTGGTTATATTCTTGTAGTTTTTCCAAACAAATTCTTTTCTTTAAGTTTAATATAGCTAATTCATTATTTACTAATTCTTTGTCTGATGCAGTTTCAGCTAATAAATCTTCATGTTCCCACTCACAAATTTCATCATCTAATTTAGACACAATCATATTTATTAATTCTTCAAAACTATCACAGGTACTTGATGGCAACGAACTTTTTATATCTTCTTCATTATCTAGGCGGCTAATTGCAATATAGTAACTTTCTCTTAATTCTTCTAATGTTTTTTTCATAAATTTGCTCCTAATATATTTCTTTATTCTTTTCTTGATATTCTTTAAATAATTTTAGACATTCTTCATGGTCAAGATTTGTTAGAGTTAATATGTCTTTGTTTTTTCCTTTAATATAGTCATAGATAAATTCATCTCTAAAACCAATATTGGCAGCGTCTTCTAGATTAGTTCCATAATATACTTCTTTGATATTTGACCAAATAATTGCTGATAAGCACATAGGACATGGATAACCTGTTGCATATAAGGTGCAACCTGATAAATCATGAGTATTAAGTACTTTACTGGCTTTTCTAATAGCGTTTATTTCAGCATGAGCAGTTGGATCATTATCTTTTAATACAGTATTTGATGCAATCGCTATAATTTTATTATCTTTTTCTATCATTGCACCAAATGGTCCACCATAGTTTAAATTCATTGTTTTTCTTGCTTCTTCAATTGCTTCTTTCATATTTTCAACTACTTTCAAATTTATTTTACCATTAAAACATAAAAAAAAGAATGCTTCTATACATTCTTTTGACTACTTAACTTGATTCATTACTTCTTCAGCAAAGTTATCATTTCTTTTTTCCATACCTTCGCCTACTTCGTATCTAATCATTGATTTAACTTCGCCACCATTGTTTTTAACATAAGTAGCTACATCAATATCTCCATTTTTAATGAAACTTTGAGATACTAAACAAATTTCTTTAAAGAATTTCTTTAATCTTCCTTCAACCATTTTTTCAGCTATTTCTGCAGGTTTTCCTTCATTCATAGCTTGTTCTTTAAAGATTGCTCTTTCTTTTTCAACTCTATCTGTTGGAATTTCATCTTCTCTAACGAATTCCGGTTTCATAGCTGCTGCTTGCATTGCAACGTCTTTAGCAACTTCTTCGTTTGCTCCAGTAAGTACAGTTAATACAGCAATTTTTCCACCCATATGTAGGTAACTTCCGAATGTTTCATCAGCAGTTTTTTCTACAACTTCAATTCTTCTTAAAGATAATTTTTCACCGATTTTAGCAGTTTTAGCAATAATTAAATCTTTAATAGTTCCTTCTTCGCAAGGAAGTTCTAATGCTTCTTCAACAGTTTTAGCATTACTATTTAAAATAGCATTTCCAATTGTATCTAACATAGAAGTAAATTCTTCATTTTTACTAACAAAGTCTGTTTCACTATTAACTTCTAATATAACAGCTTTGTTACCACTAATGTATACATTAGCAAGTCCTTCAGCAGCAATTCTTGATTCTTTTTTAGCTGCTTTAGCAATTCCTTTTTCTCTTAAATAATCGATTGCAGCATTAATATCTCCATTTGTTTCAGATAATGCTTTTTTGCAATCCATCATTCCAGCACCTGTTTTAGCTCTTAATTCAGCTACAGTTTTAGCATCTACCATTATTATTTCCTCCTATTTTAAAGCTTGTAATAATTCTTCTTTTTTCATTGAAGAATATCCTTTAACTCCTCTTTTTTTAGCTAAATCTTTTAATTCAGTTAATGTTTTAATAGTTAAATCTTCTTCTTCAGTTTGAATTTCTTCTTTAATTTTTGCTTTTGTTTTTTCATTATCTAATGATTCAACAAATACTTCTTTTACTGTTTTAGCTGATTTATTATCTTTTTTTGGTTTTTCTTCTTCAGTTACATAATCAACTAATTCTAAACCTTTTGCTTCACAAATAGCGTTAGTTAATACTCCTAACATAACTTTAACACTTCTTACAGCATCATCGTTACCTGGTATTACATAATCAACGTCATCTGGATCACAGTTTGTATCTACAACTCCAAATACAGGAATATTTAATTTTCTTGCTTCACGAATTGCATTAATTTCTTTCTTTGGATCTACAATAATTAAAGCACTTGGTAATTTTTCCATATTACGAATACCACATAATACCTTATTTAATTTATCGTATTCTTTTTTTAGTCCAATAACTTCTTTTTTAGGTAACATTTCGAAGGTTCCATCAGCTTCCATTTTTTCGATTTCTTCTAATCTCTTAATTCTCTTTCTAATTGTTCTAAAGTTAGTTAATGTTCCACCTAACCATCTTTCAATTACATAATAAGAATTACTTCTTTCTGCTTCTTCTTTTGATGCTTCATTTGCTTGTTTTTTTGTTCCTACAAATAAGAAAGTTCCACCATTTTCAGCAATCTTCTTAATTTCAGCATAAGCATTTTCAATACATGCAGCTGTTTTTTCTAGATCGATTATATAAATATCATCTCTTGCTGTAAAAATGTATTCCTTCATTTTAGGATTCCATCTTTTTGTTTGATGTCCAAAATGAACACCAGCTTCTAATAAGTAGCTCATTGATACTACTGCCATTTAAATCATTCCTTTCGTTATTTACCCTTAAACTTCTTCCCTTGTTATCAACCCATGGCCACTAGATAACTCAGTCTGTTTAAGTACATTTTTTCGGCTTTTTAGCCATTTATATATTATCAAATTAATATATCTATTTCAAGTTATTTTTGATCTTTTTTTAAATTATTTTTTTCTATTTTCATATATTTTTTTAGTTCTTTTTCTACTCTAGCTTTAATTAATAAAAGTCTTTCTTTTGGATTCATGAAATTAGGAAAAGCTTCTACTAAACGTTTATATAAGACATTCTTATTAATAAGTATATCTTTAACTTTTTTAGTTATTTCCTCTGTTCCATCTTTTTCTACTGTTTTAAGAGTACCTTTAAAGCCAAACATGATAATTAAAGAAATAATATAATCTATTAAATAAATTACAAACAAGACAATTGCAGTTATTTTAATTGTTTGAAAACTAAATAAATTTAATAAATATTCAAATATAGGATTAATAACACATATTACTAATGTTCCTAGAATTCCAAATGGGATCATTGTTTCAGCACAAATACGACCATTTAAATTGAATCTTTTAGTTGAATAATCCCACCATCTTGCTTTAAATATTTTTTCCATAAAATAACTGGTAAAATATTCAAGTAGTGAACAAATAAATATTGCATTTACAAATAGAGTAAGTGGATTATCTTTGTATCTACTTAATGTTAAAATCATTAATATACAACCATGACCATATATTGGGCAAATAGGTCCAACTAAAAATCCTCTATTTATAAATTTATGTTTTTCAATTATTTTTCCTACTACTTCAATAAGCCATCCTATAAAGGAATAAATTAAAAATAATAAAAAGTAATAATAAATTTCATTCATATACTATATCCTCCTTATATGATTTTACAAAATAATATATAAAAAATAAAGATTAAAAAAACCATCTTTTGGATGATTTCTTTTTTATTGAACTTCAATTTTAAATGTTGCATTAAATATTTTTCCTTGATCTTCATTTTGAGGAGAATTAGTTCCTTCTAAATTAAAGGTTACACGATATTTTTGAGTTGTTTTTTTAGCTATTCTTACATCTTTAGCAATATATGTATCTTCTTTAGGGGCAACTGTATATCCAAGATTTGGAGCACCATTTGTTGCTTCTACTTTATATTTAAAATTGCTACTTGTAAATGTATTATATTTAACAACCATTAATATTGAATAGGTTAAATCAACATTTGATAAATTTTCAACGGTAAATGTTTTATATGGTTTAATATCAGCATTATAGTATGGCTGATCATCGGGCATAAGTCCTTCAACATTTAATGTTTCTCCATCAATAAAATTTAAAATTAAATAAGCACTTTCTTGATTAGTATCAGGATTACCTGTTACAGAAGACGAACCATTATGTTTTCCACCGCCTATTGGGGATTCAATTATATTAGTATCTGGCAATCCATCGCCATTTGTATCACACATTATTGTGCATTTTCCGTTACCATTAATATCCAAGTTTAAATCTGGCAATCCATCACCATTAGTGTCAATATCTAAGTCAGGAATTCCATCACCATCTAAATCAATATTTATATCTGGCCAACCATCACCATTAGTATCACAATTTATTTTACAAACTTTGTTTTTATCAGTTGCATCATTAACTAAGTTGTAATCTGGAATTCCATCACCATCATAATCTATATTAAATATAGCCTTACGATTACCTTTATAATCAATATTTAAGTTTGGTTTTTTATCACCATTGGTATCAATATTTATATCAGCTTTTTTATCTCCAGTAATATCAATATTTATATCAGCTATTCCATCATCATCAATATCTTTATTTAAATCCTTAATACTCCAGTAATAAACTCCTGCATAGGTTGCACCTACTATTGAAAATAATAGGGCCCATAATGCGGCTATTATTACGCCTAGTCCGACGCCTTTTTTAGGAACAACTTCAAATTTTAATTTTAATTTTTCTTTAGATATTTTTAAACTATGGGGTAAGTAAGTATAATCATCACCTGTTGTTAAAGTTAAAGATATAACTTTCATTACCTGTTTACGATTAATTTTTAAACTATCTTTATAGATATTTTCTAAAATCTTTTTTATTTCATCGTATTGAGCTTTATCACTTAATAAATTAAATTTGGTTAAATCTACTTCTTTACCGGGAAAGTTTTTAATAGGGTTTGTATTTTTAGTTTCTATTTTTTTATTTTCTTTTGTCATTTTAACCTCCCTTATTTAAATAAGTTTGTTGCTTTACAAAATCTTGAATTATGACTATCTATAAAACTTTTATAGGCTTTTCTAGCATTGTCTTTTTCAATATTTTTAAACGCTACTGCTTCATTTATTTTATTTTCTAATTTTTTTCTTAATTCTTTTTCATCGATATCAAACTTGCTAGCATATTCAAATACAGTTTCTACTATATCGATATTTTGAAGAGGCATTACGCTTCCTCTTTTTGATACTGTATCATTTAAAACACAATAATTTAGAAATGATGTTAAATCTAGATTATGTTTCATTGAAGGCGTTGATAGATCAGTTTGTTCTTTTTTTTCTTTAACGGGACTATTTACCTCAAAGTTTTCAATTGTTTCCCATAGATGTAGGGCAGTTACAAAGTTATAATCTTTTAAAATAATATTTGTTTTTCTTATGGGACTTCTTACTACTGTTGCACCTTTCATCATTTTCATAAATTTACTAGACATAAAGTCTTCTAAAACATCTTGAATATGTTTAATTTTTTCTTCACGTGATTTTAATGCTTCTTCACTTGTTGTTATTTTATGTTCTTCTTTAGATGTTATTTCTAATTTAACTATGACATCTTGATTATTATATTTTGTTTTAGAATTGTAATTAAGCTTCTTTTCGTCAGTATTTTCTTCTGATTGTTCTTTATAAGTTAATTGTTCTTCTACAAAACGATTTAAAGTAGTAATAAGAGTATAAATAAATCTATTTTCATATAAATCGATTGTTTCTTCCTTAAAGATATTTAGTAGTTTAATTGGTTTAACAAACCCATCATCATCTACTTCTTGAATATAGTTTGTATGGACGGCTAGGTCCTTTATTGATTCTAAGGAAATTTTTTTAGTTTTTTCTATTCTAACTACATCTTCTTCAGAAACTATGAATCTACGAGGATTCCTGATGATATTATCAATAGCAGGAATGGCCTCTTCAATTATATCTACCCAAGAATAATCTATTTCAATTTTATGGATATTATGATTTGCTGTAAATGTTGAAGTTGTTTCTTTTATGTATTTATCAGCATCCTCTTGAGGTAAATCTTTTACTAAAAGTCCAATTTCGTTGTTCATAAATTATCCTTCTTTCTTTTATTACATTTGTTTCTTTAATCTATCTAAGAATTCTTTACATTCCTTCATTACATCTTGTCCAAATGTTTCATCTAAGAATGCTTTAAATCCGTCAATTTCTCCTCTAATATAAGCTAGGTTTAATTGGTTAAATTTTCTTAATATTTTATTAGCTATTAGGTAATCTACTGCAACCATTTCATCGCCACCACAGGCAACAAATACGGGAACATAATCTTTAATTTGTTTTAAAATACGGTTACCAAAAGCCATTCTAAAATGATTAATTACATAATCATCCATTTTTTCAATCTTATTTATAACATCATCTAATAATGGATGATCAACCCAGGCTTTTTTAAATAAACTCATGAAGTATTCTGCAGTTATATCAAGTGGCTCAGTATCAGGTGCTTCAAATGGAACACTTTTATCATCAATGTTAATTGGTAAAGCACGGTCGTAAACTTTATCTGTTACCATAAATGTTGAGTCATCATTATTAATTGTACCACAGTACCACATGTTATCTGGAATTCTAAATCTTCCTTCTTCTAATAATTTTGGATCGTTAGGCCAAGCATTTGGAACTAAACTAATTATCCATTCATCAGTTGATGGAAGTTCTAATACTGAAAGCATTTCAGCAAAGTAATATTCTACACGAGAGATGTTCATTTCATCTAATACGGTTAAATAAATTTTAGGATTATATCTTGCTTCATACATTTTAGCAAGTACTTGAGTTTCATTAAATCTTTTAGTAAATTCGTTGAAATATCCATAAATCTCAGTGCTATCTCTCCATGATGGTTGAACTGATGCAATAGTACTTTCATTTTTAATAAAGTATCCCCAAGCATAAGCTAAACTTGTTTTACCAGTACCAGAAATACCTTGTAAGATAATTAATCTATTTGATGCAAACGCACTTACGAATAATCTAATTAAATCAATATCATAATATAAATGTAATTTACTAGCTGCATAATTTCTAAATTGTTCACATAATTCGTTCAACTTTATTGTTTCATGCCAATCTGGTTTAACAAAGTTGGCATATTCTTCATCTATTTTGGTTAATTTATAGAATCTGTTATCATTTGCTTTAGTAATAACATTACCTTTTTCATCGTACTCTACTGTTTCATTATTATTTGCTGCACTAGCCATTTCTTTGTAACGATCATTTTCGGCACGAAGTTTAGCAACATCATTATTTAGACTTTCAATTTCATCTACTAATGTTTCTTGGTGATGAACATTGTGTTTAAATTTAATTATTCTTTTAACTAAACGATATAATAGGAAACCAATTATTCCAAATAAAACTAATAAACTTAGTATAGAAACAATTATTATAAAAGGACTTACTCCATTATACTTATTAATAATATCAATGTAATTAGCAATATTAAAAATTCTTATTATTGCATTACCTATTCCTTTAAATAAATCTAAAATTCCACCTATTAAAGGTTCCATGAATTCAAGAAAAAAATCACTATTTGTACTTACGCTCATATTAATTCTCCTAACTTTCTTCAGCTATATTACGGTCTAGCACTAAACCATCAAATGCTTCTATTATTATTTCAATTTTTTCTTTTATTTTTTCATCAATTAATTCTTTATATTCTTGATAAAAATCTTTACTTATTAAGTATCTTTCATTATTATCTAAATCTTTTATTTTAGTATTTTTGCTTGCATAGATATAATAATTTAATTTACTCTTTTTAAGTTTAGATAATATAATTTCATCAATATCATCATAATTAATTAATAACATAATTCGACTTCTTAAATATTTATTTTTATTTAGATTTTTTATTTTATTAAAATATGTATCGTCTAGTAAGAATTTCTTTTTTATAGGTATAAAGAAGATTTTATTAAACTTTCTTACTGATAATAATTTCATTAATGTTACAACTACTAATTCTGCACTAATAATAGTAAATTTATTATCGTAGCCATCTTTATTAAAGATATAATTTACTGCTCCTCTATTTATTTCTTTTAGTCCAGGAACTGAATAATTATACTGGGTTATATAATAGTTATTTTCTTTAGATATATCAATATATTTGTTAAAGGAAATATTACTATTTAGTAGTTCATATATTTTTCTTTCTTTTCTAACATTAGTTTTAATAAGTTCTAATAATATATTTGTATTCTTTTTACCATCATCTATTATATGTACAAAGGTTGTTTTATTAAATTTTTCTAAATAATTTACAAGGATTGTTTTATAATTTACTTTATTGATAGTATAAGGACTTGTTGAAATATCTAACTTATTAGCAATATATATAATGATTGCACAAAGAATTATTTCTTTTTCATAGGCTTTAATTTCAAACGCTCTTTCTTTATCAATAAAATATGTTATGACACTATCAAGTTCACGATCGATGTTAAACTTTAATATTTCTTTGTTATTAATAAAGCATCTGACTAAATCTTTATCAACTGGGATAGCTATTTTATTAAAGTAATCGTTTATTATGTAATTTAAACTATCTTCAGTATCTTTTTTCTTATGCCATAATTTGTTTTTATCAATTCCTAGTATTTTTGATAGTAAGATCGAATACTGATATACAGTTTTAATCTTATATTTAAAGTAATCGTCATAATTATCAATATTCACAAAATCACTACTTTCTATTCTATTTAGAATTATAACAAAGAAGATTTATAAGTTCAAGATATTTGGATACAAAAAAACTAGTCCAATTTAAATTTATGACTAGTTTTATTTATTATTTTATTATTAGATGATCATCTTTAACATCAATGTTAACTGTTTCACCAAATTTTATATTATCGTTAATTATTTCGGTAGCAAGTAAGGTTTCTAAATTTCTTGAGACAAATCTTTTAATTGGTCTTGCACCATATTTTTCATCATAAGAATTATTGATAATATAGTCTTTAGCAGCACTTGTTAAATTTAGTTTTATTTTTTTATCATCTAAACGTTTTTCGATATCGCTTATTATTTTATCTAATATTTCATAAACTGTTTTTTTATCTAGTGATTTAAACATGATTATTTCATCTATACGATTGATAAATTCTGGCTTAAATGTTCTCTTTAATTCATCCATTACTAATTTATCTTTATCGGGAACGTTTTCTAAAATAAATTCACTACCTAGATTTGAGGTCATGATTATGATAGTATTTTTAAAATCTACGGTTCTACCTTGAGAATCAGTAATTCGTCCATCATCTAAGATTTGTAATAGAATGTTAAAGACGTCTTTATGAGCTTTTTCGATTTCATCAAATAGAACAATACTATAAGGATTACGTCTTACTGCTTCAGTTAATTGACCACCTTCATCGTATCCAACGTATCCAGGAGGTGCTCCAACTAAACGTGATACGGAATGACTTTCCATATATTCACTCATATCGATACGAATAATATGTCTTTCATCATCAAATAATTCATAGGCAAGTGTTTTAGCAACTTCAGTTTTACCAACACCAGTTGGACCTAAGAAGATAAATGAACCTATTGGTCTATTTGGATCTTTGATTCCTGCTCTTGAACGAATTATTGCTTCACTCACTAATTTTAAGGCTTCATCTTGACCTTTAACACGTTTTTTCATGTTTTCTTCTAAATGAATTATTTTTTCTCTTTCACCACCAACTAATTTACTTATTGGAATTTTAGTCCAGTTGGAAATTATTTTAGCAATGTCTTCTTCATCAACTGTATCTGATAAGATTTCATTCTTATTTTGTTTATTTAATTCTTCTAATTCTTTTTCGAGTTTAGGAATAGTTCCATGTCTTAATCTAGCGGCTGTTTCTAAATCATAGGTGTTTTCAGCTTGTTCTAGTTTAAAGTTAGCATGAGAGATTTCTTCTTTTTTAGATTTAATTTGATCGTTGATAGATTTTTCTCTTTCCCAATCGTTTCTTAGGCGAGATTCATCTTCTTTTAATTTAACTAAATCATTATCTATTTCTTCTACTCTCTTTTTGCTTAACTCATCTTTTTCTTTCTTTAGAGCTTGTTTTTCAATTTCTAGACGCATAATTTTTCTGGTTAATGTATCTAATTCAGTTGGAACTGAGTCCATTTGAACTTTAATTGTAGCACAGGCTTCATCTATTAAATCGATGGCTTTATCTGGTAAGAAACGATCTGTTATATATCTATTTGAAAGATTGGCAGCAGCTATAAGTGCTCTATCTTTAATATTAACTCCATGATGAACCTCAAATCTTTCTTTTAACCCACGAAGGATGGTAATTGTATCTAAAACGCTTGGCTCTTGTACAATAACTTTTTGGAAACGTCTTTCTAAGGCACCATCTTTTTCAATGTATTTACGATATTCATTTAAGGTAGTTGCGCCTATACATAAGATTTCGCCTCTAGCAAGCATTGGTTTTAGCATGTTACCAGCATCCATTGCTCCTTCTAAGGCACCAGCTCCAACAATCATGTGAATTTCATCGATAAATAGGATTATTTCGCCATTAGAATCTTTAATTTCTTTTAAAACAGCTTTTAATCTTTCTTCAAATTCACCACGATATTTAGCACCAGCAATTAAGGCTCCCATATCTAATTCCCATATTGTTTTATTTTTTAAACTGTTTGGCACATCGCCTTTTACAATTCTTTGAGCAAGTCCTTCAACGATGGCGGTTTTACCAACACCGGGCTCACCAATTAATACTGGATTATTTTTTGTTTTACGAGATAAAATTCTAGTTATACTTCGAACTTCTTCATCTCTTCCGATGACAGGATCAACTTTACCATCTTTAACGGCTTTAGTTATATCTCTACCATATTTTTCTAAGGGATTTTGTAAACTTTCCCCAAATGGATTTTCCATATTCATATATACCCCTCCTTTTTAATTATGTATATTTTCCATATACATTATGTATTATAACACTTTTTTAGCACTTGTCAAGCATGAGTGCTAATTAAATGTATAAAAAAACTAATTACTCTGATAAAATAATTAGTCCTAGTTTTTAGAATAATCACAAACTTGAATAATAAATTTCTTTTAAAAATCATCATTTAGTTATTACAAGAATATTATCAGTATTCATGGCGATTACTTATCTTTTGAAGTTTTCTTTCTTCTTAACTATAGTTATATCTAGCGTAGATAAGATTGCTTACTTTTTTGCAATTTCTTTACTGCCAAAAGCACACCCCGAATTAATCTAACTATTATTAATTATACTTCATTCACAAAATTACTTTGTAAAAATAACTAATAATATTATTTTATGCATATTTTAAACTTTAATTAAAATATGCTAATCATTAATTATGAACATGCTTCCTATCTTCTAGATATTATTATTATATGCAATATTTTTTTATTTATCAATATATTTTATGAAATTTTTGTTAATTTTTCTAAAATTATTTGATAATTGTCTAATCTTTTTTGAACTTGACCTTTAATGTTTACAATATCACCAACTTTTAAGTCGTTTAAATATAGTATTTTTTTAGGAAAAACAGTACATGAAATTTTACCGGTATCATCTGATAAATCTAAAAAGGCCATATTTTCTCCTTTTTTGGTTTTAATTGATTTTATATTTTCCAATAGTACTGTAATTTCAATAAATTTATCAAAATATTTTGGGAGATCTTTTGATTTTGGACAAATATACTTACTAGATGGATGATTGGAAATATAAAAGCCAAATAATTCGTACTCTTTTTGCATTAATAATGTTTTATCATATTCAGAGAATGTTTCTAGTATTGGTTTATTAATTAATGTTTTATCTAATTCATTTATTAACTCGGAATATATTAAGGCTGAACTTATATTGTTAATTAAGGTTTGTTTAGTTTCATGAAAACAATCTAAAGCCCCAGCATATATTAAATTTTCGATTATTCCTTGTTTTAATTTCAAGTGATAGATAGAACTTATGAAATCATAGAAGTCATTGTATGGAGCATTTTTTGATATTTCTAATGCTATATCTTTTGTTATATCTTTAATAGAAGTTAATGGCATTATAATTCCATCATTAAATATATATTTGTCTTCACTTTGATTAATTGATGGCTTAATTACTTTTATATCATTACTTTTTAATATATCAATATATTCTTTAGTTTTTTTATTAGAAGAAAGGCTATCATTTAAAAGAGTTTTATAAAAGTATGGCATATAGTGACATTTTAAGTACATCATTTGGTAGGCAATTAAAGCATAACCTACAGAGTGTGATTTATTAAATCCATATTCGGCAAACTTAATTATTAAATCAAATATTTCAGTACTCTTTTCTTTACTATAACCATTTTTAATAGCTCTATCTATGAAATTAGATTTTTCGGATAAAATGATTTGTTCATTCTTTTTAGAGATTGCTCTTCTTATTAAGTCGGCTTCACTAAATGAGTAAGATGCTACTAATCTTAAAATTTGCATTATTTGTTCTTGATAAACAATTATTCCATATGTATCCTTTAAGATATCAGACAATGAATCATCAATATAAGTTATTTCTTCTAGCCCATTTTTTCTTTTAGCATAAGAATCTATTTCAGCGTTTGCACCGGGGCGAATTAACGCAAGTGATACAATTATATCTTTAAAATTAGTTGGTTTAATTTTAAGAAGTAAATTTTTCATACCTAAACTTTCAAACTGGAAGATACCATCTGTTTTTGCTTCACTAAACATTTTATAAACTGCTTCATCATTTAAATCAACATTATTTAAATTTAATTTTTCAGGTATATCATTTAAAATATCAGAAATTGTGGTCAAATTTTTAATAGCAAGAAAATCCATCTTTAAAAGGCCAATATCTTCTAGGTAATCTTTAGTAAATCCAGCTAAATAATTATCGCCATTTTTAATTATAGGAATTACATTATCTAAATGTTCTTTACAAATTACTACACCAGCAGCATTAGTACTAATATGTTTTTTGATTCCTTCTATTTTCATAGCAACATAGTAAACTTCTTTAATATCTTTATTATTGTTAATAATTTTAATTAAATCCTTAGTTAGATTTTCTTTTAATGTTTTTTTAGGATCGATATATTTATTTAGGATGGAAATATCAACATCTAATATTTTGCTTACAGATAATAAGGCTGCTTTAGTAGTTAATGTTCCATAGGTCATTACTGGCATAACATTTTCTTTACCATATCTTTCTTTAACATAAGCAATTATTTCTTCTCTTTTAGTAGCATCAAAGTCAATATCAATATCGGGCATAGTGATACGTTCAGGATTTAAAAATCTTTCAAATAGAAGATTATATTTTAAAGGATCAATGGATGTTATACCTAAGCTATATGTAACAAGAGAGCCTACGGCTGAGCCTCTTCCGGGACCTACGTAAATATTATTTTTAATAGCGTATTTAACGTAGTCATAGACAATTAGAAAATAATCAACATAATTCATACTTTTAATTACATTTAATTCATACATTAATCTTTTTTTATAGTTATCTGGTATATTACCATTTAATCTTTTAGTTAGTCCTTTGATAGCAAGAACTTCTAAAAAATTGTAACTATTTTCAATTGTATTATCATAATGGGGAATTAAATTTTTGCTATATGTTATTTTTAGATTAATTTGGAAAGTAAAATTATGAATATCTTCTATTTTTAAATAGTAAGAACTATAATCTATGTCATTGTAACTCGCATATGTTTTATTTTCTTTAATCATATTTAGATAATTTAAGTATTTAGTATTTTCTTTGGTTAGAGATAACGTTAAATTAAAGTAGACAATATTTGGAGTTAATTTTAATGCTTCATTCTTTTCTTCTTCAGTCTGATAACCAATATAGGAATTAGGTATTTCTTTTAATAATTCTTTAGATTCAAATGGAATAACTGTTAATATATCATTAGTTAATAAATCTTTATTAAATTCATTTTCAATTATGTAGGTATTTATTTTAAGTAGTTCTTTATAGCCTTGTTCATTTTTAGCGTATAAATATATTTTATGATTTTGGTATTTTACTTCTAAACCTATAACAGGCTTAATATTATTTTTTTGACATAGTTTTAAGAACTCGGCAACATAGCAAAGATTATCATCAATAATACCTAATGTGTTAATGTTGTTTGTTACGGCATATGGAAAAAGATCTGATAATTTAATCATACTTGATAAAACATTGTAGTCAGTTTTAATTGATATTATTTCTTTCATATTTACCTCTCTAAGGGTATTATATCATTTAAATTAACAAAATGCCCTAAAAACATTGACTTTATTTAAGATATTATGATAAAATCAATGAAGATTTTAATTAAGGAGGAAAGAAAATGGCTAAAAATATTTCAAGCAAAAAACCTTTATCTATTAAATTAAGCTCTCATGCTAATAATAAAACTAATAGTAAACAAAAACCTAACTTACAAACTTATACAATCAATGGTGTTAAGGTTAGATTAACAGCAAGAGAAGCTAGAGTTTTTAAGAAAGCTGCTAAGTAAGATATCCAATAATTGGATATTTTTTTATGGGTTAAATTTAAATAATTAAAAAAGAAACAAGTTATTTTGCTTCTTCTTGAGCTCTTGTTTCTCTAATTACAGTTATTTTAATTGTACCCGGATATTGCATTTCAGATTCAATTCTTTCCTTAATTTCTCTAGCAATCTTAAATGATGTTAGATCATCAACTTTATCTGGTTTTACAATAACTCTAAGTTCACGACCTGCTTGCATTGCGAATGTTTTATCAACACCTTCAAAACTATTACCAATTGTTTCTAGTTCTTCTAATCTCTTGATATAGTTTTCCATAGTATCGTTTCTAGCACCAGGGCGTGATGCAGACATTGTATCAGCAATTGATACTAAAACTGATATAATGTTTTTAGCTTCTTTATCGCCATGATGGGATTCAATAGCGTTTATAACAACTTCATTTTCACCATATTTTTTAGCAAGATCAGCTCCTATTTCAACATGTGAGCCTTCCATTTCAAAATCAATAGCTTTTCCAATATCATGTAAAAGTCCAGCTCTTTTAGCAAGGTTAACATTTTCGCCAAGTTCAGCAGCCATTATTCCACAAAGGTATGAAACCTCTTTTGAATGTTGCAGCGCATTTTGACCATAACTTGTTCTAAAGTTTAATTTTCCAATTGTTTTAACTAATTCTGAATCCATTCTGGTTAATCCTAGTTCTCTAATGGTATCGTTTCCAATTTCTGTAATTCTTGCGTTCATATCCTTACATATTTTATCATAAATTTCTTCAATTCTGGTTGGATGTATACGACCATCTTTAACTAAGGTTTCAATTGTTTGTTTGGCTATTTCTCTACGGAAAGGGTCAAAAGATGAAATTGAAATTGCTTCAGGTGTGTCGTCAATTAGTAAATCAACTCCTGTAACTGCTTCAATTGTTCTAATATTTCTTCCTTCTCTACCAATTAATCTACCCTTCATTTCATCATTTGGCAAACTAATAGTTGTAACTGTTTGAATTGTTGTAACGTCATTAGCATATTTTTCCATTGAGTTTACTAGAAGTTCTTTTGCTTTTTTATCAACCTCTAATTTTGCTTCTGATTCTTTATCTTTAATATATTCAGCTATTTCTTTACCCATTGAATCTTCTACTCTTTGCATAATAAGATCATGAGCTTTTTCTCTTGAAAGTTTAGCTATACTTTCTAATTTCTCAATTTCTTCTCTAAGAAGTTCATCCATTTTAACTTCTTTTTCTTGAATTTTCTTTTGCATTGTACTTAAATTTTTATCTTTTTCTTCTAAAGAGTTATCTCTATTTTGTAATAATTCTTCTCTTTTATCTAAAGATTTTTCTCTTTGAAGAAGTCTATCTTCAGTATTTTTTATTTCGCTTTTTCTTTCTTTAATTTCGCGATCAGTTGCTTGTTGTAATTTAAAAGTTTCTTCTTTAAGTTCCATAAGGCTGTTACGTTTTGTTTTTTCAGCCTCTTTTTTGGCGTCATCTAAAATTTTATTTGATTTTTTACCAGCTGTGAAGCCTGAGAACGCAACTATGGCTCCACCTACAAATAATCCAATTAAAAGACATAAAATGGAAGCTACACTTATAAAATCCATAATGTTTCCTCCGTATCTTTCTATATAAAAATTATTTTAATAATCTCTATATATTTATTATAAAGAAATAAGAGAAAATAATCAAGAAATTATCGGAGGTTAATTTTTAAAAATTGTTAATTACTTTGTATAGCTTTATAATTTATTACCCGAAACACTTAATTAAATTAATTAATTTTTATCATCTTTATTATGGCAGCATTTGCTAATTTAAAACCAATTGTTTTATTTTAATAAAAAATAAAATTTACCTATGCAATATAAATTATGCTAGAAAATCCTATAGTTTAATTACCTATAACTTTTTAAAAAATATTCAAAAAAAAGCCCAAAATAGGCATTTATATAGTTATCAATCAATTAGCACATTTATCTGACATAAACTATGAATATTTATTATCATATCAGTTTGATAATATTTTGTTTTTATTATCTTATGTAAAATATATTATTATTTATATAACTCTAAAATAATTAGTAAAACTCCTATTATATTATTTAATGAATGTGCAATCATAGAAGTATATATATTTTTGGTTTTAATATAAGTCATAGCATAAGTTATACCAGGAATAAGATATATTATCCAATCTAATGGATAATAGGTTTCTTTTGAAACATGAATTGCTGCAAAATAGAATGATGAAATAATCAGAAAGAGCAAATTATTTTTTAAAATTCCTTTTGGCAAAAATCTATATACATTTTCTTCAAAGATAGGTCCTACAATAGTGATTACTAATAAAATAGAAACTAAACTAAATGGATTATTTTTATATTCATTAATTAAATCGATAATAATACTATTATTTTCTGTTTTTATTGTTCCATAAACTAATAATCTTAACTTATTGTAAAATAAGTTTAAAATTATAATCAAAATTGTTATTCCAAAAGCCCATAAAACATATTTTTTCCAATTTTTTTTAAAAATAGCAGTTTCCTCTTTAATTTGTTTTTTAAATATAAATAAAATAATTCCAATGGCGAAAAAGTATGCTAATATTGTTAAAAATTCTAAATTTTTTAAAGCCATTGGAAATTCACATATTTGTCCAACTGCATTCATAAAAATCATGGCAACAAAACATAGAATAATCTTACATATATTTATTAAAAATGTTTTTATCCAGTTACTTGTTTTCTTTTCCATAACGTTCCTCCCATCCTTTTTATTTTAATTTTTATAATTTTATTATAAAGAAATAAGAGAAAATAATCAAGAAATTATCGGAGGTTAATTTTTAAAAATTGTTATAAAAAATAAGTAGTTTATATCTAACTACTTATTTATTGATTTTGATTTTGGTTCTTCAATTATTTCTTTATTTGTTTCTCTAGCAATAAGTTCTTGTTTTAATTCGATAAGTTTTTCTTTACCTTTTCTAATTGATTCTAATTTATTTTCATCTAATTTTGAGATATTTCCATTTAACTGTTTATTTTCAATGATATCGCTTTCAGCACATGATAATTCTTGAATTAAACTATCAAGCATTTCTTCTCGCATTTTGCTAGCTGCAATTGCTACTGCTGCTCTTTGTTCTTCCTTAGATAATCTACTAATTGGGCCTGTTGTATATAATATGATTATCTTTCCTTCTTCATCTCTATCAATATAAGCAACACTTTCACCAATTTCTTCTTTTATTGTGATTTTTGTAGCGTTTTCTAATCTCTTTTGATTAATTAAAACTGTTTCTAGTCTTGAATTTTTAAAATATTCTTGTTTTTCAAATTCAGTCATTTCTTCAATAACTCCTAAAGTTTTTAATTCTAATATAATTCGATTTTTATGTTGTGAAAATTCTAACATTGCTTTAAATGATGTATATAAATTATAAAAAGGTAATAGCATTGAAAGATTAAATGTTTTTTTAAATGGTAAATCTTGCACTTTATTGCTAAAATCTTTTGAAATTTCTTTATTAAATTTATACCCCTCATCATAAACATTTTTCATAAGATTAATTGAACTATAAATTACAACTCCATAACTAGATATAATTGTTAAAAACCATAAAATTAAAAAATTCATTGTTCCCCCTCTTTCTTTCAATTTGTCTTGTATTTTAGCATGTAATTTTCAAAAATGCAAGTTTAATTTTTAGAAAAAAATCATATACTTGCTATATTTTTTCTTTAAGTATAAAATTCCTATCATATAAAAAAATGTATATTGTTTTATACATTTTAATCTCTTGTTTCTTCACAATTTTCTAAATAATATTTAATTTTTTCAAATGAATAATCGATTTTATTAAATTCTTCTATTTTTTTAGATTTAAACTCTTTATTGTTTAGGTTAGCCCCGTATAATGCATATGTATTTTCTGCTTCATAAATAACATAATATAACATATCATCAATTATAGTATAACTCTTATTTTCTCCTAATAAATTATAATTTAAATTATTTGGATTAACATACCATGATATAACAAAATCATTAATTGTTTTACGTCCATTTGAATCTTCAATAATTAATGTTTTGTAATCATTTTCTTCATTTGATATAAATTCAACTTTAATTTTATATTTATTATTTATATCCTCTAATTTTTCAGTTGAGTTATAAGGAAACTGACTTATTGAAGTTATTTCTTTATTTCTTACAAGTTCTGTATTTTTATCAACTGTTTCAATTAGTTTTTCTTCTATATTTTGTTCTTTTAAATTGATATATTTTAATTCAATGTTATTATCATTTATTGTTGTATAGTAAAGAATGTTATTTTTTAAGGCAAAATTTAGTGAATTATTTAATTGACTAATATTTTTATATTCTTCATTGATATTATTTATTGATAATTGAATATTACCATTAGAATCTAAAATATACAATTTATTTAATGTTTGAATAATAATATTATCGTTTGTAATAATTATATAGGGAAATTTACTTTCTTCTTTATATTTTTTATCTTCAGATGAATCTTTATAAATAACTTTATCATTTAATTTCAAAGAGTTACTCGTACACATTAGTAATGCTTCAGTTGCTCCTGTTACACATTGATTAGAATTACACTCTATTACAAATTTATATTTATCATATATAAATGTATGTCTACCATTAGTATCATTTGTTTTTTCTTCTTGTAAGTAAGATAATGGACCACTAAATTTAATATAATTGCTTTTAGAAGCAATATCATCTTTAAATGGAAAATCAGCAAAACTTAAAAATTCTTTCTTTGGTTTTTCAACATTGTTCTTTCTCCAAAAAATTAATACTGCGCTTACTAAAATAATTATAATAATTGAAATAATTATAGTTAAAAATATCTTTTTATTCTTCATAATACCTATCTACTTTCTAAATTAATTTTAACATCTAATTTTAATTATAACAAGAAATATTTATTTATATTTTTTCTTAAAAATTTCTATTATATAAAAAAACAAGTAGAATTTACTACTTATTTCGTATGGTTTATTTTACTTTCATTAAATCTATTAATCTAGAAATTTCTAAGTTTGGATCTAATCTATTAAATAAAGGAACTCCTTTTTCAATAACTTTATTATTATATTCTAAGTTATCTTTTAACTTATCAAAAGTAATTTCTTCTTCTTTTAAACCTAATTGATCATAAATATTATTAGATGTATCAGGCATAAAAGGATAAAATAATACGCTAATTTTTCTAATTGAATTGTATAAATTATACATTACATTAGTAAGTCTATCTATATTTCCTTCTTTATATAATACCCATGGACTTGTTTCATCAATATATTTATTAGTTCTTGAAACAATATCTAATATACTATTCATCGCGTTAGGAATATTTATTTCTTTCATTTCTTCATTATATTCATCTATTTTATTATTAATATAATTATTTAATTCGGTTTCTAAATCACTTGATAATCCCTTATTATTAACAATACCATCTTGATATTTATTAATCATAGCAACAGTTCTATTAACTAAATTACCTAAATCATTACATAACTCTGTATTATATTTATTTATAAACAACTCAGGAGTAAATTCACCATCTTGTCCATATGGTAAACTCTTTAAAAGAGTATATCTAACTGCATCTACTCCGTAAGCATTTGCAAGTATATCAGGGTAAATTGTATTTCCTTTAGATTTACTCATTTTTCCATCTCTCATCATAATAAAATCATGAACATAGATGTTTTTTGGTAGTGGTAAATCTAGAGCCATTAAGAATATAGGCCAATATATTGCATGAAATCTTAAAATATCCTTACCAATAATTTGAATATTTGCAGGCCAATACTTTTTCATTAATGAATCATCTTCTCTTAGATAACCAAGAACAGATATATAATTAAGTAAAGCATCTAACCAAACATACATAACATGTTTTTCATCTTGGGGAACTTTTATTCCCCAATCAAAAGTAGTTCTAGAAATACATAAATCTTCAATACCAGAATTTAAAAAACTATTCATAACTTCATTCTTTTTAGACAAAGGAATTAAGAAGTTTGGATTATTTTTATAAAATTCTTTTAATCTATTTTCATATTTTTTCATATTGAAGAAATATGTTTCTTCTTCTACTTCTTTAACTTCTCTTCCACAACTTGGACATTTGCCATCAATTAACTGAGTATCTGTAAAAAATGATTCACATGGAACACAGTATTTTCCCTTATATTTTCCCTTATATATGTCACCTTGATTATATAAAATTGTAAAAGCTTTAATTATAGTCTCAATATGTCTTTTATCAGTTGTTCTTATAAAATCATTATTAGATATATTTAATAATTCCCATAACTTTTTAGCATCATTTGCCATTTTATCAACATATTCTTGAGGAGTAATTCCTTTTTCTTCTGACTTGATTTGAATTTTTTGTCCATGTTCATCTAGTCCAGTTACAAAATAAACATCTTCATTTAATTGTCTATGATATCTAGCTAGTACATCTGCTAAAATGGTAGTATAAGCAGTTCCAATATGAAATTTACCACTAGGATAATATATTGGTGTTGTTATATAAAAACTTTTCATATTTTATCACCATTTCCTTCCTTTAATTTTCTATATTATAATATAAAAAAATTGGTTATTCAACTCTAAGTTTGAACGAATATTTTAAAAATAGAAGGTATATTTTATAACACTTCTATTACTATTTTTTTGTTTTCAACTATAATTTCCTGATTTACTTGATAAAGTAACCTTTAGCTCAAGCAGACAAAAATTTGTGATACTTACTATATTCTTTTTCTTTAATTATTAAATGTACTTAAATAATGCATTTATAAAGTGATTCTCTTTTAATTAATCCTCTTCTTTTTTAGTTTTATTACCTTTTTTATTTAAAGGTATATTATAAATATCTCTTACTTTATTTTCAATTTCTTCTAAAATATCAGGATTCATTTTTAAATATTGTTTAACATTTTCTCTACCTTGACCAATTTTTTCACCATTATAACTAAACCATGCTCCTGATTTTTGAATAATATTATTTTCACTAGCTAAATCTACTATTTCACCAGTTTTACTTACTCCTTCTCCATACATAATATCAACAGTTGCTGATCTAAATGGAGGTGCTACTTTATTTTTAACAACTTTAATATTTGTCTTATTACCGATAACACTATCTCCCATTTTGATTTGTTCACCACGTCTAATATCTAATCTAATTGTAGAATAGAATTTTAAAGCTCTACCACCTGGTGTTGTTTCAGGGTTACCAAAAATAACACCAACTTTTTCTCTTAACTGATTTATAAAAATAGCTGTTGTTTTAGTTTTAGAAATTGTTCCTGATAATTTTCTTAGAGCTTGGCTCATTAATCTAGCTTGTAAGCCAACATGAGAATCTCCCATTTCGCCTTCTATTTCAGCTTGAGGAACTAATGCAGCAACTGAATCGATTACTACAATGCTTACTGCTTCACTTTTTACTAAAGCATCACAAATTTCAAGTGCTTGTTCTCCCGTATCTGGTTGTGATAATAATAATTCATTAATGTTTACTCCTAATTTTTGGGCATAAACTGGATCTAAGGCATGCTCTGCATCAATAAATGCGGCTCTACCACCTGCTTTTTGTACTTCTGCAATAGCATGAAGCGCAATTGTTGTTTTACCTGATGATTCAGGTCCATATATTTCAATGATTCTTCCTTTTGGGAATCCTCCTACGCCAAGAGCGATATCTAGGGAAAGTGAACCAGTTGATGTTACATCTATTTCCATGTGTTCAGAACTTCCTAGTTTCATTATAGCGCCCTTACCAAATTGTTTTTCAATATCAGCTAGTACTTGTTCTAATGCTTTATCTTTGTCCTTTGCGTCAATTGTTTTCATAAATAATTCACCTATTCTTTCCTTCATGCTTTAATTTTATTATAAGAAAATATATTTGTCAATATATTTTTGCGAAAAAATGTTCGTCAGTTTTTGAAATTTGGAGATCTTAAAAATTAGAGCAAAAAAATAACCTAATTAATAGGTTAAATATTTTTTAATAATACATTTTTATTTGAAATAAAATATTGGATACCTGAATAAATTGATAAAATGCAAGCAATAATTACTAAATAATATCCTAGAGAAAAACCAAATAATTCAAATGGTAAATTGGAAAAGAACATAAATGATAGTCCAGTCATCATACATACTGTTTTCATTTTCCCCCAAATACTTGCTCCAACAGCTTTACCATTTTTACTTCCAGCAACCATTTTAATTGAATCAACGGCTGTATCTCTTAAAATAATTATAACTGGAACAACTACAGGTAACATTCCATTACATGCCATAATTATCAAGATACCATTTACAAGTATTTTATCAGCTATGGCGTCCATTACTTTACCAAAATCAGTTACTTGATTATTTTTTCTAGCAATATTTCCATCTAATAAATCAGTTAATGACGCTATTATAAATAAAATTCCACATATAATGTATTTTAAACTTATTGTTACTCTTCCCATAACTAGATATTTGGTCTCATCGATTCCCATTTCATAAAATGGAAACATCATAATAATTATTATTAATATAGATAAAAATATTCTTCCTAAAGTTATTTTGTTTGGTAAATTCATTTAATCCTCCTTATTTTGAAAAGAAATTGATAATATTTGTTCCTGCACTTCCAATTGTAACTTGTTTAATACTCCAAATTATTGCAAGTACAACTAAGATAACAATAATAATAATTGATATAGCAAATGTTTTATTATCTTTTAGTGGTGCTTGCCTTGTATAGGGTGATGCTATTCTTTTATTATTTTGTTCTTCTTTTAAATCTTCTTTAACTGCTTCTTCAATCTTTTTTATTTGTAATTTAGATGTTTTTTCAAACATATATTCATTAAATTCATCTATAACTTCAACTGGATTTAATCCTAAATATTTAGAATATTCAGTAAGAATTTTCTTAAGTTCAAATAAATCTTTAAATGCACCTATATTTCCTTCTTCAACTTGGGTTAATATAAGTTCATCAATGTTTAAATCTTTTGATACTTCACTAAGACTTAATCCTGATGATTCTCTTGTACTTTTAAGTACTTCACTTATCTCGATTATAGTAATTCACTTCCTTTTATTATAAATAAAAAAATAATATTTAATAAGCCATGTTCTGTACCCTTAAAGGGTGGCAAACATTTATCTATCTTTCGATTCCTATACTTACTTCATTTGGCAAGTATAAGACTCCCCTACCATAATTTGGGTTTCTCACTCACGGGGTTTACCACGTTCCACCTTACTCGTTTCCAAGTAAGCTCGTCTCTTTGGCACTTTTACATCTATTTTAACCATTTGAGGTTATTTCGAAGCCGTTAGCAATTTGCTACCTAAGGTTATTTTTTCCCTTAGCGTGAACTTTAAAGTCATCTCAGACTTTGTGAGCATGGACTTTCCTCTACATTAAATGCAGCGTTTGCCTAAAATATTATTCTTTACCATAAACTATTTTTTCTAAATTAGATAATCTTCTTAGAAGGTCAGTATTACCATTTGGAACACCTGTATCACTAGCACTAATTTCCTCTTTAAGGCGACGATATTCGGCACTAATTTTACGATTATCTTCTCTTAAATTTTTATTTTCAGTTTCTAGTACTTTTACAGTTTTAATTAGTTCAGTATAATCTCTAATTACCATATCTAAGTATCTATCTACTTCTTGCATACGATAACCTCTTGCATCAATTTTAAATTCATGTCTTAATATTTCTTCGGGATTAAGATATAATTTATCTTCCACTTATACACCTTCTAACTACCAATAATTTTATTATTTATCACTTGATTTGTCAAGTTCATCAAAAATTTTAATTATATCCTCATAAATTATTAAATCCTTAGTTTTTTCAATCATTTGTCTAAAAATGCTACTCATAATATCACCAAGATTATAATACAACATAATTTTACAAAAATCTTAAATTCGTCAAATTATACCAAAATATTTAAGAATTGAATCAGCAATTGTATTACCAATTAACTCTTTATTATCCATTATCCATTTAGCGTCTTCTTCATAATCATGATGGGCTACTTCTACTAAAATACCAAATTTAGGCATTCTAGTTTCACCTAAGGCACCATTAGAATATTTAACTCCTCGGTTACCATTTTCTTTATCATAATAAATATTTAATAAATCACTTTGAATCATGTTGGCAAGACTATAGGTATCACTAGTTTGCTCATTAATCCATGTTTCAACACCTTTAGAGGTATGATCAGTACTAGCATTAGAGTGAATAGCAATATGTAAGTCAGCACCATAATATTTTGAATCAGCAACCCATAAATTAATATTACCATTAGGATTATTACGATATACTTTAACATTATTTTCTTTTAATCTTTTTTCAATATAATTAGATAAATCATTCATTTCTTTTTCTTCATTAGTAAAACCAACAGATTTAACGCCACGATTACCAGTTTGATTAGATGGACTTAAATATACTTTATATTCGGTTTTATTTTCAACGTTTAAGTTAAATGTAGAAATAACACTATCATAATATTTATCTTCTTTAACAATTGTTTTTAATATCATATTATTTTTTATTTGAATAGGTTCTTTATAGATAGATGAAGCAGCAGTTGGATCACTTCCATCAAGAGTATAATAAATGGTTCCTCCTTCATTGGGATTAGATATTGTTAGGTAAGAATTTTCTTTTATGTAATTGGGATTACTGTTAATATAAGCAGGTAAAAGAGTTGCTTTTTCTTTCATTTGGAAGTTAACAGTAGCTTCTTTACTATAAGATGTATAATCTAAATAATCGGCTTTTATTTTGAAGGTATATTTATTATCTTTCATAAAGAATTCTGAACTTATTATAGCTCTATTTTGAGTTAGTGAAACACTTTTAATTAAAATTCCATCTTTATATATTTCTAAAGTATAATTACTAGCGTTATCTCCGCCTGTAAACGTTAAAGGAACGTCTTGATAATCTAATAGGGCATCATTTTGAGGACTAACAATTTTAATATCACTTATAGGAGACAAATTAGAATATAAATCTATTTTATTAATTACATTATCGCCATCAAATAATTTAACTGTTAATACTTGATTTAAGCCATTAAAATATTTTTGTTTAATAATGTATTCATTATTTTTAATACTTTCTTTAGTAATTAATGTTTCACCATCAAATAACCCAATTTCATAATTTCTACTTTCTAAGTTACCATCTATATATAAAGTATAATCTTCATTATTTTCTAATACTAAATTATTATCTTTACTAAATGTAGGTTCAGTATAAGTAAATTCATAGGGATTTTTAACTGTTATGCTTGCTCCTAATTTATCATAAGCATATATTAACATTTTATATTTATTATCATATTTTAAGTTTGGCATATCAATATCAATCATATTTTCATTTGTTTTTTCATTAGCAATTATATTGCTATCTTCATCATAAACAATTATTTCATAATCTACAGCTGATTTCGTTTTTTCAAATTCAATATGGTATTTAGTACTTATATTGGAAACATTTATAATTTTAAAACTTTTTAAAAAATCATCACTATTTATTATAGAATAAGATGTAGCTAAAGAACCTAAAAATAAGGTTATAATCGCTACTAAAAATGTTCTTATTTTAAGTTTTCTAATCATGTAACTTCCTCTATCCTATTATAAATTATATAATATTTTTTAGAGAAAAAAAAGACAATATTTTTTTATGTTATTGTCTTTAAAATTTTATTTTGATTTGCTAGATGTAGATATCTTTAATGAATATTTATTAATTAATTCTTCAACATTATAACCAAATTTATCTTTAAATTCTTCATTATTCATATAGAAAATTTGATTTAATTTACCATTTTCATCTATAAGATTTATTCCTAATTCCATACTTAATTTTATTTTAGTCATGAATTCTTTCAATGAACTTACATGTGTAACTTGTTTATTTAATTCAGTATCTATTTCATTTTTTAAGCAAATTTTTCTAATATTATTATTATCTTTTAACGTATTAAATCTCATTCCAATTTGTAACAATAATTTACCACGCTCACTTTCTGGTAAGCATCTACTTCTTTGTGTTGTTATCCATTTTCCTAAATTTATCTTGCCTTTTGGATCATATGTAATTCCATCATTTGTTTTAAATTTTGCAGGAACTTCTAAATCTCCATAAAAATCATAATATTTTTTAGCATATTGATACATCTCATTCCAAAATAACGTGAATTTGTTATTTGCAGATCTCATTCCGATTTGTAACAACAATTTGCCTCGCTCACTTTCTGGTAAGCATCTACTTCTTTGAGTTGTTATCCATTTTCCTAAATTTATCTTACCATTGGAATCATAAGTTATTCCATCATTTGTTTTAAATTTTGCAGGAACTTCTAAATCTCCATAAAAATCATAATATTTTTTAGCATATTGATACATCTCATTCCAAAATAACGTGAATTTGTTATTTGCAGATCTCATTCCGATTTGTAACAACAATTTGCCTCGCTCACTTTCTGGTAAGCATCTACTTCTTTGAGTTGTTATCCATTTTCCTAAATTTATCTTACCATTGGAATCATAAGTTATTCCATCATTTGTTTTAAATTTTGCAGGAACTTCTAAATCTCCATAAAAATCATAATATTTTTTAGCATATTGATATATTTCGTTCCATGAAAAATAAGTATTTTTATTTTCAAATCGCATGCCTATTCGAGATAATAATTTGCCTTGCTCGCTTTCCGGTAAACATTTTTGGCTTTGATTTGCTATCCACGTGCCTAAATTTATCTTGCCATTTGGATCATATGTAATTCCATCATTAGTTTTAAATTTCACAGGAATTTTTAAATCTCCACGTGATTCATAATATTTTCTTGCAAGTTCATAATAATCCATCCAAGTTCTATTAATTCTTTTATAATAATCACTTAAGAAAATAAATATATCTATGTTTTGAATTTCAATGTTAAATTTGACTTCCGAGATATTTCTTCTTTCATTTGTTCTTCCTGTTTTGTTACTTTGTAATTTAACTCTATCTTTTATGTTATTTTCAAGCTCATTCATATAAGCATAATTTCCAGCTAAATCAATAATTACAGGATTATTATTTCGATTAACGACTAAAGCTCTACCTAGTTGTTCAAAGAAAACAATATCCGATGATGTTCCTCTTCCCATAATAACTCCATCTACATTTGGAGCATGAATTCCTTCATTATATTGATTTATGGCAAACATGACTCTTAATTTATCACTTACATCATTACCATTTAAATCTACATCTTGATAAAATGCTTCTCTATTTTTCTTTCCATCAGTTCCCATCTCACTTGTTGTTGAATAGAAAACAATGTTTTCTTCAGCAGTTATTTGTTTAAACCATTCCATTGCTTCTTTTTTAATAGTTTCTATATCGTTTACATCTTTTTCTGAAAATGGTGGACAAAAATATATTAGTTTAGAATTTGAATGAATTGTTTCTTTTATAATTTTAGCTATACTTGGTGCTTCAGCTATTCTTTTTTTAGCAGCCTCTAGCTCTTTTTGATTTTCTTCTTCTAAACCTAAAGAACTTGTTTTGTCTTCTAACTTTTTTAATATTTCTTCTAAATTAATTACACTTGTTTTATAAGTTATATTTTGGGGTAAGATACCATCAATTATGGCATCACACAAATCATATTTACTTACTATTTTATTAGAAAATAATTCATCTGTTTCTGGATTTGCCATATCTCTTTCATATGAAGTATTTCGATTTCTTATAGTATAAGCAGTCATTCCAAATATTTTAACGCTAGGATGAGTTTCAATAAATGTTTTAGTACGAGCTCCCCATATTGGTGCTCCTAAATGATGAAATTCATCTAATATTAATAAATCACAATCAATATTCTTCATCTCTTTTAAAGATAAATTAACCAAACTTTGATAGGTTCTAAATTCAACGTTAGCAAAATCTTTTTCTTTACTTAAATTAGATTCTTTAATAATGTTTTCCAGGTGTTCAATTATTCCATTTGATGGAACTATATATACAACTTTTTTATTTTGATTATGATATGCTAAGTTTAAAGCAAGATAGCTTTTACCAGTACCTGTTGCATGAACTATACCAACAACATCTTCCCCACTTTGATAAGCATTACCTATTTTTTGATATGCTTCTTCATTATGTTTATATAACTCTAAACCTTTATTCATCTAAATCACTTTCCACTTTTTCTATATCTATAAAATCAGTTCCATCTATTGTTTGTTTAGTAATCATTACATAATCATTTTTAAGTATTTGACAGTTAAATTCATCTTGTTCAAATTCATAAGATTCTAATTTACCATCAACATCTATTTTAAAACCAATATTATGTCTATCCATAACATCTAATAAATTATTATTGTCATTATATTCTAAAGGAATATAAACTTCCTTAACTACTCCATATATTCTTTCCATGATATCACTCGTTTCTTTTTTTTAATTTTAACACAAATATAAAAAGAAAAAAACTTTATGTTTTATCATAAAGTCTAAATATTAATTATATATTTTGAAATGCATTCTTTTTCTTAGAAACAACATAACCTATTGTAGAAAAGGCAATAATTCCACCAAATAGTAAGAAATAATCTTCAATACCAGTTTGGACATTTTCAGTTTTTTTACTATTATTACATACAATATATTGTTTATTAACAACTACAACTGGCTTAACTGAATAATTATTACTAGATGTTACAGGATCAACACTTTTAGTAACAATTTTAGCTGATATATTATTAGTTTTATCAGTACCATCTTTAGTTACAACATATACATTACTAGTACCACTAGTTATTTGAGTCCAATAATCAGTAGTATTTGTAGAAGGAGCACTTTCAAAATCTGTTGGTCTTAAAAAATCATATTTAGTTGGAATAGTATATGTTCCGTCAGCATCTTTTGAAATACCTAAGCTTGTTAAATCACTTGATTCTAATAATCTAGCAGATGATGCTAAAATCCATCCATATTCTGCTACTGCTTCATCTAAAAATCTTTTAACATTACTTCCAGCAAATTCAGAAGCATTTCCAGTTGCAGTATCTGGAGTTTGATATAAAACTTGAGCTTCTTTAATATTTCCTGCACTATCATGGGTAGCCATAACTCCATCATAAATTAAAGTTACAGTAGATTCACCAGCGTTTGATGCTTTTAAAACATGAAAGCCAATTAAATTTTGAGAATTAGTTTGACCATTAAAAGAAACAGATACACTATCTCCTACACTAAAAGTACTTTCATTATCTAACGCAAATATATTAAGAGGCATTAACATAACACCTATAGATAATATAATTATTAGTATTTTTTTCATTAAAAACAACTCCTTTTTTATTTTGCTTATTTTCTTTATAAATATAACACATTAAAAATATTTTAACAATAAGTTTTAATATTTTCATAAAGTTTTAATATTTTCAGTAAAAAAGAGTGAATTTTCTTCGCGATAAATTTTTGATATAATTACTACATAATAAAGGTGGTATGTAGTAATGAATAGAAGCAAAGAAGAAAATTAAGAAAAGATAAGGATTTAGTAAAAGAACTATATTCTATAATAGTAAAATTTTTACCTAAATTATTAGATATGTTTGGTAATTTAACTGATATTAGAAATCAAAGTTATGTTATTTATAAAATGAAAACTATTTGTGTTACGAGATTATTTGGGCTTCTTTGTGGATTAACCACTATGACTGATACTTCTACCGGAGTTTGACAGTTAACTAATTTATAAATATCATGCAAAGTCTTTATATATAAGGCTTTTCTTTTGTCAAGTTTTTGCTTATTTTGTGTTGTATATCATTGTATATTATGTTACTATATATGTGTAAGGTAGTGATGTTATGTTTGTTAAACAAAATAAATCTCATAAAGGTATTCTTTTAACTTTCACTGTTGGATATAGAGAAAATGGTAAAGTTAAACATAAAAATATTGAAACAATTGGTTATTTAGATGATTT
>CAKOIE010000015.1 GCA_934086395.1 uncultured Bacilli bacterium | reverse complement strand
CTTCATCCATAAGTTATCATCTCCTTATTTATTTTACACCTTTTTTATTTTTTAAACAATATGGTCTAACATAGACAATAATGATTGAAAATTTACCTACTAATCTTGTTGAACTTATTAAATGTGGTGAGGGTACAACCATTGAATACAAAGAAGCAAAAAAATCTATACCATGTAATTTGTTTGAAACAATTTGTTCTATGTTAAATCGAAATGGCGGACATATTTTTCTTGGAGTTAAAGATGATTCAGAAATTATGGGTATTTATAAGGACTACGTAAAAAAGATAAAAAAGAGTTTGTAGATTTATGTAATAATCCTGAAAAAATATTTCCGACAGTCCATTTGGATATAAAAGAATATCTTTATGAAGCAGAACATATTTTATATATTTTTGTTCATGAAAGTTCGGATGTTCATAAAATAGGAAATAAAATTTATGATAGAAATGAGGATGGTGATTTTGATATAACTAATAATACAACTCAAATTTCTAATTTATATATTAGAAAGCGAAATACTTATATAGAAAACAAAATATATCCTTATGCAACTATGGAAGATTTAAGAATTGATTTAATTGAAGAAGCAAGAATGATGGCTTCAAACAGAACCTCAAATTCATCCTTGGCTTAAAATGAATAATTTAGAAATGCTTCGAAGTGCTGGGTTGTATGAAAAAAACTTAGAGACTGAAAAAGAAGGAATTAATCTTGCCTGTATATTGTTATTTGGAAAAGATAATATAATTAATTCAGCATTATCATATTATAAAACTGATGCAATTTTAAAAAAAAATATATAGAACGATATGATGATCGTGATGATATTAGAACTAATTTATTAGATTCATATGAACGCTTGACAAATTTTATTAAAAAACATTTGAATGATAAATTTTATATTGAGGGAGAACAAAGAATAAATGTTAGAGATGTAATAGCAAGAGAATTATGTGCAAATTTATTAATTCATAGAGAATATTCAAATCCTTATCCCGCGAAACTGTAATATTATTACAGAAAATGCTAACAAACCTAGAATGATTGGATTTATAGATTTAAATAATTATTCACCATATCCAAAAAATCCAAAGATGGCTAGTTTTTTTAAAGAAATTGGTCTAGCTGATGAGTTGGGATCTGGAATTAAAAAAATTGCAAAATATTCGAGTATATATAGCAATGGTGCTCAACCAACTTTTAGAGACGATGAGACTTTTATTGCTTCTATTCCGTTATGTAATGAAATAAATAATAATGATATTGATAATAATAAATTAAAAGAATTAATTTTATCGTATATTAAATCATCTTTAAAAAATTGTAGAACAAGACGAGAAATTAATAATTATATTTATCCTCTTATGAATGAAGAATTAAGAATAAAAAATAGTAAAGTAAGGACTACATTAACTAGTTTGAGAAAAAATAATTTAATTGAAAATATTGGTTCTGATACAAAACCAATTTGGATTATTAAATAATCTCTGTAGAACTCTGCAGAAATTTTTTTTAATATAAATTTCTAAATAAAAAACCTATTTTTCTAAAAATGGGTTTTATTTATTTGATATTTAAATTAACTATAAAAATTTTTAATATACTCATTATAAGCATCATTTAGTAATTTAAATTCATCATCATGATAAACTAAATTATTTTTCTCTAAAATATCTTTTACAATCATATTAGTAAAATGAGGATTTCTAATAAGTAGGGGACCTATAATTGAAGTTCCATAAAAATTATTTTCATGATATCCTTCATGTTCACTTTTTAAATTATCACATATTCCATCAATTACTTTAAATAAATGATTTTTATTTATATTAACAACATAATTTCTATTTTGAAAACCAATAATGTCTTTTTGATTTAACATTTTCATTAAACATCCATGGGCAGTTCTTTCTACATATTTAGCATAATAATCAAATATTTTTAAACATTCAGTATCATTAATCTTTTCTCCAAATAATAAATATGAATTACCAGTTGCAATAATATAACCATTATTATCAATATATTTTTTTAATTCTTTTTTATATTTTTTGATATCTTGAAGGGCAATGCTTAAATTAGAATTAGAGCCATTACCCATATAAATTAAATCATAATCACTAAATTTAATCTTATCATCAACAGATAAACAATCAATTTTTACTTCAACATTTTGATTATTAAACGCTTTCTTTAAAGCTAAAATATTACCTTGTTCTCCGGATAAATTTAATAAATCATAATATAAATGTAATATTTTAATCATTGTTATCCTCCATAAATATTTTCTTTAATATAGCAGTCATATCAAAACATACCATTGTAAATATCTTACCTTTACTTACCTTTAATAGCTTAGTAATATCTTCTATATTATCAACCATAATTAATTTATCTTCTTTAATACCAGCAAGCACTAATCGTGCATAAACATCATATCTAAATCTACCAATACAAAATATCTTATCGATATTATCTTGATTTAAAATTTCAAAGTCTATATCATATAGCCAAGATATATCATTAAATTTATATCTTCTTGAAACATTGTCAAATCCAAGGATTATTGTTTTTTCCTTATCATAATTATTAATATAATTTAAAGATTGTAAATAACTTAAGTTGTTTTCATTTTTAGATTCTAACATTTCAACAGTTCTATTATCAAAAGTAAGTTCTTTTAATCTTTTACTCTCCATAATGTGATTATTTAAAGATTTAAGTATTTGTTCATCAGATAAGTCAATTTCATGGCAAAGAGCATAAGCAGCAAGAGTATAATAAGCAGCAAAGAAGACATCTTTATTTAAATGAACAGGTAATTTATTAATTTTCATTTCACATTTTTCTAAATTAACATCTGTTCCTACATATTTAGCAGTTCTTTTAAAATCACAATCTTTATTTACACATTTATAATTACCAATATGTCCATAATGATAGAAAGAATATTCTAATTTTTTATGATGATATGGACAGTATGCAGCATCAAGATTATTACTAACTGGTTTACTTAAACTATATTTAGTTTTATTAATTCCATAACCAACAATATTTTTAAATTGTTTACTAAGTAAATATATTATTGGATCGTCTGCATTATAAATTATTCTCATATTAGTATCTGGTTTAAAAGCAGCAGCAATTTTTGAAGATACTTCTTCTGGTGAGCCATTTCTAGCGACTTGATCTCTAGTTAAATTAGTTAAAACTAAATGAGTGATTGTATCTTTATTAAATGTTTGTCTAATGTAAGATTCATCCATCTCTAGAATAAGAACATCAGCGTTAACTTTATGATTAAATATTCCACTATTATTTAAGATAAGAGAAGTAGTCGCATTAACAATATTAGATCCACTCTTATTCCATACAACTTTATATCCATTATCTTCTAATATATGAGCAATCATTGAAGTAGTTGATCCTTTTCCACTTGATCCTGTAACAGCAACTACAAACTTTGGATATTTAATATTATCTAAAATATTTTTATCAAACTTTCTTACAATGCTTCCTGGATAAACTGATGCATTATATCCAAATAACCTGCATACTTTTGTAATCATTTTATTTATTAAAATTAAAAAACTTGTTTTCATATTCATTACCTCTAAAAATAGTATAACATTTTCTTTGAAATATATAAATAATTATAGTATAATTCATAATAGAAAGAGAAATAGTTATGAGAAAGATTTTTAGTAGCTTAGATATTGGATCAAATACGATAAAAATAATTGTAGGTGAGTTTATAAATAACAAACTCAATATTTTAAGTGCTACAAAAGTTACATGTAGAGGATATAAAAATAACTATATTATTAATAAAGAAATATTAATAGAAGAACTTAAGAATGCTTTAAATAAAATAGAAGAAGATTTAAATATAAAATTAAGAAAAGTTATACTAAATGTTCCAACTGATTCTTTAGAATTTCAATTGACAGATGGTAGAGTAGATATTCTCGATGGAACAGTAACTAGTAACGATATAGTAAGACTTTTACAAGATGTAAGTAAAAATAAAATAGATCCAAGAAATGAACTTATTTGTACTTTACCAATTATCTTTAAAGTAGATGATGAAGAAACATATAAACCATTTGGTAAACATGGAAGAATTTTATCCGTAAAAAGTATATTAGTTTCAACTGATAAAAAAACAGTTTATGATTTAGCTAGTGTAATCGCTAGTTGTAATTTAGATATAATTGATATTACAACAACTGGTTTAGTAGATTATTATAATTTTAAGAATCCAGAGTTAGATAAGAAAAATATTGCTATAGTTAATTTAGGATATACTACTACAAATATAAGTATTTTTTCTAAAGGAATATTTATTAATAATAAAGTTATTGAAGATGGTGGATTTTATATAGATAAGGAGATAGCTGCTAAATATAACTTAAAAAGAAATGAAACAGAATATTTAAAAGAAAAACTCGCTCTAGCTGTAATAAATAACGCTGATGAAAAAGAAAAAATAAAATTAGTTAATAAAGATGGAGTAGAAATAGAGATAAATCAATATGAATTAACTAGTTTAGTAAGTGAAAAAATGGATAATCTTCTTAAAGTTATAAAAAAGAACATTAACCTCTTAACAAAAAAAGAAATTAGTTATATAATTATAACAGGCGGTTTATCTGAAATTAAGGATATTAACCTCTTAATAAATAATGTATTTAATAAAAATGGTAAAATAGGTAAGATTAATAATTTAGGAGCAAGAGATAATTCTTATAGTGTTGCTCTTGGAATGCTTAAATATTTTAATGGTAAACTAATGCTTAGAAATAAAGATTTTACTAGTTTTAGTGAAGAAGAAATTGATGCTATGTGTACAGTAAATGAAAAGGATACATCAAAGAATTCACTTATTTCTAAAGTTGTAGGATACTTTTTCGATGATTAATAAAGGAGAGTAATTATGTTTGGATTAGAAATGGATCAAATTGCAAAGATAAAAGTAATTGGTGTTGGTGGTGGTGGAAACAACGCTGTTAATAGAATGATTGAATCAGGAGTTAAAGGTGTTGAATTTATTGTTGCTAATACAGATTTACAAGTATTAAATGCTTCTAAGGCTAGTAATAAATTACAAATAGGTAAGACAATTACTAATGGATTAGGGGCTGGTGCTAACCCTGAGGTTGGTAGAGAAGCTGCTATTGAAAGTAAAGATGAAATTAAAGAAGCTCTAAAAGGAGCAGACATGGTGTTTGTAACTTGTGGTATGGGTGGTGGAACTGGAACTGGTGCTGCCCCTGTAATTGCGGAAATTGCTCAAGAATTAGGTGCTTTAACAATTGGAATTGTAACAAAACCTTTTAGATTTGAAGGAAGAAGAAGAATGGAACATGCTATTTTAGGTATTGATGAACTTAAAAAACATGTTGATACATTAATTGTTATTCCAAATGATAGATTAAGAGATATTATTGATAAATCAACTCCAATGTTAGAAGCATTTAAAGAAGTTGATAATGTATTACATCGTGGAGTACAATCAATAAGTGATTTAATTGCTGTATCTGGTTTAGTAAACTTAGATTTTGCTGATGTAAAAACAGTTATGGAAAAACGTGGTAGTGCGTTAATAGGTATTGGTTTAGGTGTTGGTGAAAATAGAGCTATTGAAGCTGCAAAACAAGCGGTATCATCACCACTTTTAGAAACAAGTATTGTAGGTGCAAAAGACGCTATTATAAATGTTACAGGTGGAACAAGCTTAACTTTATTTGAAGCAGAAGATGCTGCTGAGGTAGTAAGACAAAGTGCTAATAACGATATTAATATTATCTTTGGTGCAGTTATTAATGAAAATTTAAATGATGAAGTAATTGTTACTGTTATTGCAACAGGTTTTGAAGATGATGATAATAAACCTGAAGAAAAAACTGAAGAACCAAAGAAAAGATTCTTAGATGATGATAATGATTATGACATTCCACCATTTTTAAGAGATAGAGATAATTTTTAAGGAAATAAAAGGAATTTAAAGTAATTTAGATTCTTTTTTTAATTATAATTTTTTTCACTTATTGATAAAATAATTAACTGTCGATGATATCATAAATGAATTAAAATTAGCTAATATAATAAAAGAAACAACAGGTTATAGTAGAAATCAAATATTTGTTTTTTCGGAGTATATTGAAATTTTTTTATCTAATTAACCTATAAAACGAAAAAATAAAAAAATTCGTTCTACGAAAAATTATAATTATACTAAATAAATTATTATATGAAATTGAAATAAAAATAAATTTAATTTTTAAAAGATATATTTTTAAATTTGCAAAAAATTACCTTAAATAATATAATCAAAGAACAATAATATAATACTTAATCTTTCATATATTTTATTATGAAACTAAGAAAACAAATTGATAATAAGAAAATAATTATATACATATTACTTATAATATTCTTATTAACATATACAATGTTAGATACAATTGGTAAAAAAAGTTCTGATAATATTATTAAAATATCTGAAACACTTATAAATGATCTAATTATTGATATAGTTAATTCAAGTATTAAAAATGAAATATTAAAAAAATATAATATAAATGATTTAATTGAGTTTAATTATAATGAACAAAAAGAAATAGAAAGCATTAATTATAACGTAGAAAATACTTATGATCTATTATTAGAGATAAAAAATAATGTTATAAATACTATATCTAATTCTAATGAATATAAATACTATTATAAATATACAGTTTTTAATAATAATATCATAATAGAAGTACCATTTTATAACTATACATCTAATATTTATATAACAAATATAGGACCTAAAGTTAAATCAAGAATTAATTTTTTAAAGACAATTGATAGTTCTGTTAAAACTAATGTTAATACTTATGGAATAAATACTATAAAATTGGATATGTATGTAAATTTTAAAGTTATAAGTAACATTATAGTACCTTATAATAATAAAGAAATAGAAAATAACTTTGATATTTTAATTGCTAGTAAAGTTATAAATGGGAAAATACCCACATATTATGGAAGTAATTTTAAAACTCAAAGTGATATCTTTAATTTATCTTAAAAGTATGATATATTATTTTTATAGTAAGAAGGTGAGTAAAGGTGAATCAAATATTTATAAATGAAGCTATAACTAATGGATTAAATGCTTATATAAATAAAATAAGTGATAAACCTTATTCAAGTAGTCATTACTATGAGTTAACAATAATAGAATTATTAGTTAAAATATATGATCGAATTAATATAGTAGTTCCTTATAAAACTAAGTATGAAAGAACATTTATTACTAATTTACAAGTTTATGGATTATCAAGTGAAGATACAAATAAATTTATAAATGCTTTAAATGATTATAATAGTTGGTTACAAGGTGTTAAAGGTACATATACTGATTCAGTAAATATAATACATGAAATATTGATAAAGATGATATTGCTTAAAAATTTATATAAAGGATTAAGTAAAGAAGAAATTGAGTATTATGATTATTATTTAAGTGTTAAAGAAATAAGATTAAAAAAAATATTAGATTTAGCTACTAATAATATTGATGATGCTATTAATTTGTGGGTACGTAAAAGAAATATTTATTTATATAAACATAATTATGTGTTTGATGAGATCGAACCTGATTTATTAACTAAAACTTTATATGAAAAACATGGACTTTCACTTAATGAGGTTAAACAGTTATCTAATTTAAAAGTAAATGAAATTAATAGTATGATTATTACAGAGGAAGAAAATAATGAAAAAATACATAAATTGAATCCATTTAAATTGGTTTTATCTAGTGGAAATGGTATAGTAGATACATTGGTACTCTTTAGTATCGTTTTAACAGAAATATTTATTGGCTTTTTAATAGCGATATTGGGGTGATATAAATGAAAAATTATACATTTAATGAAAATACTTATACATTAATTAAAGATTATAAAAATGGATTTGATGAAGAAGTAGTTAAGGAAAAATTAACTGATTATTTTAATAATTTTGACTATGTTGTAGGAGATTGGGCTTATAGTAAATTAAGATTAAAAGGATTTTATGATTCTAAAAATAAATTAGTTAAGGATTATAATAACTATAATAATTTAGATAAATATTTAAAAAATAATTGTGCTGTTGAAGCAAAATATTTTGTTATTAAAAAAATTGGTTGATATACTAATTTTTTTGTGGTAGTATTTTATTAGAATAGTGAGGAATTTTATGAATACTAATATTGAATTAAAAAGGGTAAATGGAGAAGTAATAAAAGCTGAGTTAATTAGTTATTTCGAATATGTTCCGAATAATAAAAAATATGTATTTTATACTTTAAATGAGAAAGTAGAAAATGATTTGGTAAAAATGTATGTATCTGAGGTAGCAAATGGGAATACTTTATCAGATAAAATGAGTGATGAAGAATGGACTAATATTAAAGGAATTATGAAATCTATTCTTACAGCTAATAATAATGAAAATATTAAATATTTAAATTGGGAGGCTTAATAATGGCAATTACAATACAAAATGAATCGAAGAAAATAGCTCTTACTGCAGCACAGTTAAGTTCAATAAGTGCTGCTTATAAAGATTTTATGGCTAAACAAACTGTAAATGTTGCACTTGTTAATGCAGGTACAAATGTAGATGCAGTAGAGCAAATTGTTAATACAAGTACTCCTGCACCACAAGAGGATGTTTTAATTACTGATGCTCCTGTTGTTAATCAAGCTCCTAAAGTAGGTGAAAATGCTAATATGTTTGATACTGTTCCAATTATAAATGATCCTACAATTAAACCAGAGGAACCAAAAGTAGAACAAACTATTGTTGCACCACCAGTAACTGAAGAAGTTAGAATAGATACTGTTCAAGATGCTATGCAAGAGTCAAAAAATGATGTTACAGTAGTAGCCATTGATATGGAAGGGTTAAAAAAACAACTTTTAGATGAGTACTATGATTTACAAGTTCATGTACAAGAGTATGGTATAAAGTTAGAAGAAATAATGGAAAAAATGAATAAATTAACTGAAAATAAGGCTGTAGATAAAAAAGAAGAAGTTAGTGTAGTTCCTCCAGCCCCAGCAAGTACGCCTGTTGTTCAAAATAATGTTATTTCTAATAGTGAAGTTACTGCTCCAGTTAATCAACCTGAAAATAATGTAAAACAAACATTTTCGGAAAATGTGAATATATTTGACCAAGGAGTAAATATATTTGATCAAACTCCCAGTAATGGAGGACAATTAAAAATGTAAAATTAAGTCTATTATTAGACTTTTTTTATTTATTAAAACATATACTCTAGTATGGAAAATATATTAAATTATTATTATGATATAAACGTTATAAATATAAAAAAATATGATTATTATTACTTAGTAACAAGTGATGAAGAAGAAGATTATATATTTAATGAAATAGTAAATATAAATGAACTAAAAGAAATAATAGATTATTTAAATAATACTAATATGTTATATCATTTATTAATGCTTACAAAAGAACAAAATATAACAATAACTTATAATGATAAAGAATATGCTTTATTTAAAGTAAGAGATAATGATTACTTAAATATATTTAGTTTTTCTAGTTTAATTACTGATGGAAAATGTATTTGGGGTACATTGTGGTCTAATAGAGTAGATTATTATTTAGAACAATTAAAAGAAGTAGTTGATATAAATGAGATTAAATATGCAATGGATTATTATATATCTTTAGCTGAAATTGCTATATCTTATTTTAATAATTTAGAAGAAATTTATAAAAATAGTGAATTAACTTATACTATATCTCATCATATTACTAGTTCACCAGTATCTAAATATGAATTATATAATCCATCTAATATGTGTAAAGATTTAATAGTTAGAGATGTTGCAGAATATATTAAAGCGTCTTTTTTTGAAGATATATTAACTAATAATGAAATACTTAATTTAGTGGATAGGGTTAATTTAAATGAACAATTAGCTAATTATTTATTAGTTAGATTAATATATCCATCTTATATGTTTAAAATATATGATAAGTATATAGAAACAAAAGAGATAGATCGTAAATTTTATGAATATATGAAAAAAAGTAGGGAATATGAACACCTACTAGCAAATATATATAATAAATTAAAACTTAAATTTTCTATTAAAGCTTATATTTACTTTTTTAAAGATCAATATTGATTACATCTTTAACTTCAGGAACTTCTTCTTTAATAGTTCTAAGAACAAAATCGGTTATGGTATCATCTTTGTAACCACATTCGGCACATGCACCATGTAATTTAATATATACAATATTATCTTTTAAACTAATAAATTCTATATCGCCACCATCACTATTTAAGTATGGTTTAATAATATTAATTGTTTCTTTAATTTTTTCTTCCATATATAACACCTACTTGAGATTATATCATATTTTTTTTATAATAATAAGAAGAAGGAAGATATTTATGTATAAAGTAGGAGAAATAATAGAGGCAGAAGTAACTGGAATTGAAAGTTATGGAATCTTTGTTAAGGTTGATAAAGAATATAATGGTTTAATTCATATATCTGAAATAGATAATAATTATATAAAAGATATAAATAAATATGTTAAATTAGGAGATAATATTTATACGAATGTGATTGGAATAGATGATGCAACTAAGCATTTAAAGTTATCTATTAGGAATATGAATTATAATGATAATAATCATGGTAAGAGAATAATAAAAGAAAATATAAAGGGGTTTTTACCTCTTTATAATAAGTTAGATGAATGGATAGAAGAAACTTTACATGAATTGAGAAAATAGAACATTTTTTCGCTTGACGGGGGGGCATTAGGTATTATAATTTGATAAGAATAGGAGCTTAAAAATATGAAAACTAAACTTATCAAATTTTTTAATTTAATAAAAAAAGATAAACAAGCAAAGATATTAACTATAATGGGAATTATACTATTATTTATATTTACTTTAGGTTATTCATTATCAATGTTTACAAGTAGTCAAAATAACAATGTAGCTAATATAAAGGTTAATGATTTATCATTTAATATAACAACAAATAGTGGAGAATCAAATGATAGAATATTACATTTACAAGCAGGTAAGATAGAGTCTTTTAGTGTTATTATAACCAATTTGAATAAAATAAACACTAAGTATGAACTTATTTATGATGTGTGTAGTGATTCAAAATGCAATAATTTTATTGATGAAGTTTCTGAAATAAAAATTCAAGTTAAAGAAAATTATGATAATATATATGGAAACATTAATATTGGTTCTGAAAATGCAATTAAACTAGTTCTTATAACAGAGAATAATTCTAATAGTGACTATTATATTAAACTTAATATGAATGCTGGATATGCTTGGAATGATCTAGCTAGAGTAGGTAAATTAAAAAAATTTTCAAATGATATTAATTTGATTGCTTACGTTGATGGAGAAGAGATAAATGACTTACCTAATTCTTGTAATTATTCAGTTACTACTGTAGCATATAAAAATAATAAGGAAATATCGCTAAATGATTTATCTGTAACTTGTGATAAAACAACAAAAATATGGAAAATATCATATTCTGGATTTCCTACAAAAATAAAATTTTATTTTAGTTCTTTACCTAGTATTAATTTAGTAAATTATATTCAAAATCTTTATAATAATGATGCTAGTAATAATTATTTATCAAAAGATGATCCTTCCTCAAATATTAGGTATTTTGGTGGTGGTTCTAAAAATTATATTGAATTTGGTAATGATGGAGAACTGTGGAGAATTATTGGGATTTTTAATGTTAATGATTCAAGTGATGGTATTGTAAAACCTATGGTTAAGATAGTACGTAATTCATCAATTGGAACATTTGCATGGGATACTACCTTTTCATCTGACAATAGTGGATATGGTTATAATGATTGGACGAAATCAAAATTAATGCAAGAACTTAATAATGATTATTTAAATTATAATTTGACATCAAATTCTTATTGGTATAGTGGTGTTAATAATGCTAAATCTGCAATTTTTAATTTTCAATATACAATTAAAGAAAAATATCAAAAATTGATAGCAAATGTTACATGGAATCTTGGCGGTTATCCTTTGTATGGAATTTCAGCAGCAGATATTTATTCTAAAGAAAGAAGTTCCACTGTTTTTTCAGGAAATTCATCTACGTGGATTGGAAAGATTGGATTATTATATCCTAGTGATATTGCTTATGCATCAGATGATAGCTCATGTAGAAGTAATATTAGTAAATGTTCTACCAGTAATCCAACAAGTTGGATGAATGATAATGTTTCTTTGTGGCTTATTACTCATGTTTCTTCTATAAATAATTATGTTTATGCTTATCGAAATGGCGTAGGTGGTCAACAAATGGCATTTAATAAATATGATATAAAGCCTGTCTTATTTTTATCTAATGATGTAAAATTAATAAATGGTGATGGAAGTATAGATAATCCCTATTTACTTGATTTATAATATCTTAATAAGAATTGTATCTTATTTTAATTTAAAAGGTGTATAAACAAATAAATATTTAAATTAAACTACAATTGAGTAGTTTTTTTCTTTTGTAAAGTGTGATAATATATAGTTGGGATGATATAAGATGGAAGATAAAACTTATATAATATTGGGAATTGTTTATGCTATAGTTGCTATTATATTAATAGTGGTTGTTTTGGTGTTTATTAATAAACATAATAAGAAAAAATTAGAAGAAATTCTTACTAGTTTAGAGTTAGATAAAAATTTAATTATATCTGCTAATATACTTACTGAATTAAATAAAGTAGGATCACTAATTAATAATAAAAATTTAGAGATAAAATATGAAAATTGGAAAGAAAGATATAAACAAATTAAAGATGTAGATATTCCTTCTTTAGATAAAAGATTAAATGATTTAGAAGAATTAATTAGGGAGAAAGATTATAAAAAATTTGTTAGTGATTCATCTAAGTTAGAGTTAGAAATTTATTATATTAAGTCTAAAAGTGAGTTTTTGTTAGAAGAAATTAAAGAGATAACCTTATCGGAAAGTAAAAATAGAGAAATAGTTACTAATTTAAAGAAAGATTATAGAGATATTTATTTGAAATATAATAATAGTCCTAATGATTATGAGGGAATAAATAATACCATTGAATTACAGTTTGAAAATATAGATAAATTATTTAATGCTTTTGAACTTGCAATGGAAAATAATGATTATAGTGAGGCCAGTAAAATAGTTAAAGCACTTACTGATAACATTGGAAATATAGGAATTATTATTGATGAGGCATCTTCTATTATATTAATGGGAAAAAAATTAATACCTGCTAAGATAGAAGATATAAAAAAGATATATGAGAAGATGACTAAAGAAGGGTATTTACTTGATTATTTAAATATAGATTATAATATAAGTGAAGCAGATAAAAAGCTTGCTGATATATTTGATAGATTAAAAGTTCTTAATGTTAATGATTCAATTATTGAACTTAAAACTATTTTAGATTATTTTGATAGTTTATATAGTGATTTTGATAAGGAAAGAGATGCTAAAAAGAATTATGATTCATTATCTAGGAAGATTGCTATTAAAAATAAGAAATTAAGTACTATTGTTAAGAATATATCATCTAAAATAGAGGATATTAAATATAGTTATGATTTAAGTGAAGATGATGTTAAAGTTATAGATGAACTTAATTTAAGTATTAAAAATATTAAGAATGATTATGATATTATAATAGAAAATTTTAGAAATAAGAGTTTTTCTTATTCTCAATTATATAAAGAGTTGGAATTAATTAATAGTAGGGTTGCTATAACTGAGGAGAAGGTTGAGCAAACGGTTAAATATTTGAGTAGTTTAAAAGATGATGAGGTTAGAGCAAGGGAACAATTAGATGAGATTAAAAATATATTAGAGTCTAGTAAAGAAAAGATGGAAAGTTTTAAATTACCTATTATTCCTAAAGATTATTATGTTGAGTTAAGTGAAGCAAATGATGCTTTAGATAATATGATTGATGAATTAAATAAGAAACCTATTTCAATTAGAGTTCTTAATTTAAGAGTTGATACGGCTAGAGATTTGGTTTTAAAGTTACATAAAAATACGACTGAAACAATTAAGAATGCTAGTTTAGCAGAATCAACTATAGTTTATAGTAATAGGTTTAGATATAATAATAGAATTAATAATGCATTAAATAGAGCTGAAGATTATTTTTATGAAGGAAGTTATAATGAAGCTTTAGAACTTGCTATTAAGGCTGTAAGTGATGTTAATCCGAATATTTATAATGAGGTAATGATTGCGAAGGAAACTATTTTATAATTGATATTATTTATAAAATTGGGTAGAATAAGATTAGAAAAGGAGTATTTATGAAAGAAGAATTATTTAAAGATATTATTGAAGGAGATAATGTAACTAAATTAAAGAATGAAGTATGTGATGCTTTAAAGAAAATGGATAATGAAGAATTTTTACATTTATTTATGGCATTATGTTCTTTAGGCGAATTCGATGATGATTGCTGCTGTGGACATTGCGATTGCGATGATTGTGATTGCGATTGCGATGATTGCGACTGCGATGATTGCGATTGTAAATAAGTAGAGAAATCTACTTTTTTTTTGTTAATATTCTAAAAGAGACAGTAAAAAAGAGTAAATAAATTAAATTGGTTGAAATTAGATAAAATATGCACAAAATAATTTTATCTAATTTTTTTCTTCTCTAACCACAAAATATTATTTCACTACAAAAAGACCATTTTATAGGTTTAAAAAAATTTCAAAAATATAGTGATTTCAAAGAACAATTGTAGTATAATTTAATCATCAAATCTTAATTGAAAATTAGTTTGTAAATCATTAAGATCTGAGATGGTTGAAGTAAGTGATTTTAATAGATTGGTACTTACTTCTTTTATTTTGAGTTTTAATGATTTAGTTAATATATTTCCTAATTCTAGTAATTGTCTAATAGTATGAGCAAATTGAATAAAATAGTAATGGCATTTCATAGAATTATCATTTCTACTATTTAAGTGAGTTATATCAAACGTTCTATGTTTTTGAGTATAAAAACCTTCATTTTCTATTTTCCATCTTTGTCTACCAAGTTTAACTACTTTATCAATATTATCATCATTAACTTGTATATTACTTATATATCTAAATGTAGTTATTTTATTTTTCTTTTTTTCAATATATTTGAACACATTAAAAATATTTTTGTTAAATTCTATATTAGAAGATAAAAAATAATTTGGTTTTGTTGTTTCGTTTAATAATCTAATATTGCCTTCAAAAGCATCATTTATTTCTTTTAATCTATCTGGTTTTAAATTAAAAATATAAAACCAATGATAATTTTTACAAATATTAATAATAGGAGTAGTTGCATATAAGCCATCACCAGTAATAATAAATTTATACTTTGGATAATTTTCCTTAATACGTTTAATCATTCTTTTAAATGCTTTTGTTTCACAATCTTGTTTTTGTTTTTCAGTTAACATTTTTTTATTTTCAATGAATTCAGAGTCTAAACTAATAACTATGTTACCAACAACTAATTTGCATTCTAAAACATACTTATAGTATGAGACTTTACCATCTTTATGTTTTCTGTGTAAGCAATTACCATTCAAATTATAATTATGATTTGATAGACCTGTACCATCAAAAAGAAGCTGAAAAGCACCTTCAAATTTATATTTATCAAACATTTTTGATCTTAATAAAGTTTTAACAATATATTTTTGAATGTCTTTAAGTTCAGATATTTTAATATTCATAAATACATCTTGAATAGTTTCCCAATAAGGAAGTTCAGCCAGCTTAGCAGTACAAATATTAGATATATTTTTAATACATGCATCAGTATTGAACTCATCTGATGAAATATTAGAAAGTGAAGTTAATCCACAAATCAAACCAAATAATCTCGTTACACAAATAGTTTTCATATTATATGTAATATATGATTGATGTCTAACATCAGTTAATTTTTCAAACTTATCAAGTAAATTAGGTAAATATTTTTTTATTATAGAATATAACTCAATAATTAAGTTTTTATCTTTTCTTAGTTCTCTTCTTTGTTTTCTGTTCATTACTACATACCGCCTTTATTATGTAGTAATTATATCAAATTTCTTTGCGAAGAAATTTTACTCTTTTTTGCTGAAAAGAGAAATTTTGTTTGCATTTTTATTATTTTTATGCTATAATACAATTATTCATTAAGGGGGAAAATAAATTATGAATAATAAACAATTTTTATCAATAAAGGATATTCTTGAAATAGAAAAGAAATTAGTTAATGATAATATTAATGTAGATACTTATTTGGACTATTTCTTTAAAATTAATACTGCATGTAGTACAGGACTTGCTAAAGAACCATTAAGACTTTATTTAGCACTTAGAAATGCGAATGTAACAGTTAGTGCTAATGATAAAGATAATCAAATTGAAGTATATGATAATGTAGTTAATACAGTTAATTATTTAATAAGTAATTATGCTAAAGGGTATATAATGAATGAAGATGATAACCGCGTATGTCGTGAAAATTTACAAGCAATAATATTACAAAATGATTTTATTACTTTTGAAATGTTTAAAAAATGTTATTATTGGTTTGAATTATATGTATTAGCGGGAATTAAAGGAAGTAATTTCTTTGAGTTTATTAGTTTATTAAGTGAAGTTTATGTTAAAACTGAACAAATTAATGAAATTATTGATTTAACTAATATGAAAATTAGATTATCATCATATATTGAATCATATAAACAAGAACATAGTAAGAAAAAAATTAAATAGGTTAAGACTCATTGTGAGTCTTTTCTTTTGGTTATATTTCTTGACTTTTAAGGTAGTAAATTAATATAATAAATACGTGTTATACGTAATTAGAGAGGATTGATAATATGTTTGAATACATGGGTGATAGATTAAGTAATGCAATTAAAAATATTAAAGGTATGGGTAAAATTACTGAAGACAATATAAGTGATGCAATAAAAGAAATAAGAATGGCGTTATTAGAAGCAGATGTTAATTATGAAGTTGTTAAAGAATTTACTAGAAATGTTAAAGAAAAGGCTTTAGGATTAGAAGTTGGTAAGAATTTAAAACCAGAAGAATTATTTATTAAATTATGTAAGGATGAGTTAATAAGTTTACTTGGAGATAATTATGTTCCTCTTGAAGTTAATAAAAAGCCAACTATTATTATGTTAGTTGGTTTACAAGGATCTGGTAAGACTACAAGTTGTGCTAAGATAGCTAATTTAGTAAGAAAGAAGAATAATAAGAAACCATTACTTGTTGCGTGCGATGTTTATAGACCGGCTGCTATTGATCAGTTATGTGATTTAGGCAAGTCTTTAAATATGGACGTGTTTACTAAGGGTAAAGAAGATCCTAGAGAAATAGTTAAAGAAGCTTTAGAGTTTGCTAAAAGTAATAATAATGATTATATAATTATTGATACGGCTGGTAGATTACATATTGATGATGATTTAATGAATGAACTTGTTGATATCGAGAATATTGTTAAACCGGATGAAGTATTACTTGTTATTGATGCAATGATGGGACAAGATGCAATTAATGTTATTAATGGATTTAATGATAAATTAAAATTAACTGGTGCTATTTTAACTAAGTTAGATGGTAATACGAAAGGCGGGGTAGCTTTATCAGTTAGACATTTAACTAATATTCCTATTAAGTTTGTAGGTGATTCAGAAAAATTAGATGGATTAACTGAGTTTTATCCCGAAAGAATGGCTGATCGTATTTTAGATATGGGAGATATTTTATCTATTGCGGAAAAGGCAAGTAATGCGATTAGTGAAGATGAAGCAAAAGATTTAGCAAAAAAAATGCGTAAGGGCGATTATGATTTAGAAGATTTCTTAACTAATTTAAAGCAAATTAGAAAGTTAGGACCACTTGAAAATATTTTAAAGATGTTACCGGGTGCAAGAAATATGGGATTAAATCAAATTAATATTAATCCTAAAGATATGGCTCATATTGAAGCTATCGTTTTATCTATGACTCCTTATGAAAGAAGACATCCAGAAGTGTTAAAAGCAACAAGAAAACAAAGAATTGCTAAGGGATCAGGAAGAAGTGTAGAAGAGGTTAATAGATTACTTAAACAATTTGAAGAAATGAAAAAAATGATGAAAATGATGAGTAATGGAAATTTTAAAATGCCATTTTAGATAATTAAAAAATACTTCGATTTTGAAGTATTTTATTTTGATTCAACAATTAATTTTATAGCTGTTTTTTCTTCACCATCTATTTGGATATCTGAAAAAGCAGGAATAATTACTAAATTTTTACCACTTGGAGCAACAAAACCACGGGCTATAGCTACTGCTTTAACTCCTTGATTTAAACTTCCGGCTCCAATTGTATGGATTTCTAATTCATTTTTGCCATCTCTAAATATTCCGGCAATTGCCCCTGCTACTTTACTAGGGTTACTTTTACTTGAAACTTTTAGTATTTCCATTATTTCCTCCTAGTTAAATTTATGAGGAATAGTTTATTTTATGATACCTTTTTCATATTCTTTAGTGTTTTTTAAATAATTAGGTACTTGTTCAAGTGTTATTATTTTGTCAATAAAATTATTTATTGATTCAGAATCTAAATCTGATAATAGACAAAATACATTATTTTTATATTTTGTTTGGCCTGTAAATAGTTCTGACCAATGGCAGTTTACACAAACTATTATTGGAACTAATTCTAATTTTCCGTTGATATTTTTTACAGTAAAGGCATTTACACCGTCGTTAGGTAAAAAGTTTCCTACTATAGGTAAAAGATATGTTTGAGAAGTTATTTTTACTTTTGTATTAAATCTATCTAAAACATATTTACTATTTTTTTCAATTTTAATTGTATTTTCTATTAATTCTTCGGGAGATATTGCCATATCTTCATATTTTTCTTGTAAATCTAATGGTAAATCATTTAATTTATAAAATAAAGTTTTTTTATCTAATGTTCTTTTTCTAAGTAGAAGAGGCATAACTTCTTTAAATACTCCATTATGATTCATATAAATCTTAATTCCTTTTATTTCAGGAATATATCTTTTACTTATATATTTATCTTTCATTTTTTTCCCATCTTACTGTTGTTCCACAAGGAAGTTTTAGGTTTTCATTTGTTTTGAAACCAAGTTCTGTTCCTATAATATTACCATTTTGTTTTATAGTTAATTTTAATATATTTTCTATTACGGACATTGATAGTCCTGTGGTGTATGTATTAACTATAAATAATAGTGCATTATCTGATAGCAGGGTACTAGCATCTTTTATAAGATTATATAAATCTTTTTCTACTTGCCATACTTCATTTTTAGCACCTCTACCAAATGAAGGAGGATCCATTATAATTATGTCATATTTATTGCCTCTACGAATTTCTCTTTTAACAAGTTTTTTTACATCATCTACATAAAATTTAATATTTTCATTTTCTAAATTATTTGATATAACATTTTCTTTAGCCCATTCTATCATTCCACGAGATGAATCAACATGAACTACTTCAGCATGTTCTTTTAATGCTGCTATACTTGCTGCTCCTGTGTAGGCAAATAAGTTAAGAACTTTACATTTATGATTAGTTTTTTTTATTGTTTCTCTTATTAAATCCCAGTTATAAGCTTGTTCAGGAAATAATCCTGTATGTTTAAATCCCATAAGTTTAAGATTAAATTTTAAGTCTTTATAATTAATTGTCCAAGATGATGGAACGTTATTTAAAGTCCAATTACCTCCACCAGTATTACTTCTTGTATATTCAGCATCTACTTTTATGGTTTCATTACCTGGCCATATTATTTCGGGATCTGGTCTTTTTAAATAGTATTTTCCCCATCTTTCATATTTGTAGCCATTACTTGTACTTAGTACTTCATAATCATTAAAATTTTCAATTATTTTCATATCTCATCACAGGTAAATTATAACATGTAAAATAAAAAAAACATACCAATATTTGATATGTTAATTAAATGATATTTTTATCAGTTAGAATTCTTATTAAGTCTTCTGTTAAATCTAGTATTCCTACACAAATAAAGAAGAAGCCTAACATTAGAAATTGAACTGTTTCACTAAAGTATAAGTTTATACTTGTTAGAAGTCCTAATAATAAGAATAAGAAGAATGTTCCTAAATTAATATACATCATTTTATCATTACGATCGTGTAAATAATCGATTTTAATTAATTTAATTATAGCCATAGCGCATACCCATACAGCTAGTGTTATGGATAATACCATTTGAGGATTATAATTAATGTATTTGAAACCACTAAATGCAGCAATAGCGCATACGATGGTAGTATATAATTCTTCATAGTCATCTTTTGGTTTGGTTAGGAAATATTCTAAGATTTTTATTAATGAATAAACTGTGAAAGTTAAGTATAACATAGTTATTGGGGCATAGTCGGTTGCAGGAGATAATAAAATCAGGATAAAACCTAATAGTAAAATAATACTTGATATAACTAAATTAATTTTGTCATTACGTTCTAATTTTTTATTAAATATTTTCAATTTTCTTCACCTACTATAATAATAGTTTATCTTGGTTGGATTGTCAATTTTAATTATGAGTATTTAGCTTACTTAGTTTTTTAAATTGTTTTTAGTCTTTATGTATGTTGTTATTATTTATATTAATTTTATATTTAATATGTTATTAATGCTTATATTGTTTTTTTTGAAGTACTTAGTTTAATTTCATTTAAATCTTTATCTATAATTGGTAAATTAATGTTATTATTATTTAGTACTTCTTTTACTAATTCAGCTACTACTTTTGTTAGAAAATCATTTTCGAATGATACTTTAATTGCAATAAAATTATCTATTGGTATTTTATCTTTTATTTGTCTTTCTCCTGGTAAATAATCAAATTCTCCTGTACGAAATTTACAGGTATTTTCAATATTTTTGCTTAACACTATAGATATTGTGTTATTTGTATATTTTAAATATGATGAGTCAAATCCTTCATTTTTACCACTGTATTCTATATCATCGAATATGGGTGTTGTTACTGAGATATAATCATCTCCGTTAAAAACTCCTTTATGTTCTGGATAATTTATGTTCAATTTTTTTAAATATTTTCTAGAATATATTCCTTTATTTTTTATAATCATGTCTAGTTGTTTAAGTGCTAAATTTACAATTGTTTGGGGATTATATATTATTATATTTCCTGCTAATCCATGATAGTATGAGTTTAAATAGTTATTCATTTTATTACCTCTTTCATTAAAATTATAACAATAAATTAATTAAAATTAAATTAGATTTATTGCTATTATTATGAGATTTAGATATATTTAATATGAAAGGAGTATGAAAAATGTTTTTAATAATTGTTATGATTATTGCTTGTTTTATTATTTTACCTTCGATTAGGCAAATAGATGAGTATGAAAGAGGTATTAAGTTTAGGTGTGGTAAATACGATAAGATGTTAAATCCTGGTTGGCACGTTATTTTACCGATATTTGAATCTTTAAAGAAGGTTGATATTAGAACTAAGGCAGTAGATGTGCCGGAACAAGATGCTATAACTAAGGATAATGTATCAATTAGAATTAATGCGGTATTGTATTATAAAATATTTGATGCATCTAAGGCAATATTAGCAGTAGAAAATTTTAGATTTGCTGTTGCACAACTTGCTCAAACAACTATGCGTAATGCGGTTGGTGCAGTATCATTAGATGAGTTATTATCTGAAAGGGATAAAATATCAGAAGAGATTTGTAAAGTTGTTGATTTAGCTACTGATCCTTGGGGAATAAAGGTTGAAAATGTAGAACTAAAAGATGTTTCATTACCTGAAGAGATGAAGAGAGTTATTGCTAAAGTTGCAGAAGCAGAAAGAGAAAAAATGGCTGTTATTACTAAGGCTGCTGGAGAGGTAGAAGCATCTAAAAATTTAGCAGAAGCTGCTAAGATTATGGCATCTACACCGGGAGCGTTACATTTAAGAACTTTATCAACTATTAATGATATTTCATCTGATCAGTCTAATACAATTATTTTTGCTATACCTATTGAAGTAATGGATGCTTTTAAACAAGGTAATGCGGGTGATGCTATTAAAAAAATAACAAAAAAGAAATAATGTCCTTTTAGGACTTTTTCTTTTGGATATATTTTATTTAAATAATTTGTTATACTTAAGTAGTAAAAATACTTTATGGTGGTGATATTTTGGTAATTATTGAAACAAAAGATATAGAAAAAATGTTAAATAATTATTTTGATAAAAATAGAAATGATTTTTTTGCAAATAATTATGGATGGTTATATAAAATAGCTTGTGAATATTTAAAAATAATGCCTAATAGATGTAGTAACGACTATATGAATATTTTAGATAGTAGGATGCCTATATATAGTGACTTAGAAATATTTGAATTTGTAAGAGAATATTTAAAAAAATATAATATAAACCTAGATTTTGATGGAATGTTAAAAGAAAATAAAATTGTTATGAATAATGATAATATATCTAGTTTTGAAAGATGGTTAAATGGGATAAGCTTAGGAGGAAAGTGTAATTATAAAATAGTTAAAGTAAATAGTAATGTTTCTTATACAGATGCAGTTGTATTGGTGCATGAATTATCTCATTATCGAAATAAATTAAATAAAAAAAGTAAAATAAATTATAATAATCAAAGATGGTATGGGGAGACGCTTGCTATTGCTGAAGAATTTATTATGTTAGATTCAAGTTTAAATGTTGAAAAACAATATGTATGTTTAAATAGATTAAATATGACAAATGAATATTTTAAAGATTTAATGATTTATTTAAAAATAGCATTTGTTTGTAAAAAATATGGTAATATATCAAAGGAAAGTTATCTAAAAGTTTGGGATGAGGATAATTATGAAAATGATGTAGATAGATTTAGGAAATTATATAATGATTTAAGTGAAGATAATAATAGTGATTTATTTTTTAGGCAAATAGAAACCTATATAAAATATAGTTTAAGTGTAATAATGGCACTTCATATTATGTACAAAGTTAGAGATAATAGTAAATATATAAGTAAAATAGAAAATATGCATAAACTAGTTTCAAATTGTTTAGTAAAAAATTTTTTTGGTTATTTTGATTTAGTAGAAAGTTTAAATAATGAAAAAGAATTTTGTGAACCAGTTAGAAAAATGATAGAAGAAATTCTTATATATAGTAAAGTTAGGAATAAAAATATGATGTAAATTATAATAATTCTTTATAATTAATATGGTAAAAAAATAATCAAATGTGTATAATAGTAGAAATTAAATTGGTGATATAAGAAGTTGCTATTGAAATTATGATTAAAAGTAGGGTAAGTTATGATTAATGAAGAAATATTAGAAGAATTAAAAGATTTTTTTGCTTATTATGATGGTAATATTATTGATAATTTAGAATATTTTCTATATTTGGGAGAAGAGATTGTAAAAATAATTAATAATTTAAAAATAAATAATGCTACACTTGATAGTTATAGTAAAGTTATGAATATTTGCAAAATACAAGATGTTTTTGAATTTGTTAATAAATATAATAAAAAATTTAATATTAATTTGGATATTAATAAATTAATTAATGATGGGATTATTGATTTTGATTCATTTGAATATGAAAAAATGGTAAGTGAAAGAAGAGATGAATGTGTTGAAATAAATGGACGATGCTTTTCTGATGGAAATTCAATTATTGTAAGAAATTATGGTTCTTTATCTGATGCAGTTACATTAATTCATGAATTATCTCATTATAAGAATATTCCTAATAAATCTAATGAAACTAGATTTTGGTTTACAGAAGCTTTGGCAATAACAGAAGAATTAATTGCAGTTGATGAATTAAATGATATTGATTTAAAGTTATTTTGTTTTTATTTTAGGCTTTTATATACTAAACAATGTTTAAGAAATTTAAATGGAATATTACCAATTATGATAGTGTTTCAAAAAATTGGTGATGTTAGTAAAGAATCTTATAAATGTATATTTAAGTGTGATTATTATGATGAAGATATTAAGGTGTTTTTAAATTATATAAATTATTATTTAGACAAAAATAAAAAGTTTGGTTTAAATACTCCTGTTTTTGAACAATTGGTTATTGAATTAAAGTATGTTATTGGTTATATGGTAGCAATAAGTTTATATAAAAAATATAAGTTAGATAATAATTATATGAATGAGATACAAAATTTACATAAATTAATAAATGAATTAGATGTTAATGATTTTATCGATAGAATGTATATTAGTACTGGTATTAAAGATATTTGTGAGATTTTAAAAGAATATATATCTTTATTTGTTGGATGTGAAAATAAAAAGATAAAATAAAATAATGTGGTAGTTAAAATTTAAAATCAAGTTTATAATAATGGATGTGATGAAATATGAAGTTGAATAAAGAATTTATTGAAAAGGTATCTAAAAGTAAAGGGGAGCCTGAGTGGATGCTTGAGTTTAGATTAAAGTCTTTTGAAAAGTTTTTAGAACTAGATAATCCTTCTTTTGGGCCTAAATTAGATATAGATTTTGATAAAATAAATTATTACAAAAAGATAAGTGATGTAACTGATTCTTGGGATAATGTTGATAAAGATATTAAGAAAACATTTGATGATTTAGGGGTAATAAAAGCAGAGAATACTTATTTATGCGGGGTTTCTAATCAAATTGAAAGTGAAGTATTTTATCATAAATTAAATAGTAATAATGGTGTTATATTTTTATCTACTGATGAAGCATTAAAAAAGTATCCTGAACTATTTAAGAAGTATTTTAATAATTTAGTTAAGTATGATGAAAATAAATTTACAGCTTTAAATGGTTGTATGTGGAGTGGTGGATCTTTTATTTATATTCCTAAAGGGGTTAAGTTAGATAGACCATTACAAAGTTATTTTAGGATTAATGAAGTTACGATGGGACAGTTTGAAAGGACTATTATAATTGTTGATGATGATGCTGAGTTATCATATATAGAAGGTTGTACGGCTTTATCACATTCTGAGAATTCTCTTCATGCAGGAGTTGTTGAAATATATGTTGGTAAGAACGCTAAATGTAAATATAGTACAATTCAAAACTGGAGTAATGATGTATATAATTTAGTTACTAAAAGAGCAATAGTAGATGATTATGGTTTAATGGAGTGGCTTGATGGTAATATTGGCAGTGGTGTTACGATGAAATATCCTAGTTCAATATTAAAAGGTGATTATAGTAAGGGAAATTCTGTTTCTATTGCGTTTGCTAAAGAGGGACAGGTTCTTGATGCTGGTGCTAAAATGATTCATATTGGGAAAAATACAAGTAGTAATATAATATCTAAAAGTATTGCTAAAAATGGAGGAGAAGCTGATTACAGAGGCTTAGTTAAGATATGCGAGTCAGCTATTAATTCTAAGGCAAGTGTTAAATGTGATACTATTTTGTTAGATGATGAATCAGTTAGTGATACTATTCCAACTAATATATTACTTAATGATTCTAGTTATTTAGAGCATGAAGCAACGGTATCTAAAATAAGTGAAGAAAAATTATTTTATTTAATGAGTAAGGGATTAAGTGAAAATGCGGCTAAAGATTTAATTATTTTAGGGTTTATTTCTGATTTTAAAAAAGAATTACCTCTTGAATATGCAGTTGAACTTAATAGATTATTAAAAAATATTTAAATGTGATAGTTTTTATAAATTTGATTAGGTAAATTAAAAATTTTGTTTAGAAGATATTTAAAATTTGTACTTTTTTAGGTACAAATTTTATTTTTTTGTCTTTTGATACCTTAAATTATTTGTGGTAAAAATGTTAGTGAAAGGAGGAAATATGATGTATAACACGGTTATGTTGATAGGTAGACTTACTGCTAATCCGGAAATTACAAAAGCTGATGATAAAAAAGATGTATGTCATGTTACTCTAGCAGTTCAGAGGGTTTATAAAAATTCTGACGGAGTATATGAAGCAGATTTTATTAGATGTACGTTATGGGATCAGGTTGCTTTAAGGGTTAAAGAGTATTGCAAAAAAGGCGATTTGGTAGCAGTTAGAGGTCAACTTAAGACATCTACTTATGAAGTTAATGGCGAAAAAAAATATTCAACTGAAGTTGTAGTTGAAAGATTAGCATTTTTATCTAATATGCCTAAACAAGATGAAGATGAAGAAGAGGAAGAGTAGTTAAGTTAAGTATATTTAAATAATTAAAAACATAAGATTAAGTGGTGAATAAATTTTGAAAATAAAATATTTTTTAGTTCTTTTATTAGTAGTTGTAAGTTTCTATTTTACAGATAAAGTAATGATTTATATTAATAATAAAAATCCAATTATGAGGGAAATTGTAACTGTTAAGGATAATTATGAAGTTGAATATGTAAATGCGGTTATAGAAGATAATACTATAATTCCTGGTGTTAATGGAAAAGAGGTTGATGTAGATAAATCATTTAACAAAATGGAAAATTATGGGTATTTTAATGATCTTTTCTTAATATATACTGCAACGTCTCCTAAGATGAGTTTAAATGATAATAAGGATAAGATTATTATAAAAGGTAATTCTAAAAAGAATATGGTTGCGTTTATAGTTGATCATAACGATGAAGTTATAAATTATTTTAAGGATAATAATATTAAATTTACTTTAGTAGGAAAAGTAGGTGATGTATTTGATAAAGAAAATACATATATTAATGGAGAAACTGATGAGAAGCTATTTTCAAATTTAAATTCAATACTAAATCGTAAAAAAATTAATTCTAATATTTGTTTGGTTGGTTCATCAAATTTAGAGTTATGTAAAAGAAAAAAATATTATCTATTACAATATTCAATTAATATGAATGAGAACATAATAGACAATATTAATAAGGTCGGTTCTGGAGATATAATTTATATATCACAAAATACATCATTATCCAATGTAAAAAAGATTATAAATGAAATCTCTAGAATAGACTTAAAAATTGATTATTTAAATATTTTAATATCAGAAAAAAACTAAAAATAAGTTTTTAATGGAGTAAGATTAGGAGAATTAATGAAGAAGATTTTAAAATATTTAATATTGTTAATACTTATTTTACCGAGTATTGTATATGCAAATGTTTATAATGATAAGATTATTGAAAGATATAAATGGATTCCTAATGATTTTATAATTAAAGAGAAAAATGGTGTTAGAAAGTATCAACAATTATCTCTTATGGTTAGAGATAGTGATAAACAATTTGTTTATTGTGTTGAACCGGGGATTTCAATTAATAAGAATAATAGTTATGTTGGTAGCGATACTAATCAATATGAATTTGCTAAGATAAGTGAAGATGATTGGAAGAAAATAAATCTAATTGCTTATTATGGATATGGATATAGAGATGCTTTTGTTAATCATGAAGATTTAAAGTGGTATAGTGTTACTCAGTACATGATATGGCAAGTTATGCCTAATGGATATAATATTTATTTTACTGACAAATTAGATGGAAAAAAGATAACTAAGTACTCTAAAGAAATTAAAGAAATAGAAAATTTAATTGATAAACATAATGTGATTCCTGATTTTGGAATAAGCAATTTAGATATTAAATTAGGAGAAGAAATTAGGCTAAATGATAAAAATAATGTTTTATCTAAATATAAAGTTATTGTAAGTGATAAAATAGATGCTAAAGTAGATGGTAATGATTTAATTGTTAAAGCTAAAATGGTTGGTAAATATAATATTAGTTTTGAAAAAAATGATGAAAAGTATTCGTTTCCACCAATAATTTATTATGATAATAATAATCAAAATGTTATAAGAGTTGGAAAATATGATCCAGTTAAAAGTAATATCGATGTTAATGTTAGTGGTGGTAAATTACTTATTAAGAAAATAGATGCTGATACAAAGAAAGTTATTCCTATTAAAAATATTAAGTTTAAAATAAAAAATTTAGATACAAATGAGTATTTAATGAATGGTAACACTGATATATTTAAAACTAATAAAGATGGAATAATTGTGACTTCTTTTAGTATTTTAAATGGTAAATATGAAATAGAAGAGCTTGATCAAAAAATTGATGGTTATTTATGGAACGAAGATGCTGTTAAATTTGAAATAGATGATAATACTAAATATGTTCAGGATAATGATTATGGATTAGTATATGAAATTAAATTTGCTAATAAAAGAGTTAAAGGTAAGGCTGAAATAATTAAAAGTGGCGAAACTTTAGATGCTATTGATGGTAAATTATATGAAAGTACTAAAAAACTTAAGGGAGTTAAATTTGGTTTATACGCTCATGAAAATATATATGATGAAAATCATGATTTAATATATAAGAAGGATACTCTTATATTAGAAAAGATAACTGATAAAGATGGGAAGATTAACTTTGATAATTTGTATCTAGGCAAATATTATGTTAAAGAACTAGATACTCTAAAAGATTATATTCTAGATAATAAAAAATATTACTTTGAATTAAAGTATAAAGATCAGTATACCGAAGAGGTTAGCTATAAATTAGAATTAAGTAATTATTTAAAAAAGGGAAAGTTAGAATTTACTAAAACTGATTTAGTTACGGGTGAAGCTATTTCTAGTACGAAAATAGAAATATATAGTATAAATGATGAATTAATATATTCCGGTGTAACTAATAATGATGGTAAAATTTATATTAATAATTTGCCAGTTGGACAATATTATATTATAGAGAAATTAGCAGCACCGGGATATAAATTAAGCCAAGAAAAACAATATTTTACAATTCTTAATAATGGAGATGTAGTAAAGATGAATATGACTAATGAAAAAATGGAAGTAGTTGTTCCGGATACTTTAAAAAATAATTATTTAGATATTATTTTAAAATCAATTATTTTATTAGCAAGTGGAATAATTATTTATGAAAAGAAAAATTATTAGTGGATGTTATATATTAATAGTTATTTTTTTAATCATAGTTGTAGGTTTAAAAGTTAAGAATAATAAAGTTATTAAACAAAATGAAGATAATATCAATATATATGATAATAATGATAAAGTTGTGAATGATAATAAAACAAGGGAAAAATATGTTGGAATATTAGAAATTAAAAAGATAAGACTTAAAAGAGGTTTTTATAGTATAGATTCAAATAATAATAATGTTGATAAAAATATTATGGTTATTAATTCTTCAGATATGCCTGATGTGAATTTAGGTAATCTGATTTTAGCTAGTCATTCTGGTAATAGTAATATATCTTATTTTAAAAATTTAGATAAATTAGAAATAGGTGATGTAGCTAGTGTTTATTATTTAAAAAATAAATATAATTATAATTTAGTTAATTATTATGAAGTGGATAAAACAGGGGTTATTCAAATTATAAAAAATAATGACATTAATTGTTTGACGCTTATAACTTGTAAAAAGAATACGAATAAACAATTAGTGTTTATATTTGAATTAGAGAATGTTATTTAGGAGGAAAGAAAGAATATGAGAGAAATTAAAGAAAATAATAAGAATAAAAAGAAATTGTTGGTAGTAGGAGTACTTGGAATGTTAACTGTGCTTGGAGGAACACTAGCTTATTTTACAACTACAACAAATGTTGTTAATAAGTTTAAAACTGGTTTATATCAAAATAAAATAGTAGAGGAATTTGTTTCACCAACTAATTGGACACCGGGAACTGTTACTGAAAAAACAGTTAAAGTTACTAACACTGGTGATATTCCAATGGCAGTAAGAGCAAGTATAACTGAAAAATGGGTAAGTGCAAGTGGTAAAGAACTTAGTTTAAAGGATTCCAACAATAATGTTGCATCAATAATTGAATTTGGTGATGAATGGACTAAAGATAATGATGGTTTTTACTATTATGGAACTAAGGAAAATAAAACTGTGTTAGATGCTAGTGCAGAAACTACGTCATTTATTAAAAGTGTGAAATTTAATGAAAATATAAAGGCAACTTTAAATGAAAACGTATCAGCTGATGGTAAAACAGTTACTTATACTTCTTCAGGAGATGGGTATGATAACGCAACTTATACATTAACTGTTAGAATAGATACTGTGGAGTATGATGCTGCTAGAAATTTATGGAAATAAAAAATTAAATTAAAATGAAAAATTTATTAAAAAATATAATAATTAAGCTACTTTATATTTTAATTAGTATTTATTTAATAATTTTTATACCATCTATTTGGGGAGAAAAGCCTTTAGTTATTTTATCAGGATCAATGGAACCTATTTTAAAGGTTGGTGGTATTTTATATTATAAAGAAGAGAACATTAATGACTTTAATGAAGGAGATGTTTTAGTATATCAATTAAATGATCATATTATTTCACATCGAATTGTAAAAGTTCTTGATGATTCGTTTATAACTAAAGGTGATAATAATAAATCAATTGATACATATGAGGTCTTAAATTATCAGATATTAGGTAAAGGAACAAATTGGTCAATACCTTACATAGGTTATTATGCTGATTTTATTTATAATCATAAGTATTTGCTAGTTATTGCAGCAGGATTAATTTTTATGGATATTTTATATGATAATAAGAAAGAAAAGATGAAAAATGAAGAAGTTAATTAAAATATTATTAATTTTAATAGCAGTTATTTTGGTTATAAAGCCAGTATATTCATATTTTAATTTTAGTTTTAGTAATGAATCTATTTTTAAAACGAAAAAATATAATTTTATACTTAATGGGAATGGTGGAGTGTATGCTAATTTAGATAAAGTAGTTGTAAAAAATAATAAAGTAATATTACCTGAACCTATAAGAAAAGGATATACTTTTTTAAATTATAATGTTGATAATAATATTGAAAATATAAATAGTAAAGAGATATATGCTAATTGGAACATTAATATTTATAAAATAAATTATGAGTTGAATGGTGGATATTTAAGTAATAAGAGAGATGATTATACGGTTGAAGATACATTCAATTTAGATATTCCATATAAAGATGGAAGCACTTTTATTGGATGGACAGGTAGTAATGGAGATGTTCCAAACTCAAATGTTCAAATTTTAAAAGGAACTACTGGTGATTTAAATTATGTAGCTAATTGGAATACACAAAAATATACTATAGATGTTAATCCAATTATTCAAAATAATTTGCATAGTTCTGGTTTGGATGGCTTTACATTTTCTATATGGTTAAATGATATTTTAGTATCTGATCATGTCATAGATTATTATAATACTGAAATAGAGTATGGAACTAAATTAAAAATTTATGTTTATGATCGAGATGGATATAGTATAAGATCATTTAGGGAAAATACTTATGTAATTAATAGTAATTTAGATATTAGACCTGAATGGTATGATGATATTTCACCAACTATTACATCTTTTAGTGTAACCAATTTAGGTTATTATGATCCAAAGTATGGTGCTTTAAAAGGATGGAACATTAGAGTATATATTAATGGTTATGATAATGGGACTGGAATTAATAAATATCAAACCTGGTTAAAACCATATGGAAGTGGATCAGGTGCAGCAAGAAAAGATGGAAATGATAGAACGCTTAAAAATGTATTATATTTAGAAGAGGATAGTGGAAGAACATTTTGTGCTTATGCAATTGATAATGCGGGTAATGAAGCAGAAATGTGTGAAACAATTAAAGTTTAAATTTATTTTATTAATATATTTGTGATATGATAGATTTGTTGGAGTGATGTATAAATGAATAAAAAAATAAGAAATTATTTATTATTAGTTATCGTTATATTTGTAAGTATATGTATTATGCTAATAATTGGTAATATCTATAAATATGTTAATAGTAGAAAAGAAAATAAAAGTTATATAGTTAATAAAATTAAAAGTTATGATTTTGAAAATATTGTTAAAGGAATTGATGATGTAAAAAATAATGGTTTATTATATATAAGCTATATTGGTAATGATAAAATATATAATTTTGAAAAAGAATCTTATAAAATATTAAAAAATAATAATTTAATTTCTAAATTTGTTTATATAGATTGTACTAAAGATGTAAATAATGGAAAAGTAGATAATTTAAATGATAAGTTAAATGTAATAACTGATCAGGATATTATATTACCAACTATTATTTATTATAAAGATGGAAAACCTGTTGATTATATTGACAGTACAAATCAAGTTTTAACAAGTGATAGATTAATACAATTAATAGAAAAATGGGAGATTGATGTAAATGATTAATGTAGTTTTATTTGAGCCAGAAATACCAGGTAATACGGGAAATATAATGAGAACGTGTGTTGCAACTAATACAACGTTACATTTAATTAAACCTTTGGGTTTTAGTTTAGATGATAGTTATATTAAAAGAAGTGGTGTTAATTATATAAAAGATTGCAATTATTTTGTATATGAAAATATTGACGATTTTTATAGTAAAAATGAAGGTGAATTTTATTATTTTACAAGATATGGGCATAAACCACATACATCATTTGACTATACTGATAAAAATAAAAATTATTATTTCTTTTTTGGGAAAGAATCTACAGGAATTCCACCAAGGCTATTAAAACCTCATTTAGATAGATGTGCAAGACTATCGATGACTGATAAGGTAAGAGCTCTAAATTTATCTAATACAGTTGCTATAGTTGTGTATGAGGCATTAAGACAACAAAATTATAATGATTTATTATTTGATGAACCTCATAAAAGTATTAATTTTATTGAAGAAAGTGAAGACTAGGAAATACTTCCTAGTTTTTTGAAACTTAAATTTAGAAGAAAGGAGAAAGAAGATGCTAAAATATCCGATAGTTGTATCTGATAATATTATACCTTTAATTTATGATCGAGAATTTAAATCATTTGCAAATATATATAGTAAAGAGTTAGTAGATTTTATAATTGATTTATGTGAATTAAATATCGAGTGTAATAATTATAATTTAATTAATAATGAAATAACTACATTTTATGAAGATGATAAATTGATGGTTACCGATTTATTATATAAATTAAATGATAGTACATTTTTAAATATAGAATTAAATACCTCAAAAAGTAAATATTTAATGTATAAGAATTTATTATATATTTATAAGATAATATTAAATGAACAAAATAAAGGTAAGAAATATAAAGATATAATTGTAATTCAAGTAAACTTTGATTTATATTCATTTAAAGACATGGATAAAGTAAAAAATGTAATAAAAGTAATAAATAAAGATAATTTAAAAGAATATCTAAATACATTTACGATTTTTCATTTTGAACTGTCTATGTTAGACCATATTAGTTATTACTCCAATACTCCATATATAAATATGGGGTATTTTTATAATCTCTGATAG
>CAKOIE010000014.1 GCA_934086395.1 uncultured Bacilli bacterium | reverse complement strand
ATTTTTATTCAAACAAAGTTCACCTTTGTTTGCTATCGGTAATTATAAATCGGTATAATTTTAACTAATGTTTAACATTTTATAACAAAACAAAAACCAGATATAATACCTGGTTATTGGTTAATTAATTGCTCTAAATCTTACTTTAGTTTCAAAATTTTTATTTTTACTATTATTTGTACTATAATAATAAATTATATATTTATGAACACTATCTTCAGTATTGGTACTAAAGAATCCTTCTCCTAAATTTATAGTACTAACACCTTTTAAATTATTTAAGTAATATTTTGTCTTAGCGTCAGCCTTATCAGTTATTTTACCATCACCATCAGATTTACCACCAAGTATAAAGTAAACTTCATTATCTGCATATTCATTATAATTAACATCTAATGAAAGATTATAAGTCATTATTTCATCACTACTATTGTTAGTTCCGGTAATTGAGAATGTTTTAGAACCGATTAATTCATCACTTTTTTCATAATCACTTGATTTAAATAATCCATTATTTCCCTGATAAGCAACAACCATTTTACCGTTTTCTAAATTAATAACTTCTAAACCAGATCCTCCAGTCAAATTATCAGTCATATAAGAAAAACTTGTTCCAATTGTAATAACTACAATTATAGCAACAATTACAACTCCCAATAAAGTTTTATTCATTTTTGTCATATTAACTCTCCTTTTTCTAATACTTAATCATAAATAAGCTAAAATTTCACTAAAATAATATAAAAGAAATTTTATTAATAGCAAGATAATCTTTATCAAAAAATAAAGTATCTATTTTAATGATATTCAACTTATTAACTGTCACCTACTACATTAATATTACTAAAATTTCTAATAAAATTCAATTAATTTTTATTCCTGATTAAAGAAATCATCAAAATATTCATCGTCGTTATTATCACCAACAACAACACTATCTTTATCAACTACAACTTTTGGTTCTTCTTTTACTTTATCTTTATCTTTCTTAAAGAAATCATCAAATCTTTCAACCATAGTTGTATCTAATTTATCATAATCAATCACTTTTTGATTTATATTATTTTGTTTAGCTTTTTCTTCTTGTTCTTCTTTTTCAAGTTCAGCTATTTTGGCATCAATCTTCTTAACTAAACTATCAATATCCATGCTGCCACCATCAAACATTGCTGAATTATTATTTGGTTTTCTCATTTGATTTTGTAATTCATTAAAATCTAATATATCAGTTTTATCTAAATTAGGATTTACTGGCTTATTCGGTCCAAATGGATTATTAAATCCTTCAAAGGGATTACTATTATTATTATTTGGTTTATTTAATCCTTCAAATATATTTCCTAAAGAAGTGCCTGAACCAAATCCACTTTGATTAGACATTCCTCCAATATTATCCCCACTACCAAATAACTTTTTCTTTTTTTCTTCTCTAATAAATTCTCTAAAATCAAAAATTGATACTTCTCTTGGTTTTCTTTCAATAAATTTAGATTCTTCATCACTGTGTCCCCAATTTATTTGAAAACTAGGTGTTAATTTAGTTTTAAACGGATTCATTCTTTGTCTTAAAATAACAACTTGGAATTTTTTTAATTTTTGTAAATCACTTGATGTTAATAATGGACGAGAAGCTGTTTTTTCTTTTTCTTTAGATTTTGCTTCTCCACATAATTTACTTATTTCTTCTAAGTCAGCTAAATCACTACTATTAATAAAAATTTTATTACCACAATTACCTTTAATAGTATCTGCTTGTTCTTTACCATATACATCATTTAGCTGAGAAAATCCCTGAATAATAAATGTAAATCTTATATTTCTTGAACGAGCTGCTGAAACCATTGCTGTTACATCTTTAAGTGGTGGCATATTAGCAAACTCATCTAAAATAAAATTTGTTCTTATGGGAAGTTTTCCTTTCGGAGATTTATGAGCAACATCTACTAAAACCTCATAAGCTTGCTTTAAGAAAATAGTAGCAAGGGGATGATATGTTGTTTTTTCATCATGAATTACAACAAATAACGCCGTTTTTTCTTGCCCAATACTACGCATATCAAAATCACTATAAGAAAGCATTTCACTTAAATTCTTTTGTGTGGTAAACTTTTCCATCTTTTCACTAAAAACAGATAATACACTAGTTCTTGTTTCAGTTGGACCAGTAATAGTTGATTTGGCAAAGTTATAAGGCGTTGAATCTTTACCTTTTAAATCAAAATAAGCAGTTGCATAATTACTTGGAGCAAAACTCTCTTCTCCTACTGCTGCCATATAGTTTATTGAATTTATATTAATATATTTTTCTTCAGCATCTTGAAATAATCCAAGAGCAAGTCCATTAAAATATCCCATACTAGCATTTCCCCAAAAAGGATCACTTGCTTTGGGATCATTAACCATATTAAATGATACATCTTTTAAAAGTTCAATTGCTTTATCTTCATTGCCTTGTTTATATAAATCATATGGAATTGCTAAAGGATTCCAAGCATTTCCCATTTGAGGATCTCTAAAATTTAAAGTAATTATATTATAACCTTTACTTCTTAAAAAGTTAGCATGATCTCTATAAAGTTCACCCTTAGGATCGGTAATAATCATTGATTCACCCTTACGTCCTAGGCTTTCGATCATTGGTTCAACGACACATTGACTCTTACCATTACCGGTAGAACCAATTACTAAACTATGAAATGATCCATCATCAACCCACATATCTTTTCCATCATTTACAAGTGGTACACCAGCTCCATCCGCATTTAAATTACTTATTACAACTTTTTTAACATCATCTGCTTTTTTCATTTCTTTCTCAGTAGCAAATCTAGTATAACCCTTTTCATCTTCTTTATCGCCAATCTTAAGACCTATACCAGAACCTTTTTCATGATCAAAAATATATGAAGATACACTAAAGAATATAGCTATTAAAACAGCACCAAAAACAAGTAAAGTAGCCCATAAATAAGGAGGAAAAAATCCTGCAAAAAAATTAACTCCAAATAACTTGCCTTCATTTAAAAGAGATGATAAATTAAGCACCGCTAAAGAACATAATATAAGTAAAAATATACTATAAACTACAAACATGAATAAATCCTTAGATGATACCCTAAATTTCATATACTCCCTCTTTTCCTTTTTAAATTATACAATATTATTTATACTAATTCAATTATTACAATTGTCTACATAATATAAATTCATATTATAAATATCATAATCTTTTAAATCATTATAACTATAACTTTTATATGTTAAACCATCATTTGCTACATAAGCAATAATTACTGATGTTCCAATATTTTGAAGTATCATATAAATATTATTTTGATAAATTATAACATCACCAGGTTTAGCATTTTCTAAATTAATTGGTAAAGTATTGTCCTTATAATCATTAATACTAGTTACGTTGTTTTTAATATTAGATGACTGAAGTGCCCAACTCATAAATGTTAAATCATTAAATCCAACTTTATTTCCATTACTATCAATTCCCCAATTAGAATTAACTAATTGTGATTTATCTCCTGCATTATCACTATAAGGAATTTTATAACCATAACTATTTAATCCATCAATTAATGCTACAACCTTACTTGCAACACCCATACCTGTACAATTTGTACCTGCGTTATTTATTTTATTAGTTAAATTATTTATTCCATCTTCTCCTATTAATGAATATAAATTTGAATTAGATATACTTGAACTATTTTCATTATAATAATTACTATCACTATTAATATTCTCACTGCTACTTGATGAACCATAATTCCAATTAGTAAGTTCTAAATTATTTTCTAATAATCCATTAGCAAAAAATAATACAAAGACAATTGAAAAAAATAAGAAAAACAAATTAATTCCAACTAATATTAAAATAAATTTAGGTATTTTAGTAATAAGTTTTATTGCTCTAATAATAATATTTTCCTTTTTTGATGATTTTTTAGAATTATATGTATTATTGCCTATCTTATTATTATCATTTTGATCATCCAGCATTTTATTTTCTAGCTGATTATTTTGCTCATTTTGTTGTATTTCTTTTTCTTCATCTGAAGATATATCTTTCCCTTTAACTTCATTCCCGTTATTTACAACTTTATTTAATTTACTTGCTGTATTTACTGTATGGTTTAATGCAAGATTTGTTTTTTTTGCTTCATTAACAACGATTCCGGCACCTTGAATAACAGTTTTACCAATATTTGTTTGTTTTATTGCATCATAAACTTTTGCACCTTGTTCTCCAGTCTTAACTGTTACAAAAGTTTTAACAGCAGCATCAACAGCGGCAGTAGACTTATCTAATTCTTTTTGCTCCTGTTGTTTCTTTTGATTAATTTTTTCTTGCTGATGTTGTTCATATGCATTATTTTCGTCATAGGTGTTAAATTCATCATTCATAAGCAATTATCCTTTCTAATTAATTCTTATCTTATAGTTATTTATACTATTTTCAATAAATACAAATTTATTATCATCTTCATCGATTACATAAACTGTTCTTTTGCCATCAATAACTCCTGATGAATAACTTTTAACTTTTGCATTTAAAAATTTTATTGTTTTAATTCTTGATAGCATATGTTCAAACTCACTATATGTTTTATATTTTTCTTTAGTTGTATCATCTAAATTTTTATAAACATCCCCAGGATTATAAACTATTTCTGATACAGTATCAGCTAAATATTTACTTGCTACTTCTTCTAGAGAAACATATATTCTTTGAACTTCATTAACACTATAATCATGAAAATATTCATTAAAATCATTATAAGTTTTATCTTTATTTCTAGTTTTATTATAAATTAAACCAAAAATAACACTTCCAATTATAGCAGTTAAACTTATTATTATCACTATTTTATTACTATTATTATTTTCCATTTATAACCCCATTATATGTACTTTCATTTATTGGTGTAATGGTAAATAGTTTAGAATCACTACTTAATTTAATCAATAAATATTCTTCATTTAATTTATTAACTCCATTTTTTAATTCTTCATATACATATCCTTTTAAATAATAATTATTTTTATAATTATACATTTCATTTACTTTAATACTAACATTTTTATCTATATAGTTATTTGTAATCTGATTATTCCTTTTATATTCTTCATCTAATAATTTATTAACACTAATTATATTATTACTACCTAAATAGCCATAAAACTTATTAGCACAATTTTCAATCGTATAAAAATCATCATAATCTTTAACTAAAGAATATGTCTCTTTAACATTATCTACTTTTTCATTATTATCTTTATTATTTAAATTTAATACAATAACAAGTACAAATAAACTAATTATAAATACACCTAAAAGTATCATATTATATTTATTCTTCACTTTACACCTCTAATTACAGCCATTTATTACGTAAGAATAATAAGCGCTAGCATTATTAGCCCTTTCATTATCACATTGATTGTGTTCTCTTGGATTTTCAAAACTATGACAAAATGTTGCTCCAATAGAACTTGCGCTATCGTTACCAGACATTATGGAATTATACAATCCACTATATCCAACTTGTAATTCTTGAAGTAAAAAACTTACTTGATTTCCCATATCACCTATTGAAACATTATTTGATTTAGCACGACCTAATAATCCTTGTTTTCTAGTTTTATAAGTCCATTGACAAATTCCATAACCAGCTGAATCATTCATAAAATTATTATAAGAACCATTATCAACTGCTGACGTATAACTTTGATCAGTATATCCTAATTTTTGCTCATAACTATTTTCTAAATTTAAAGGATTAAATCCACTCTCAGCTGCAATATTAGCCATTATACCAGCTATTCCACTATCTGATGCACCACTTTCTTTTAAAGTTAAACAAATACTTTGCTGATTGGTGCCACCGAGAACAGTTCCGACACTAGTGGTTTTTGGTCTAGGATTTTGCATACTTACATATGTATTTGGATTTACTCTAGCACCACTTGATACTTTAATTTCAAAATGAAGTGCTTTTTCTCTTGTATCTCCGGTATTTCCCATAACACCTATAATTTCTCCTTGAGAAACACTTTGTCCCTCTGTTACTTTAACACTATTTAAATAACTATATATTGTTGATGTGCCATCTGAATGTGATATTACAATCATATTTCCGTATCCAGAATTGCATGATTTATTTCCTGAAGAACAAGTATTAACTACTTTAGAAACAACTCCAGTTTTAACAGCAATTATATTAGCATTATCTTCAAATGATCCAATATCAATTCCTTCATTAGTTCCAGGATTATAATCTTTTAATATATATGTACTAACTGGATTCCCTTTTGCAAAATTTTTCCCATTTTCACTTGTTATTTCACTACCACCTATTGGAAAATAATACATATTAGAAATACTACTAAAATAAACAACATTTTCAGGATGTTCATTATAAAAAGCTTCTAAACATTCTTTAATTTCTAATATAATTTCTTGCCTAGCAGCAATAATTTTATTATGATATTGATTGTATAATTTTTCATCTTTTTCCATCGCATTTTCTAATTCTTCTAAACTGTCATATTCCGAATCAGAAACAATAAAAGCAAAATAATTTTGTAAATGAGGCTTTTTATCAAAATATTGAGTATTTTCTAAGAAACTCCAATATGCTTCTTCATTCACCGTTTTTTTATTAGATACAGTATATTCTCCACCTTGTGCTATACAATCTTTGCTATTGGTTCCTAATGTCATACCAAAAAAGTTTGCCATTCCAGAATCTATTAACATCTTTTCACCTAAATTTACCATACTAGTTCCAAGAATACTCTTACACGTATAATTATTTTCACCTTGCTTAATCAAACTTCCCTGATTACAATATGGTTCATTACCGTCGTAGGAAGGTGCTTCTTCTTTAGAACAAGTTGCTTCATAACCTACCATTGCTTTAATTAATATTTTTATTGAATTAGACTCATTAGTCAAGGAAACTGTATTTGATTCATCATCTATTTCAATATCATCACTTTCATTAGCGAAATCAAAAACGATCTTATCAAACCACTTTTTATAATATGAATTATCATCTCTAAATGAATCAAGTGTTAATCCATAATAAATCGTTGCAATAATCACTTCATCTTTTATATAAAGACCATTTCTTTCATATTTTGCAAGATTTTTATATAATTTTGTATAGAATTTTTTTTGACTTTTTAGTATTTCTTCGGTACATTTCTCACTATCATCATCGTCAATGCAATTACCAGTCCAATAATCCTTATACATTTCTTTAAAATCTTCCCATTTAAAACTTGCATAATTATATCCATCTGCATGAACATTTTGATTACACATCAAAAAAAGTGATATACATAATATCATTTTTAACAGTAATTTAAAATGTTTATCTATCACTTTTATCAAATTTTACACCTTCTTTAATTATAGTCCGCCACCTGAACCAAATGAATCTAATTCTTCTTGCGTAAGAATTACATTAATACGCATTCTTCTACTACCGCATACGAATAATGCTTCACCCTGACTATAGGTTTTAATACTTTCCTTTTCATTATCATTTAAATCTATTAATTTAGATAAATCTTCAACTGCTTGTTTACGAAGACCCATTACCAAATAATATGATGCATTATCAAATATTGCCTTACCATGAACATATACCTTAGGGTCGGCAAAATCAGTTGGTTGTTGTGTAATAATTATAGTACCTGTATTGTATTTACGACTTCTTCTTTGGACTTGTGCTAAAAATTCAGCCCCAAGCTCGTTACCAGCACCAAGTAGTACATGGGCTTCATCAACATACATAACTGTATTATTAGATTTATCCAAGCATAATCCCCAAGCATATTTTAAAATATTAAAGAATAAAGCATTTCTAATATTAGCATCACTATTCATAAGTTCTTTAATATTAAATACGATAAAATTACTATTCGCTTGTAATGATGTATGTCCATTAAAATAATATCTTAATTCTCCAATAAAAGGTCTGACTCTAAGTTCTAGACGTTCCATAACATCTTTTTCTCTTGTAGCTTCAGGCATTGAAAGTAGTTTTCCTTTAATAGTTGAATATACATCATCAAAAGTTGGATAATCTTCTGCTTTAAAATCACTAAAATTAGAATTAAAATCAATTCCAAACCTTTTATATGTTTCTTGACATACCTCACTAAACATTTGTAAAACGTCATCTTCAATTGATGGATAATAATATTTCATAAACGCTTTAATTGATTGTAATGTTCTGGTTAGTACTGAGTATCCTGCTCCATCTTTAAGTTCATCTTCATCAGCATCCATAATAACTTCAAGTGGATTAATAAGCCCATAAGCTCCACCTTTACCTAAATCAATAAAGTCTCCACCAAAGTTTTTAGTCATTTCTTCTAACTCACCTTCTGGATCAATTGCAATAATTTTACAATTATTTCGTATATGAGTTCTAAGCAAAAGTTTAGCAGATGTACTCTTACCACTACCTGATGTACCTAAAATAATAACATTTGCATTATTACGATTGTACTCTTTTTTCATTTGATATAAGAATTGATTGAACAAAACAACACCACCTGAAAAATCTACACCAAGTAAAGTACTAGAACCTGGATCTTTAATACTATCGAAAACAAATGGATACATAGCTGCTATGGTTGGACTCGGAATTGGAATGCCTACTCGATCTTCTATATCTTGCTTAGGAAATATTGGAATCATTGATTTTAGAACTTTTTCTTGTTCAAACATCATTGGAATTCCTCTCATTCCCATACTATCTAAATAATTTCTAACTTGCATCTTCTTATTTTCAAGTTCATCTTTAGTATCAGCAGTTATCATAATATGCATTTGAAAATCAAATATTTTAGCCTGTGTTGCAGCAAGCATTTGTGTAAATGCTTCTAATGATTCATAATCTTGTCTTATTCTTTCTTGAAGTGTTCGGTCATTTTCTTTCTGATATCTGTCTTTTAAGTCAACAAGTTCTTTGTTAAGCATTTTAGTCATTGATGAAAAAGGAATCGGAATATGCTTAACAACAACCTTAACACCTGGTAAATTTGTTATATTTGATAGAAATCCAGGATAAATAGTTTTAGGATAACTAATTACAGTTAAAATAGTTGCATATTTGTCGCTTATATAAAAATCATTAATATTAAATTTCATTCCTTTAGGAGCTATCTCGCTTTTTAAATTAGCTCTACTCATTAGTTACCACCGTCCCAAATTCATTCTTTTTTCCACCATTTAAGAAATTTTGTAATAAGAATTTTAAATCATCATCACTTGTTTTACTAGATATTAATCCAGTACTGGCAAGACCTGTAATTAATTGCTGAATATGTTTATTAATTTTTTCCAAATCTTTATCTCTAAATAAAATGTAATATTCAGTATCTACAACATTATATTGATTACCTGAAAACATTTCAGCCTTTTCAATATCTTCACCAATTAATTTTCTAATTGCTTGATTACCTGCATTATCAAAATCAAGTTGTAATTGCGATAAGTACATTTTAATATCTACAGGCCTATCGGCTACTACAAGCCAAAATTCGTAGTCAATAGTACTATAAAAATTTCTTAAATTCATAATAATATTATTTTGAGTTTGATAATCTAAAATAAAGATATTTTTAGGTTCTACTTTAATACCAGTAACCATCCAACCATTATCTAGATTAATCATTCCATTACTAATTGACTTAACAGGAAGCCAATCTTCACTATATTTACTTTGTTTCTTCATAATCTCTAATACACCAGCCTTTCCAATAAAATTCCCTCTGTTCTGTAAAATAACACCAAATATTTTTAATAAATGTTCTTACATTATGTTGATTTGGTAATGGGATTACCAAAAATACGCAAGTTAATAAGGGCAATAAAATTATAATTGATTGAACTAAGGTATCAGCTTTTATTATAAAGAACAATATTAATGTAATTATCATACCTGTTCCACAAATAATTAAATCAACCGTATTAAACATTCCTAAAATTAACATTGAATTTTTGGAATTAGCTGGAATTATATATGAATTATTCCCCATAATTTATCCTCCTATTTTTTATCATTTTTTTGATCTTTTAGCATTTCTTTTATAAAGTCATCCTTAAACTTATCATAATCAGATTTAGATTTTACGCCATCATTAATAACTTTTTCATTACTAACAAATCTTTCACTATATGCACCATCTAGTTTACCTGTAACATCATTACTATATGTTCCGTTTGCTAATCCTTCAGCATATTCTTTCATTTGAGCGGCAATTTCATTAGTTGCACTTTGAACTGCTTTTTCCATTACATCTTTTTTAACTTGATCAATTTTTTCTTCATATAAATGATTTTCTACTTGAGTTTCATATTCTAAATTAATCATGTAATCACTAATAACTTGATTTTTAACAGCATTTGTTTCCTGTATTTTTACAAGTTCATCTCTTAATTTTGCTTCTATATTAGCAATATCATTGCTTTGTAAGTTTGGATTATTTTGTCTAATTTGATCCATTTGCAATTGCAATCTATTTTGACTTTCAGCAGATAACTGAATATTAGCAGTTCCACCACTTTTATTAATACTATCTTCAACACGTGAATTTATTAGCTTAGTTATGTCTTTTTGTGCTTCTTCACTTAAACCAAGCCTTGAAAAATCTCCACCAGCATTTGAAATTTTTATTGCAGCATTAGAGCGAGCTTGACTTTCCAAAGTTGATTTAATACCAGGATCTGAAATAACCTTATCAAGTCCTTTAGATTCAATTTCTTTTTTAACAACTGACCTTGCTTGTTCTTTTGCATCATTTTCAACTTTATTAATTGCCTCCTGATTACCACTTAAAATAGATGCATTATACATTTCATTAATACTATCTCTCTTCAAATATGAATCTATTGCACGTTTTTCATTTGCATCAGTAGTTGTTGTAGCCATTTGAGATAATAATTCATTAATTTTAGTATTTCTTTCTTCATCACTATATGTAGTACCAATTCTTCTTTCTTCATCATTTACAAGCTGTTTAGCTTTTTTAAATGCAGCTGATGATGCATATTCACCATTTTTAGTAGCATAATCAGATGTCTTTGTACCTATATCGGCTTCTGTTTTTGGCATTTCTCCAGCAAGATTTTTATTAAGATATGCTTCATTTTCTTTAGCAGCATCATTTTTAAGGTCACCACTATAAGCTTTTCCCCATTTATCACTTACTTTATCAGTAATTGCTTTTCCACCAAAAATCCCTTGTTTTCTATCATAACCATATGTTTCTTGATAAACCTTTTGTTTTTGTTTAGAAAATTGATTACCACCGTTTTTCCACCCTTGAGCTGCTCCTTGTTTCATTGCATTTTGAGTATTCATATGAACTCCACTTTTTCCATGTAAGTTATTCATCAATGAACTTGTTGCTGCACCAGCAGCACCAGTTACTGCGCCCCAAGTACTTTTTAATCCTTTTCCAAGAATTGGAATACTTGCTGCAGTTGCTCCAGCTCCTGCAAATTTATTTTTAATATCTTTAAATGAGAATCCACTTCCCTCTCCCAATGCAGTTCCAGCTAAATTACTAAGCAACTTAGGAGCTTCTTTTGCAAATAATAATATACCAACAATAATAAGTATTCTACCATGTAGATATACCATTACTGGATAATTAAGAGAATTATCAACAACACCTCCTAAATTTAAATTATCTGCAAATATAGCGATTAATTCAACTGAAAAATATATTGTGATAAGTCTTAAAAATAAAGTTAAATACGTTTTAACAAGATTATCAAGCCATTTAGAAAACACTCCACCAGATGGCTTAGTTATTCTTAATATAACAGGAATTGGTGCAATAATTTGTAAAAATGCAAGTTTTGCAACTCTAACAGCAATATCAATTGCGTAAGATGTAAACATAAGTGCAACAATTACTCCAACAATAGTTGATATAAAGTATAGATATTGCATAGTTGGGACTTTAGCACCATATCCCAATACACCATCAGTTTTAAACAGAGCCTCAAACAATTCAGAAGCACCAATAAATGTAGTAATTCCATATTTTTGTGCTGCCTCATAATATTTGACATAGGTTGAACAGCTCGAAGATAAACTACTATCTTGTTTGCATTGATAATATGATACTACATTTCCTTCACTATCTATAGGGGTATAGAATGATGAAAAAACCATTAATGCAATATCTTTTCCTAAATCATGAGTGTTTTTACTTTCAAGTGAGCCATCATTTCCAAGAATAACCTTCTCAATAACTCTTGAATCAACTATATCATTTTGTAATTTATTCATATAATTAAATATTGTTGGTAATAATGTTAATACTACAATAGATATAACAAAATTTTTAGCAAGACCTTTTATTGACTTACTATCTTTTCCGTTTAAATTATCTGGATTAACAATGAGCAAAATTATATTATAAGCAAGTACAAATAACATTGCTACACCAAGTATAACATACACTCTATTAGTTATTTGAGCAATCTTATTATCTGTAGAATTATAAAATGATACTTTACTTAATAGTAAAAAAACTTGATATCCAGTTGAAATTAAACCATATACGATAGAATCAATAAATATCCAAATAGAAAACCATGTTCTTGATAACGTTTTACCAATAGCATCTAAAATGACCCATCCAAATAACATAATATCACCTTCCTAATTTTATTTAACACAAGTACTTGTTCCTATAGATGCTAAATCTAATATTAAATTTAACAATGAAGGAAGCAAATATAATACAACAACAAGTACTAACCTTGTACCAAATTTCTTTCCTGCAGCTTTTATTCCATCAGCAGCTTTGCTTGTAATTGCCATTAAAAATTCATATGAAGACAAAACAAGTGTAAGAATTGGCGCTACAATTTTAAAAGCTTTAAAAATATAATTTAAATCTTCTCTAAAACTACCTAAACTATCACAATTAACCTCTGTTGTTTCAGTACTAGTATCTTTCGTTGGTAAAGTATCCGCATAAACAAGTTTAATACTTGCAAAACTAATCAACATTAAACTCAAAACAAATATAATATAACTTTTCTTCATAAATACCATCCAATCAAAAAAATATAACATCTCTAAAAAATTATATCATAAAAAAAAACAACAGTAAAGTTGTTATTTTTTATAAATTAGCATGAACTAGGATGTAATAAACATTTTTCACAAACAGGCCATCCAAGTGATTCTTGTGCTTCACTAAAACCAGCTACTAAACCAAAAATCCAAATAATGATTGATGGTATTAGGAAAATGATTATACCTGCTACCACTCTCATACCTAAAGATTTAGCACTCTTTTTAATTTCATCATCTTTGCTTGCTGTAACAGCTTTTCCTAAATCAAAAGCACCTAATAAAATAATAATTATTGGAATTAAAATTTTAAAAATTAATAAAATCCATCCTACCATTTGAATAATGTCTTTTGCGCCATTACAAAATCCGCTTAAATCCATATAAATCTTCTCCTTTACATCTAAATTAATTCTATCTTATTTTTCTTATTACGTCAATTTATTATTTATCATTTTTTAAAATTATATATTTTTTATCTTTCTTGTTTATCAAATCCAAGTTTAATTAACAACTTATCTACCGATAATAATCTTTCTTTTCGATCATCAAAATTTATTAAATTATAAAATACTTTAATACCAGTTTGACTTTCAAAAAAATCCATTTCATCATCTTTTAAAGCACTTCTATTAAGTACAATTTTTTTTCCATCTAATAACTCATTTAAATTATCAGTATATTTAATAAATTTAGATAATCTAATTATTCCTGGTTCTAATAAATAGATAATTTCATCACATACGTCTTCTTTATCTTTAATACCGCTCAAATCAATTACAAATACTTCAACATCCTTATGTCTTCTAATTTCTGCCTTAGCATCTAACATATTCGCACAAAATAATATTTTATTATTTCTAAAATAAACAGTATCATGGCCAGATAACTCAATTCCCATTGCATTATAATTAATTGCTAATTGCTTAACCATTTGTTGCATTAAAGTTGTTGCACCAGCACCTGGATATAGGTCTTGTACACCTATTACCCTAGTTTTCTTTTCATTTTTACCATCATTTACGACATTAGCTGTATTAACACTTTCTTTAACACTTTCATCTTCTACATTACTATTACTAGTTAATACACTTGTAAAAGTATCTTCTTTTACTAAAAACTTTTTAACATCATCATAAGTATTAGGTTTACTCATTAAAAAACTAACACCCTGTGCATTCTTAGTAAAATTATAATATCCATTTTCTATTAAAGTAGATAAAAATAATTTACTATTACAATATTCACTATCATTAAGAACAATTATAACTTTATCTTTACCAAAATAATTTAAAAAAGCAAGTAAATCATCTTTAAAAAAATAATTTTTAATAGCTGTTATATCAATAATTACTTTATTAAAATAAAAATTAACTAGTTCTTCTTCTAACTTAGATACATCATAAACACCTGTTAAAGTTTTAATAATATCTATTGTTAAAGAATTAATAACACTAATATTTTCATTTACAATTACTAAATTCATTTATATCATCCTAACTTTTAGCAAAATAAACTGCTTTAGTTTCTCCCGTAACTGGAAAAGTAAAAATATTATCAAATAACGGTATATCAAATTTAAAGAAAACAGTAACTCTATAATATTTTCTATTTAAAGTATCATTATTGATAGTTCTTTCATATACACAATACTTATACTTATTAGTACTTCCTTGTCTTTCATAACCTGTTAATACACCGTTTTGTTCCCCATCTGTATATTCTGGATCAACTTTATTACAGTTTCCATAAACATAGTATCCAGCGGAGTTTAAATAACTAACAATTTGAGTTTGAGCCTTATCAGTTAATCCCTCATTTTCTTCTATTATTTCAATAATACCATTTTTTACTTTAAATGCTTTAGAATAATTAACTGATAAAGCTAAATAACTCGTAAATATTACTATAAAAACAATTACTATACCAACAAGCCAAGTTCCACCTATTGATTCTCTCATACATTACCTAATTACTACAAGGACATTGTACAGTTTCAATAGTTTCTCCATCTTCTGAATAAACTTCACATGCTTGTGTTCCTTTTCCATTTTCACAAGATCCTGTGCAATTAAATTTATTTGCACATTTAGTTTGAGCAATAATATTAGCCTTAATTCTAGGATAAATTAATGTTGTAAACACCCCGGCAATAGCAGCGATAGCAACAACAGTAATGGCAGTCATACTTAATTCTCCTGATGCTTCTTTCATATTTATTTTCCTCCTTATCTTACTTTATATTTTTATTATAAAACAAAAGAAAAAAACTATCAATATATTTGACAGTTTAAATTTACATGAACTATTGGCAATTTTTTGGATTATCTATGCAATTTACACATACTTGATAATTAGAGTCATTTCCTCCTAATCCATTAACAACTAATCTAACAATTGTTGGAATAAAGAAAACAATAAGTCCAATAATCATTCTTTTACCTAAAGTAGTTAAATTCTTCTTTAAATCATCAGTTTTACCAGAATTTACGGTGTTATATATATCCATTGTTCCCATAACAATAATAAATATTGGAACACATATTCTAACTATCATTACAGATATGGAAACTAACCTTAAAGTTTTAATTATATCAGAACAAAAATTTTGGGCAACATATCCATCAGCATATACATTTAATGTACTAAATAACATAAAAAACTTAATTAATAATTTATTCATAATCATATTTTTCATCCTTCTTTGCAGGTATTATTTTTCTAATAAATTTAAAAGCAACAACTCCTAATATACCTAAAAATATTACTATAATAACAATAATTAAAGCATTATTCTTCTTTTTAGTAGGCTTAGTATCAGCTACAGTAGTGGTAGTAGTATTATTATCACTATCATTAGTTTTTCTTATATTAAAATTATAATTTGCTTCAGTTCCATCCTCTGCAATAATCTTAACGTTGATTATACTACCGTCTTTTAAATCACTATTACCATTTATTTCATATTTAGCATTATTATCCTCTAATTCAATATAATAAACTAAAGAATTAACATCATTTTTGATAGTAAGATCATACTCATATTTTTTTGAATCAAAATCAAATTCATAATCATCAATACTCATCTTAGTAACATTAACATTATTGGATAATTTTTTTAATCTTATCGAAATAGTATAATCCTTTTTGCTTCCATCCTCAGCAGTAACGGTTATAATTATTGGATTATCTATATTAATATTTTTATTATTAATAACTGTTACACTGGCCTTATCAGATTCAGTCTCATAACTAACCTCTAAATCTTTTGTTTCCTTATCTACAGTAATCTCATAAGACAATTCTTCTTTATTAAACATAATTGAATATCCTTTAACAGATAAAGATTTTAAATAAGAGTTATTATCTTTAGGACTTTCTGTTATAGGAACAGTTGTTGTTGTAGGAGTAACTCTTTTTGTTGTCGTTGTTTTTTTAGTAATAGTTACATATCCTTTAGTTGTAGTTGTTGTTTTTTTAGAAACATATATAGAACCATTATTAATCTTATTACAATCGTATCTAACTTCCATCCCACAATACTTAACACTATTATTACTCATACAATTTCCAGTATAATCATAACAACCTGAATTAACTATATAATAATAAAAATCTCTATTTCCATTGGCACATATCAAAGTATTTTTATTAAACAAAAACGATGATTGCCAAACTCCATTACTACACTTCGCTTGCATACAATATTTATAATTTCCTGTTCCATTCGCAAGAACATTACCAGATTGATAATCAAAGCATTGTTGATATGTATCAAATTTTAATGAATCAGCAAACACCATAAAGGGAAATAACACACTAATAATTAAAATTATTTTTTTCATAAATATCTACCTCAAAATAATAATATCACATAAAAATAAATTTTTAAATAAAAAAGAACGGATAAAACAATCCATTCTTAAATTTTACTAAAGATTTTCTTTTTATCTACAATATAAAACACACATGTAACTACTACGCCAATAGTGCCAAGAACAATAAAATAATCTTCGACACCAGTATCTTTATTATCTGTAGTACCAGTATTTAATTTTTGTGAACATAATATATATTGTGATGTAGAAGAACTATTAAAATCAACAGTAGGAGTTAAAGTTCCAACAGAATTATCTATAATATTTGCACAATTATCTTGAGAAATTCCTAAATATTTATAACCACTTGCAACAGTTATATTTAACTTTACTTTGCAACCGGTACCTGCACAAGAAACATTTAAAACACTACCAGTATCTTTAATAGTATTGATAGTTCCAGCAAGATTTTCCTTTTTAAAAGTTAAACCTTGTTGAGCATTTATAGTAACACCACCGGTATTATATTCTTTTTTATTATCTATAGAAGTTCCTGTGTAATTGCAATCATATAAATATATTCTTGATGCAAATAGCTTAGCCTCATCTGTATTACTAGAATCACAAGAAGAACCATTAGGTACAGATTTTGTTCCATCAGATTTTATCTCTTGATAAGGACTTGTATTTCCATTCGCACAAGTTAATGTACTTGAAATAGATTCATTCATAATTGTAAAATTGTATTTATTACTAGTACAATTAATTTCAACGCCTTCAATATAAAATCCTTTTGTAGCATTTTTTAAACTTCCATTTTGTTTTAATGATTCCCTAACAACACTTTCAGCCTGCGAATTAGCAGCAATTGCTTGAGCATCACTTGGTACCTCTGCATAAACTGCAACAGGTACCAATAATAACGCTAATTGAATAAACATCTTTTTCATTTTACCCCTCCAAATATTCTGCTTTTTTCTTTTTATTTTTGGTAACTACTATTATTATGCTTGAAATTACAATAATTAAACCTCCAACTGAAGCAGCAATTATTTCTAACTTCTTATTATAAGCATCTTTTTGAATATCAATTGAATAAATTTGAGTTAATCCATTTTCAGCAATAACCTTAACCCTAACAGTACTAAATCCAGTTAAATCATTATTGCCATACATATATAAATCAGCTCTATTGCTTTCAGGAGTTGCAGCAATCATTAAAGTCTTTTCCCTTTTAATCTTTACAGTATAATCTAATACATTAGGATCAAAGTTTAAATTATAGCCTTTAATAGAAAGCATACTTAAATTTGTTGAATTAGATACATCTAATCCAGCGCCTTTTCTAATTATGTACAAATTATATATCTTAGTATTTTTACCATTTTTTACTTCAATTTCAACCAAATTAGTTCCAACACCTAAATTTGTACTATCTCCTACATTAACATTTGCATTTTCACTTTCAGCAAATGCATAAACGGGTACACGATCGGTTTCATAAGGAACAGTTATCGTATAATTATAATTTTCTTTATCGAAAGATAATTGAGTACCAGGAACAGTTAATGAACTTAAATAAGCACTATTACCAGGTTCTTCAACATAATCCTTTTTTACAAATGTAATAACATAACTTCTAACATTTCCAGCTTCACTCATTACCTTTATTACTGCAGATTGTTTATCTTCAGTAATTTCTACGGTTCTTGGTTCATATCCAACAACAAATCCAGCATTTGAATTATTTAATTCAGCATTTATACTTACCTTTTTAGTATTTTTACCAATTTCAACATCATAATTTGTAACATATGGGTCAAATTCAATTTTACCCTTGCTTAATTTTATATTACTTAAAGTATTATCATTATTACGATCATCAACTCTATTAACAATAAAAGTATAGTTTCTTTGTTTTCCATCTTTATTTACAATAGCAATAACTACTGCATTTTCACCATATTCTAAATCTACAGTTCTCGGTTCGAAACCTTCAACATAATTTGCATCATCACTAGTTAAAGTTGCATATAATGATATTTTATTACTAGTTGTGGTTATTTCATAAGATGTAGTTAATTGATCAAAGCCAGTTGCAGTTGAATCTGCAATTAATCTATTTGATAATAATGCATACTTTGCATCAACAATCTGATCAGCATTTGCAACCCTATTATCTGTTTGCTTTACTGATAATAAATCTCCTGTATTGTCGTCTATAGCACCAAATGCTCTCATTGTAGTAGATAAATCAGCATCATATACTTTAACAAGTACTGAATTGCTCATTATTTCTTTGCTATTTTTAGCCCAAATATAATAGGTACCGGCTGGTTGTTTTTCTGTAGCTTTATTATTACCATCAAAACTCTTCCAAGAAGAATTTTCTGATGGTGCATATCCAGCTGAAATAAAATATCCTTTTAAGCCAACATTTCCATAATCATAACCTGTAATATTTATTATACCAAATCCATTTGAATCAAGTATTCCGGCTGATGCAGACACACCTGGAGCCTTTCCAAAAATACAAGAATATTCATATTCTCTATAACAAGTAGCGCTTGTACTTTCTCCACATTTATCATTAACAACTTTATAAGATTTTTTATATCCATTTGCACAAGAAACTATTTTATTTCTCTTTTCAGAATTATCTTCCCCATTGCATATTTTAATAGTAATATTTCCAGTTACATTAGTTTGATTAGTGCTTGATACACAAGTTCCTTCAGGATCACTTGTACAAATCGGTTTATAATTAATCAAAGAATTTTTATCTAAGTATACAACTTTTCCATTAAAAATCACTTCACAAGACTTATCATTACAAACTGTAGATAAACTACCTTTCAACGTTACTTGCTCACCACAAGGAAATGCTTGTTTACCATTAGTTAAATTTGAATCAGAATAATAGTAACTATCTTTTTTTACATATCTTGTTACATTTTGATAACATCCAGTCTCGCTTTCATTTTCAGTATAATTACTCTTTTTAATAAATGTATTTTGAACCTCTTTACCATTTATAGAAGTTACAATACAAATTGGATCAGAGTCACTGTTACAAGCAGTAACATGAATTTTATCACCACAACTAATAGATGAACCACTATACTCCTTATTCTTTGCAAATACATCTTTATTTATCTTATCAGGATATTTATCAACAGAAACGGGTTGAGTAGCACTAGGAGTTTGCTGACCGCCACCTGATCCGCCGCCATAATTACCATTTGGACCTGAACCAGAGCCTCCATTATTATCACCTGATGGTGCTGAATTAACAGTTCCTGGACAAGTTTTTCCAATTTCACAAGGAACCCAAATATCATTACCCTTACCATTTTGTTGAACCTTAATTGTAGAACCCTTTTCATCGGTTAATTTACCATTTTTTATCCATCCAATATTATTAGATTGAACTCCATCTTTTAAATTTGCTTTTAATTCTACATAACAATTATTTTTACATTCAGTCTTTACATAAATAACATCTTGATTTTTTCCATCAACGCTTGTACGTTTGGTTTCCTTTTGAAGTGTAGGGTCTCCAAGTACTCTTGAGTCAACAGAAGAAACTCCTGTGCTAACTCCTCCATATGTTTTTACCACGACTGATGCTGCTTTCGTTGTTGTTACTTTTTTTTTCGTTGTTACAGGTTTTTTCGTTGTTGGAACAGTAGTATAACCAGAAGCAGCATACGGAATATTGTTTGGCCTTGACTCATCTTTACCTGCAATATATGGTTTTTTTGTATAAATTGGTTTTGTTGTATAAATTGGTTTTGTTGTATAAATTGGTTTTGTTGTATAAGTTGGTTTTATTGTATAAACTGGTCTTGTTGTATATGGTGATGTGTAAATTGGTCTTGTTGTATTATTTGCTTTTGTGTTTTTTTCCCATGGCCAAGTCCATGCCAAATCATTAACCTGTTCCCCAGTTGAATTTGCTTTTTTTTCATTACAATATAAAAAATAATAAGCATTACTTAATCCAATTAAACATATAATTAAAAAAGCAGCCAATATTTTTGCATATTTTTTTCTCTTACTATTGATTTTCATATAACCTACCTACCTTATATTTACATTGTATAATATAAATAATTATTTTTCAATAACAATATAACATTATTTTTAATTTTCACTTTTCTTTACTTTAGAAATAGAACCATTCTTAGTATCTACAACTTCATCATAATATTTATCATTATAAAAAGTAACTCTATGAATATCTATTTTCTTCTTATTACTACTAAGGTAATAAATAGAATCATTAGAAATATTTAATTTATTATCAAAATTTAAATCATAATTTTCACTTAAATATAAATCTTGTCCAGTAATAAATGGCACTTCATAAACAATTTTAAATTCATCATTTAATACATAAACATAATGCTTTCCAAGCAAATGAATATTACTATCTATAATTAAATATTCTCTATTATCTAATCCATAAATTTTATTAAAATATATATTATCAAGTTTAATACTACCAAGTTCACTATAGCTTTCTTTAGTATCAAGTATTTTCATTACTCTATTTAATTTATTATTATTAAAATATAATTCTAAATAATAACTATAATATTTATTTTCTTCTTTATCTTTGTTTTCTTCCTGATATATAGCATATCTTATATTCACTTCTTTATCATTTAATTTAATAATAGAATAACTATTATTACTTTGTACTAATTTCATATCCTTAACAGAATAATCATCTTTAATATTTTTTAAAGCATCATAATTTTTTCTACTAAACGTTTTATATAACTTTTCATTTACCTTAGCACTACTAACTAAATTATCATCATTAATATTGCTTTTATCTTTTTTAACAACCTTATAAATAACAATACATAATAACGTAATAATAATACATAGCATTCCTATTAAAACTGCATATTGCCAATTTTTAATTTCGTCTTTTTCCATCATCATAACCAAGCCTCTTTCCTACAATAAAATCTTATCAATTTAAATAATTTTTATCAAGAAAAAAACAGACATTAATCTGCTTTAAATTTATTTATATAATTATTTAATTTAGTTATTCTTTTATTTAATCCATTAACTAATTTTTCTATTCTAATATCTGATATATCTAACTTATTTTGATACTTTTTTAATATATTATCAAGCTCTTTATTAGAATTTGAAAAAAATTTACCATATCCTTTATTAAAATTTATTTCTTCTGTTAATTTATTAACATTATTTCTTTATTTTTATTCATTAATATATATTTCATATTTACACCACTTTTAATTCTCTATATTTTATTTATCTAAAAGTTTATTATAAGTTACTAATAAAGAATTATAATATCTATATTCGATACATTTATAATAAAAGTCTTTTCTAATATCACTTATAACTTCAATACCTTCAAAATTATTTGGTATTTTATAAATAATATCTTTAATTTTTTCTAAATCAATTTTTGGAATAATTCTAAGTAATGCTTTATTACATTTTTCATTTTCCATACTTTCAATATATTCATATGGATTAATTTGTTTATTATTTAAAGAAAAGATACATAATCTAGTTTTATAAGCACTAGATATAAAACGTTCTTTATCACTTATAATTTTTTCAATTTGTTCATCACTTGATTTTGTATTAAAAGAAGATCCATTATCAAATACTGGAGCAATTTCAGTTTCTCTAGTTTTATTATTAACTATTACACCCCAGTTACCATTATTTCTATCGTTATTACCAATTAAGGCATCAACAATAAACATATCCCAAAATCTATTTTCCAGTTCTGGCATTTTAATAAACAAAGGATTATGTTCCATAATAATCATTATCTTTTCTAAATTAATTGTATTTAAATTACTTGATGATGTTGATTCTAACTTTTCTTCTAATCCTTCTACATAATCATTCTTAATTGAATTAAAATCATCAAATCTATAATCACTTTGATTCTTTCTAAAATCTTTACATGCAACAACTACTTTATTATTTTTAATACCTAACAAAGTATCATGTACTGGAATACCTATTGTTTTATAAATTCGAGAACCGATAAATTCTGATAATGGCGAAGTTGTATAAGATAGATCTGTTTTTCTTATTAGATCTTTGGTTGATTTTGGAAATTTTAAAAACCAATTTTCACCATTTATTATAACTCCAAGTTTATTTCCAGCATTTCCACCATAACGAATTCCACTTTCTTTTAAATTGTTAAAATCATTCATAATTAATCTCACTTTCTTCTAATTAATAGATATTTTTATAAATCTAGACTATCTTTATTAAGTAAAAATTCTTGAATACCTACAACTAATATTCCTTCTTCGGTAATCCAGTGTTTAATATTATCTTTAACAACAATAATTTTTTTAAAATTATCATTAATATTCATAAATGGTCTTTCTTCTTGAATTGTTTTTTCTCTTGTGTCTAAGTTTAATGCTGATTGAATATAATATCTTTTATTTCCTAAATTACAAACAAAGTCTATTTCTAATTGTTTTCTTTTTTTATTTTCATCTCTTATTTCAACAACACCTACATCAACATTATATCCCCTAACAATTAATTCATTATATATTATATTTTCCATTAAATGATTTTCTTCTTGTTGTCTAAAATTTAATCTAGCATTTCTTAAACCAATATCTGAAAAATAATATTTTTGAGGTGTTTGAATATATTTTTTTCCTTTAACATCATATCTATCTGATTTATTTACAATAAAAGAATCTTCAATATATTTTAAATAATTATTTACTGTATTAGATGATATTTCCTTTTCTCCATTACTAAGAAATGTGTCATATATTTTTTTAGGATTAGTAAGAGATCCTACGGAAGAAGCAAGCATATTAATAACTGAATCAAGTATATCTACTCTTTGAACATTATTACGTTCAACAATATCTTTAATATAAGTTCTTTCGAATTCATCCTTTAGATATTGTGATTTTTCTTCATCATTTTTTTTAGATAAAATTAATGGTAATCCACCAAACAAAATATATTCATTCCAAGCTTCATATTTATCTCCATTAAAGGCTTCTACATATTCAGAAAAAGATAACGGAAACACTTTTACTTCATCTCCTCTACCCCTAAATTCTGTAATTATATCAGATGATAAAAACTTGGAGTTGCTACCAGTAACATACACATCAAGATTTCTTTCATACAAAAAACCATTGAGTACTGATTCAAAACCATCAACCAACTGTATTTCATCTAGTAATATATAATACATGTTTTTATCTTTGATCTTTGATTTAATAAAATCATTTAATTTACTGGCATTATGATATTCTTCATTTTCTATTTTATCTAGTTCCAATTTAATAATATGATCTTCTTTTACTCCATTTTCTATTAAATGATTTTTAAATAAGGGATCTAGCAAATAAGATTTACCACATCTTCTAATACCTGTCACAATTTTAATTAATCCATTTTCTTTTCTACTTATTAATCTATTTAAATAAATATCTCTTTTAATTTCCTTCATATGAGCCTCCATTGAGAATTTTTGCCACTTTTACCACTTTTTCTCAATATAATTATATGATATTTAAATTATCTTTTCAATACTTCATTGAGAATTTTTGCCACTTTTACCACTTTTTCTCAATGAAATATTAATAATATAAACTACTTTCTTCTATTTTCTCCTATTAATTCTTTGTTATCAGTTAAAAACTTAATTCTTTCCATTATTCTTCTAGCTTTAATTTTTTCTTCATCATTACTCTTAATAATAAAGTGCTCTTCTAATTCATTTAAATTTAAGTTAGATGTAAAGAAAGTACTTAATTTATTATCCATTCTATATTGCATGATAGTACCTAATATTTCATCCCTATTCCATAAAGAGGTTGCCTCAGCTCCAATATCATCAAGAAGTAATAAATCACATTTCTTTATTTCATTAAGTCTATCATTAAAATCTTCATTACCAAAACCTTCTTTTAAACTTCTAAGTAGTTCAGGATAATAAACAATAATAGAACTATATCCATCTTTAGCAAGTTCATTTAATAAAGCACTAACAATAAATGTTTTACCAGAACCAAAAGATCCACTTAAATATAAACCTTTTTGCTTACTATCTTTTTTATAATCTTTATAAAATTTAGTTATCCATTTAATTATTTCTAATCTTTCTTTACTAGATGGATCTATATCTTTAATTCTAGCTTTTTTTATTTCATAAGGCATTTCAAAAAATTTAGATTTTATCTCTTCTTTATCTTTTAAATCTTTTTTCATATATTTGCAAGCTACATAATTAAAATCTAATGAATTACCATTAACTTTAGGATAATAAACTAAACCATTACATTTATTCTTACAAGACATTAGACTCTTACAATTTTTACAATTATTAAGTTCACTAACACTTCTTTCTAATTTAGAAGTATATTTATATGCTATATCATCAGTAACTTTTAAACTTATAACTAACTTTTTAAAATCATCATCTTTTAAAGCTTCAATATAATCTTGTTTCATCATCATTTCTAAATTATTGTTTTTATAATTATCTATATTTAATTTATTCATTATTTAAACTCCTTAAGTAAAGCTTCTATTTCCTTCTTTTCTTCTTCACTTACCTTATTATCTTTTTGTTCATTGTCAAACCAAACAGGAAGTTTAGTATTCTTACTAATTTCTTTCTTAGGTTTCTTTTTATATTCCTTTTTAGCTTGTTCCATTGCCGACTTAGCAGTCTTTATTCCAAGTCTAGTCCATTGTCCTGCTATTGTTTCAATATACGCCTTATTAAGCTTATTATCACTTATTCTTAATACATAATCAATTAAAACATTAATAACAGCAGGAGGCATACTTAAATCTAACGCTAAAAACTCTAATAATTTTAAATCTCTAGGTGTTGGATTATTATTTTTATACTTACTCTTTAAAAAATCATAAGGAGTAGTATTTTCAAATATATAAATCATTTTACCAGTATTAGATACATCACCTTCAGGACTCTTTAAATACTCAGGTTGAGTTCTATAAATAATAGTAGGTAAACTTCCTCCATTATTATATTCATAATACTTTCTAACTTCTTTAATAAATAAATCTTTATTAATAAGACCATTTTCATCAATAGTAAGCCTAATTATTTCCCCAACTTTTAAAGTATCTAAATTATATATAAAAGCAAGATTATTAATTAATTCCTTAGATTTCTTATTAAATGCCCCACTACTAAGTACTTTATTAGGAATACTATCTTTTAAAGAATCAAAATCAATTAAATTATCTAATTTAGGTTTATTACTATTCTTATTCTTAATATCCTCATTATTAAACATAGATCCAACACTACTTTTAAATGTATCATTAAGTTTGCATGATATATCTAAATAATCATCATATTTAAGATTAACTTTTTTATAAGATTTAATTAAATTATTATACTCATTAACACCTATATTATTATATAAGACTATATTTAAAACAGGATGATTAAAGAATTCATAAGCACTTATTGGTGAATATAATTCGTATATATAATAATTTATATTATCTCCACTCTTATAATATGTTTTAATTAAACCAACTGCTTCTAAAGAACTTCTAGCATCTTTTATTTCTTTTAATCCGCTTTTTAAAAAAGTCATTAAATGATGATGATTATAACTAGTACTAACAGTTAAAGTTCGATCTAAATCACTCCATAAAGTTAAATATAAACTTATTGGTAAAGGTCCTATAATAGGCTCATATAAATTAATTAAATTTACTTTATCAGTATCAGTTAATATTGTCTTATTAACTACAACATAATTATCTGCTGGTAATAAATTTATATCTTTCATATATAAGCCTTCTTTCCACATCTATTTTATTATTTAAATCAATCAAAAGCAAGATAATGTTTTAAAAAAGAAAAGACATGACGTTAAATCATATCTAATGCTTTACTACTCTAGTTTCTTTTTTTTTTAATTTTACTGTACTCATATCTCCATATTCTATAGCTATGGTTGGATAATCTATTTTTAAACACATTTCTGATTGCATTTTAAATAATAATTTAGATATAAATCTAGATTGTATCATATAATTATTTTTCCAATCTTCATCATTACCATATGGATTATAAAACTTATCATATCTTAATCCAATAATAACATAACTATTATCAGCCATATATGATGATGTTCTAGGCCCATAGAAAACATTACAGCTTTCATTATTTCCTAAAACATCTTCAAAAATAACTTTTTTATATGTTTTTTCAATAAAATCTACTTCTAATTTAGATAATTCATCATCGTTAGATGAAATACTATTTAATTCATTTTTTTCTTCATCAGTTAGTTTTTCTATATAAATATTATTTCTAATATATATATAATTTAATAAATCTGAAGAAAAATATTGATATATATCTTGATTTTCCACATCAACTTTTTTAAAATTAACCCCTGAATTTTCTATTAATTCATCATACTTTTTTAAATCAAGTTTTTTAATTAAATATTTAGTCAATATCTTTCTATATTTATTATATAATTCAATATAATTTTCATTTGCCTTATCTATCATTTTATTAACAGGCACACATGTTTTTATATCTTCTTTTGTTACTTGTTTCATGGAAATTTAATCCCTCCTTTTTTTCATAATATACAGTTGTGTAAAATCTAATACTGCATTATATTTAATCAAATCATAAAATGGAATCCACAGTTCTTTCACCATGGTGATATTATCACTTCGTTACCATCCGAACCATTTTTTATTTCACGTCCTCATACCCCTTCTTTTCATGATTTGGTTGTTTCATATACAACTCTATTTTTAATTACAAATCTTATTTGATCTCTACTGCCTTTGCTTGCAAACAGATCCATCTAAACCTGTTTGCCTTCCGTAACAGCGATTAATGTTTTCAATAAATTCTCCATCTTTTCTTTTACAGTAGTATTAGTTAGACAAGCATCCTTTCCAACTCACTATATAAAACTTTTTTCTAAAACTTCATTAACAGCATCTATTTCAACCTCACTAGGATAATAGCTTAAATAAGTTTGAGCAGTTTTACCATCTCTAACTAAACGCATTTCCTCACTTGTCAATTGTTATTTCTTTAAATCTTGGCTTTATATGATTTCCAGATGATTCAACATAATATTGCATTTTTCTTAAAGTACCTTGATCATTTCCGATGCCACAAAAAGCATCAGCATTCTCTTCAAACACAGTTTTTGCATGCGTAACACTTTTAGAAACAACATCTTGGGTATATAATACAGGCTTTGCATATTTAACTGTTCTCGTTTTATCTGGGTTAACATTTTGTAAATAGCGAACAGGTTCAATGCCAGTTTAATTTACTTCTTTCCAAGTTTCAATATTATCTACAAAATCTCTTCTCTTTACCTTAGAAAGATCTATATCATCCATTGCATATTATATTGAAGTATTTGCTGTCGATACTTCAAATGTAATCATTGTTTATAATGCCGTTAAACTTTTTGAATCTTTTTTACCAAATAACTTAGATAAACTTCTTAATGTAAATTTCTTATCATTACCAACATTACTAAACGAATAGATGACTATAATCAAAATAAGCATCAGTTTTAATTATATCATCAAACGGAATTAACAATTCTTTTCCCCATGTTGATACTATCACTTCACTTCCAGTATTACCAACTATTTTCATTTCATGGCCACCGCCTTCAGACCAAGTTTTTGTTGTTTCAAACAACTTTCCACTTTTAGTAAAAAATCTTACCTCATCTTTGCTATGTTTGGGTATAATCAATCCCATTTGAATTTGTCCCCCATCGTTAACTATGTCCAACGCATCACGTAAATATATTGATTTACTAAGTTCACTATTGTAACGAGTTCCTCCCCAATGATCGCATCCAAGAATTTCTGTAAAACCATTTTTCTTTAGATATTTGTTAATAACATTAATGTTACTCCCTGCATCATCACTTAAATAAACTTGAGCCGTATCACCATTTCTAAATGCATTACCCCACCTGTCAATTGTTATTTCCTTTGTAAATTTTGTACTACCATCTGGTGCTACAGTAAAATATTTTCCTCCATTTTGTACACTATTAACAGTTACATATAAATCTACTAAAATTTCCGAAGTATTCATTCTAGCACCGCTTAAACTATCTCCTCTAACAAATAATGGAACACCAGTTTTATCATAAAACAGTTGTTGTTTATCTAAAAACAACATTACCATATTATCCAAGGACGCTGCATAAGTACAAACACCGGCATCTACATCAATTAATTGAGCTGCCCTTACAGCATCTTCAAATGACATTTTATATTTTGTAGTAAGTAAATGATATACACCATTCATATCCCAACTAGTTTGTTGAATTGTTAATTTTTTGCCTCTTTTTATTGCATTAATATATTCAGAACTTCCCGGAAATATACGTTTTCCAAAGGAATCAACATAATATTGCATTTCTCTTAAAGTACCCTGATTATTACCAAAACCAAAATGGGCATCAGCGGTTTCTTCAAAAACATTTCTTGTATAATCAACACTTTTAGGATCAACATTTGGGGTATATAAAACTGGTTTTGTCATTTTTATTGTACTCATATTATCAGGGTTGGCATTTTGTGAATAGCGAAGTGGTTCAATAGCTGTTTTTGGAACATTTGCATCATCCATAGCGTGTAACACAGATGTATCCCCTGTTCCTTCAGCTATTGCAGCTATAGGTTTAGATTTATCTATACTTATTGTTTCAACTTTGTCAGTTAATTGAGTTACCTTTACCTTTGGCATTTCTGGTTCTTCAAATACATCTAATTTTTTGGTTGATACATCACCAAATATATTTTTTGGACTTGTTGTTAATCCAGTATCATTAGGATTTACACTTGGTTTACGAGTATTAGCATCTATTATAGGTTTTAAGTCAGGAATCTTATCATCTAAATTTATTTCTTTTGTCGTTATATTTGTTTTTGGAACATCAACATCATCTAAAGCTTGCAATACTGATGTATCTCCTGTTGCTCCTGCTATTGCAGTTATAGGTTTATCTTCTCCTAAACTTAAAGTTTCTATATCACCAGATGAACCAGTTCCTTTTGTTTTTGGAATTTTTGGTTCTTCAAATATATCTAATTTTTCTGTAGATACATCACCAGTTAAATTTTTAGAATTTGTTGTCACATCTATATCATCGGCCCCTGGCGGTAACCCTTTTATCGAACCTTCTTCAATTCCTTTAGCATCAAACTCTTCAATTAAATCTTTACTACCTGTAGGCAAATCTTTTATAACATCGCCATCAAGAGTTTCATAATCAACGCCTATTCTTTCGCCTTCAACATCTATTATGGTTTGATTAGGTGGTAACTTAGTTTTTGGGTTATCTATATTATAATCTTCTACTATTTCTCCTTCTACAGCCTTGTTTTTATCCTTAACTGAACCAAAAATTTCACTAATAAATGAAGTTCCAGCACCAATTGCCATATTTTCTAATAATCCTTTAAATCCTCCACTATCTTCAAAATATTTAGCAAATCTCTCACTAAATGTAGTATTTTCTGAAAAATTAACAAGTTTACCTTCAGAATCACGATATCCATCATTAAAAATTGCTTTTTTTAATGGTTCAAATAAACTATCAAGTCCTGAGTCAACACCATCTAATCCCGCTCTAGTACTCATATTTAAAAAATTATTTAATGCTTTAGAAGAACTTCCAGCAAATTTATTTCCTGCTCCAAAAAGATTTAATTGATTAATTTTACCACCAACATAGTATTGTGCAGCTTCCCATAAGCCACCAACAACACCTTTTTCTAGACCTTTAATTACATCATCACCATCAGCCCAGGCATTTTGAGTTTCCCTTCCAAATGCTGCTGTACCGGCAACACCAGCTAAACTCGCAGCAGAAATGGCAGATGTTGCTCCTGTAACTACACCACCAACACCAGCAGTTGCAATAGTTATTGCAACTACACCAGCAGCATATCCAATTCCACTTCCAATATTCCTAACAGTTTCAAAATTATAAGAATTTCTTTTAAGTATTTGTCCAATTGGCTTATTTTCATAGAAATCGTCAAACCAATCTTTGACATGTTCTTCTGCAACCATGGCCTTTGTATCATTCCACATTTCCTTAGTCATAGAAGACCAATCTTTCCCAGTTATTTTCCCATAAATTGCATTACCGGCATCGATTAAACCAGTAACAGGTGTTGAAGCAATACACAATCCTAACCACGCAGCATCAAGAAGTGCCTCACCAACTTTGCCTGCTCCCTCTATAACTGATGTTCCAAAAACAGCCCCAGTAGCTAAAAGATTTTTATTCTCTTCTTCAGCAACAATTGGACTATCAAAAGAAAACATATCTGAATATTTATCTTCTACAATAGAAAAAGTGTCATCGATATTGTTTTCATATCCTTCTAAGTCAAACAAATAACCAATAGCAGATAAAACAGCTGGATCATCTATTCCACTAGAATTACAGTTGCCTGCTAAAAAATTTTCTAAAGTTGTTACATTACTTAAATAAGATGTCCACCAATTATTTATATTAGTATATCCTTTCTCAATAACATCATAAATTGTATTTAAATTATTATACATTGATTTTACTACTGAATCAGAACATCTATTTAAATAACTACTATCAAAAGTATTATTAGCATTACTTTTAAAATAATTAAATTCATTGTTAAAATCATTTTGATAATTTTCTAATGTTGATACATTTATCTTCAAAATATTGCCCATAATACTTTATTTCCCTTCTATTTATTTATTAATTCTTTTTCTATTTCTTTTAAAACTTTTTTAAATTCAATTTCTTCATCATCTATTAATCCCATATAATAAATTTTATCTATTTGATCATGATCAAATAATAATGTTTTATTAACGCTTATATATCCTTCTGGATAAAGACATCCAACATAATCATATAATTTTGTTTTTTCCTGATCTGCATATGTGCAAAATCCAGTAATCATTATTCTCTTTTTTCCTTCTTTTAAAAGTACTACAGTACCTATTGGTAAATATTTTTCATTATTCATTTTTAACACTTTCTCCTTCTATATAGAACCTAAAACTCTTTTTTCTATATTATCCATTTCTTCTTTATTTTTTCTTATTATCTCCTTATTTGCATTAATTTCATCCAATACTGCAAAATCAAGTTCATCTTCATAATATTCTATATTTAAAAAATATTTCTTAACTTTTCTATATAAATGTTTAGACAATTCATCATTTTTTGCTTGAAGCTCTTTATTTTTTTCTTCCAACTTTTTATATTTTTCTATTAAAGAAGTAATACCTATATAGCTTTCAATCTTATCTTCTAATTCTTTATATCGTTCTTCAGTTAATTTTATTAATGCATTTTTTAAATTACCCTGAGCTCTACATTGCCATACTGAGGAATTTAATATAGTTTCCTTTAATGAATTAGATGTATCATACTTTAAAGAGTTTTTACATTCAATAAGTGCACTCTTTAAACTTCCAACTTCAATATTTTCAAATGCCATTATCTATGCCTCATTTCTTTTTGCAGTAACTTGTGACATATCCATTTTAATTGTCGTATCATTTCCAAGTACATTTACAATTAAAGTGACTTCATTATTCTTTTCATCTATATCGCTTATTGTACCAACCATATTTTTATAGTTTCCATCAAGTATAGTAACATTTGCTGTCACACTATTAAAATTATAATCCTTATTAATGACTTTACCTCCTACATTTATATTTAAAGTATAAATATTATTTTGTTCATTAACATCAGATATAGTTGCGTACTTTCCTTTATATTCACCATCTAAAATAATAACTCTACTTCCCTTATCCAGAACAACACTTTCTTGCTTTGTTTCAGCAGTTGTTTCATTAGAAGAATCAGAACTCGTATTTTCCTCATAACTAGCACTTGATGAATTAGGATTAAGCAATGCATTAGAATCAATATTTAAATATCCACATATTTCATCCATAATATTTTTATCAAGTGCTTGATATCCTTCAGAACAACTGGCCATATATAAAATACTATCTTCAATTGATAAAAAAACACTTTCAAAACAACTTGTAACAGTGTTTAATAATTCAATATAAGAATCTGCTGCAATTCCTTTCCAACAACTACTTAAAGAATTTTTAACATTAGAAATATCTTCCGAAATTGATTTCATTTTTTTTGCTAAATTATGTAATTCATTACATTGTGATTCAACTTCTTTATATGAAATATACATTTAAACACCTTCTCAAACATCTATATTTTTAGAAGCAAATGATGCATCTAATTCCTCATATGGTTTACTTACCTTTATTAAATATTCACCATATTGATCAAATACTTCTTTAACAACATTTAACTGTTCAAGACATCCTTCCTTCATTGCGTTTATATATTTTAAGGCATCTGCTCCATCCCAAATTGTATTAATAGAATCTACAATTGAACTAAAACTATTTATTTCATTTCCGAAATTCTCAACATAATTTTTAAGTTCATTACCGCAATTTGTCACCTCTGAACAATTAATTTCTATATCCAAAATATCACTTCCAATTCCTTATAAATAAACAAACAAAATTTTTTTATTTGTTTATTTATAAGGAGTTCAAACAAGAACTCCATTATTTACCTGTAACAACTTTATCAACAGATTTGTATCTATCAACTACACTTAATAGATATTTATAACAATCATCTATTGCTTGAGAAAATTCAGGAAATTTAGAACTTAATTCATCAAAACGTTCTTTAGTTATTGAAGCAGCAGTACCACTCCAAACATCATCATTTCCTACTCTCTCAAATAGTGTTTTAATTTCTGTTAATGTATTTTCCATTTCAATTGCTGAACCGTGTAATTGATCAGCCATAGACTGAACTTGTCCATATGATAATTTAGAAAAATCCATATTATTTCCTCCTAGCTTTGTTTATTTTATTATAAATTTATAGCATTAGCGTTATCTTCACTTGCTTCTTGATAAGCATTTCCTACTTTAACTAAGAAATTTCCTATTTCATCTACAGTATTAGCTAAGTCTTCCATAACTATTGCTTGTTGTTCAATTGCAGATGAATACTTTGAAGCATCAGAACCTTCCCAATAACCTTTTAACTCATTATTAGTTGCCTTAATTTTAGTTAAAAGATCACTAAACTCGCTTCCCTTTGTTGTGACTTGATTTCCAGTACTGACAGTTTCTGAAAAACTAATTTTCAATCCATCCATTTATTTCCACCTCCCTGTCCTATATATTTTTTTTGATAATACCTTGCATCAATACCATGCCTATGTTTATCATAATTTAATTATATCCTTAAAACACCTCACAGTCAACTTATTTACAAGTATTTCTAAAAATGATATTATATTTTAAATGGAGGATGTAATGAAATTAGATGTAATAATTCCTTGTTATAATGAAGAAGGAAATATATTTTTATTAAATGATAAATTAAAAGATACGTTAAAAGATATTAATTATCAGTTAATTTATATTAATGATGGTTCTCTAGATAAAACTTATGAAAAATTAGAAACCATATTTAATCAAGACAAAATACATATTAAAGTTATTAACTTTAGTCGTAACTTTGGAAAAGATGCTGCTATCTATGCAGGATTAAAATATAGTAAATCTAAATACTGTGCTATTATAGATAGTGATTTACAACAAAATCCTAAGTATTTAATTAAGATGTTAAATTTCTTAGAAGAAAATCCTGATTATGATCAAGTAGCCATGGTTAATAAAGAAAGATCTAATGATAATTTCTTTGTTAAATCATTAAAAAAATTATTTTATAAATTTATTAACTTATTAAGTGATACTAATTTTAAAGAAGATGCATCAGACTTTAGAATGTTTACTATAAACGCTAAAGAAGCTATTCTAAACTTAGGTGAAATTAATAGATTTTCTAAAGGAATCTTTTCATGGATAGGTTTTAAAACTAAATATTTAGAATATAAAGTTGAAAAAAGATATTCAGGTAAATCTAACTTTAATTTAACTAATTCTTTTAAATATGCTTTTAATGGTATTATTAACTTTAGTACTAAACCACTTAGAATGGCAACGATTACTGGATTACTAACTTCTTCTATATCATTTATTTATTTTATTATAATGTTATTAGAAACTTTAATTAAAGGTAATGATGTTCCAGGTTATCCATCTATAATATGTTTAATTTTAATACTAGGTGGCATAAATTTACTTGCCATAGGTATAGTTGGAGAATACATATCTAAAATATATTTAGAAATTAAAAAAAGACCTATATATATTACTAAGAATACATTAGGTTTTGATGAAGATGTTTTATAACATCTTTCAGGCTGTTGACAAAAGAAATTTTTGTTAATAGTCTTTTTATTTTAGAAGAAATATAGTAAAATTAAATTGCG
>CAKOIE010000013.1 GCA_934086395.1 uncultured Bacilli bacterium | reverse complement strand
CTATCAGAGATTATAAAAATACCCCATATTTATATATGGAGTATTGGAGTAATAACTAATATGGTCTAACATAGACACATAACATTGACAAACAAAATTAAATAAACTACTCTAAAAATGAAAGCGAGAATGTGATTTATGGAAAAAAATTATACTATGGCGGAAATATTAAAGGTATTTTATGAACAAATCTTTACAAAAGCAAATATAGGTTTAGAGCAAAAAGAAGAAGAGTGGAAGAAAACATGCGAATACAATAGAAAATACAAATCTAATGAACTTCAAGAAACAATTAATTATTGGGAAAATAACAAAGTACAAGGATATCCAGAACCAATAAGACAGTATGTTACTCAACGATATAAAAATGAACTTAATGCCTCTCAAACATATGATTTTTATTCATTAGCAACTTATTTACAAAAATTAAATTGTAGTGGAATATATTATGCAAGTCCAATTGGAAAAATTATTGATTTAGAAAATAAAAAAGTTGTTACAAAAGAAGAAATAATGAATAATCCAGGGCAATCGTTAATTATAAGTGCAGTAACCGGAGAAAAATATCGTTTTACAGTATGTGAACAAGGAAAAATGATGAGTTCATTATTTGAAATGGGAAATCCGACACAAATTGGAGAATCAATTGTTGTAAAAAATAATGTAGCTACAGGAAAAATTGAATTTGGTGGATTTAGCACAGATAATATGGGAAAACCAGAAATATTCTCAGGTTCAGCAGATATAAAATATAGTGCATTAAGTAATCAACAATTTGAACAAGAACTATTTAATTTTATAAATGGTATTAATGATTATCAAATGGAAAAGACAAATCAAGGAACACTTAAAGCAAATTTTGTATATGATTTTTCTGAAAAATTAAAACAAAAATATAACCTAAGTAATGATTATTTTAACTTTATTAATAATCCCTTAGAAAAATATGATAATGATTTATCAAATGAATATGCAGCAATATTTTTAAACGCCATGTATTCATCACCAATACCAGTAATCAAAGAACAAGATATTCATAATCCTATATATCATATTGAACCGTTTGGATCATTTTCAATTCCAACCTATTTTGAAAAAAGTTTAGGTTTATTAGACATCCAAAATTATACATTAACATCTCAAGAATTAGAAATGGTTACTGATTTTCAACAAAAAGAAATTGATAAAAGACTAAATGAACAAATTGAAGAAAATCTTGATATCCCATTAGAAAAGGAACCGGAAGTTATAACTGAAACAGAAATAAAAAATAATGATACTGAATTGCCTCCTGTAGACATGAATTATAATGAAGAATTGCCATATTCATTTACAGAAGAGCCAAAAAAAGAACTTCCTAATACTATGGAACAAACTAAGAATGAATTGGAAACTGAAATTACACCATCAGAAATAGAAAATAAAGTTGAAGAAAAGGTAAAAGATATTGTTATTCCAAAAAAACAAGACAAGCCATTCCTAGAAGATATTTTAGCCAAAAGTTCTGAACAAATTATAAAAGAAGGACAAAGCTTAGAAATGTTAAGAAATGCCGGTATTCCTTTATCTCCACAGCAAGAACAAATAATTTTTATTAGTGGAAAATTACAATCAGAAGAATTTAAAGAATATCAAGCTAAAAGACAAGAACGTTTACAAAGACAACAGGAGTTACGTGAAAAGATCCAAAAAGAAAATGAAGCTAAAGAAAATTGGCAAAATAATCCCGAACATCCTAATAATTTAAGTCAAAATAGATTGGAAGCTTGGAAAAAAGAATTAGTTGCCTTAGAACAAGTTTATGCTATAAATCCTAGTCTATTAACAGAAGAACAAATAAATTACATTTCTAAAATAAAAGAAACTATAGATATGTATACAAAAGAAAACGAAAGAGAACATGAAATAGATACAGGAATGTCTAACGAAAGCCAAAACTGGTATCAAGAACATTTCACAGGTATGAGAAGATAAAGTTGATATTGACTTTATTTTTCTTTATACATATAATGAAAATATGAGCAAACGTTCATATAAGGAGGAAATTTATGTTAAATGATGATCAAGTAATTGACTTATCAGAGTTATTTAAAATATTTGGTGATTCTACTAGAATCAAAATAATTAATTGTTTGTTAGAAAAGGAGTTATGCGTAAATGAAATAGCCGAGTTAACAAGTTCTACCCAATCAGCTATCTCTCATCAATTAAGAATTCTAAAACAATCAAAATTAGTTAAATATCGTAAAGAAGGACAAAGTACGATATATAGTCTAGCCGATGACCATGTCGAAAAAATATTTAGAGTAGGAGTTGAACATATTGATGAAATATAAATATAAAATTGAAAACCTTGACTGTGCAAATTGTGCTAAAGAGTTAGAAAATCACTTAAACAAAGATCTAAATTTAAAAAATGTATCTTGCAACTTTAGTAAATCAACTTTAACATTAGAAACAACTTTAACTAAGAATATTAAAAAATATATTAGTAAAAAATCTAAAGAAGTTGAACCAGATATAACCATTTTAGAACTAAATGAAAATATAGATGCTAAAAATAAAATGAAAAAAGATATAATTATTTTAATTGTTGGCTTATTCTTGATCTTGTTATCTCATTTATTTAATCAAAATAAAATAATAAATGAAATATTAAGTATTTTTGCTTTAATAGTTCTACTATCTAAAACAAACATAAAAGCAATAAAGATGCTTATCAAATCCCATATTATAAATGAAAATATGTTAATAAGTATTTCTTGTATAGGAGCCTTTTTAATTGGTAAAGAAATGGAAGGATTAATGGTTATCTTCCTATATCAAATAGGTAAGATATTAGAGAGTCTCGCCCTTAACAATTCTCGTAAAAGCATATCAAATTTAATGGATATTAAGCCTGATTACGCCTGCGTTTTAAGAGATAATGAGCAAGTTATAGTAAGCCCAGAAGATGTTAAAACCGGTGAAACAATCATTGTTAAAAAAGGTGAAAAAATCCCATTAGATGGAATAATAATTAAAGGAAATTCTAAATTAAATAATAGTTCTCTAACAGGAGAATCTAAATTAGTAAGTGTTAAAGAACAAAATGAAGTATTATCTGGAACTATTAATATGGGAAATTTATTAGAAATAAAAGTAACTAAAGATTATGAAAATTCAACTGTTGCTCAAATCTTAGAACTTGTTGAAAATGCAAGTGACAAAAAAGCAAAAACTGAAAACTTTGTATCTCACGCTGCTAAAATATATACACCAGTTGTCTTAATCATTTCTATAATCGTATTTATAACCTATCCAATCTTCTTTGATTATACAGTAAAAGAAGCCTTAAATATTGCCTTAACTTATTTAGTTATTTCTTGCCCATGTGCTATTGCTATTTCCGTACCACTATCATATTTTTCCGGTATAGGAGTTTCATCTAAAAATGGAATCCTTATTAAAGGAAGCGACTACTTAGATAACTTACGTAAATTAAATACTATTATCTTTGATAAAACCGGCACAATTACAACCGGTAACTTTGAAGATTTAAATCTAATTATTTTAGATAATAAATATTCAAAAAACGATATTATAAATTATTATGTAAAAGGAGAAGCTTTAAGTAATCATCCCATTGGTAAATCAATATTAAAATATTTTAATAAAAAGACTAATACCAAAGATGTTAAAAACTTTAAAGAAATTTCTGGAAAAGGTATTTCTTATGAAATAGATTCAACAAAAGTTAAAATCGGTAGTGCTGAATTTGTTAAATCTAAAGAACTAGAAAAAGGCATATTCTTAAAAGTAGATAATAAAATAATTGCTAAAATAGAACTTGAAGATAAAATTAAATCTAATTCTAAAAAAGTAATTTCTGAGTTAAAAAAACTTAATATTAAAACTATGATGTTTACCGGAGATAAAAAAGAAATAGCCGAAGAAATAGCCAAAAAAGTTAATATTGATGAAGTAAAATATGAATTATTACCTAACCAAAAATATAATGAATTATTAAAAGAAATGAATAAAGATAATAATTTAGTCGGATTTGTTGGCGATGGAATTAATGATGCTCCTTCAATTGTGGCATCAAACATCGGTTTTTCTATGGGGAACATTGGAAGTAGTTCTGCTATTGAGGCATCAGACATTGTTATAATCGATGATGATCCAGGTAAAATAAGACAAGCTATTGATATTTCTAAATATACAGCTAAAATAATTAAAGAAAATTTAATATTCTCAATCAGTACTAAAATAATCATTTTAATCTTAACAAGTATGAACTTAGCATCTATGGCATATGCCGTATTTGCTGATACTGGCGTAACAGTTTTAACTATTTTAAATACAACTAGAATCTTAAAACATAAAATCAAATAAATTTCATACAATTTTCTCATCATTTTCACATTAATTAGATATCATTTAATTGTCGAAAGGAGAAGTGATAAAATATATTAAAAAAATAAAAATCACATCTAAGAAGTAAATAATTAAAAGATATAAATAAATGAAAGAAGGAAATTAATGAATATAAAAATAGTTGGAACTAATTCTAGTAATAAAATAAAATTAATTAAAAATGTAAAAAAATCATTAAGTACTCTCAAACTTGATTTCACCCCTACAATTTTAAATGTAATAACCGATAAAAACTACAACGTAAAGAATCCTCCATTACTCATTATTAATGATAATATAATTAGCGAAGGAAAAGTTCTAACTGAAAGAGAAATATCAAAATATATAAAAGAATACGCAATTTAATTAACCGAAAAAATAGCCAAACTATAAAACAAATAGGTTTAACTCCGAACTTATTTGTTTTTTATTGCTTATCAAAAATAAATAATGATAAAATAAGTTTGTAATGAAAGAAGGAATATAATGAAAAAAATAATAATATTGTTGATAACTATAGTTTTATTAACATCTTGTGCCAAAAAAGAAACAGATGCAAATAAATTTAAAAAAGAATATGAAAATAAAAACAGTGAAGAAATAATAGCTGGTGAAAACTATCGTAAATTAGATATTTCAAAAAATAATCCATTTATATATTCTAGTGGAGATGAAATAGTTAATAAAATTGAAAATAAAGAAACATTCTATGTTTATATCGGTAGCAGTAAATGTCCATGGTGCCGTAGTGTTATTGAAAAATTTATTGAAATTGCTAATTTAAATAATATTGATAAAGTTTATTATGTTGATATCTGGGGTGATGACCATGAAGAAATCTTAAGAGATAAATATACATTAGATGAAAAAAATAAACCACAAAAAACAGTTGATGGAACTGATAGTTATTACAAACTATTAAATTACTTTGATGAATTCTTAACAGATTATACACTAACAACTTCAAAAGGAAAAACAGTTAAAGTTGGTGAAAAAAGAATATTTGCTCCAACCTTTGTCTATATTGAAGAAGGCACAGCTAAAAAATTAGTTACTGGAATTTCTGATAAACAGACTACTTACAATGCAAAATTAACAAATGAAATATTAGATGATGAAGCAAAAACATTTAAAGAATTTTTAAATAATTAATATAAAGAGGTTAAATGAAATATAAAATAATTCTATTAAATTTACTTATTTTATTCACATTTGGATGTTCAAATAAAGATGTTGAAACAATAACAACTCCTGATGTTCCGGTAAATGTAATTAAAACTGATATCGAATATAATGAAAAAGTTAATTTATCAGATTTAATCACGTTACCAGATAATTATAAATATGAAGATTTCAAAATTGATACACTTATCTTAGGAACTAAAGAAATTAAATTTAATTATGTCGATGAAGAAGAAAACAAACACACTTTTAAATTTGAAATAAATATTAAAGACACAACTAAACCAATGATTCTTCATCGAACAACTTTTACCTATGAAAAAGGAACTGATATTAATTTACTAGATAAAATAATTTGTGGTGATAACTACGATGATTATATAACTTGTAACATTAAAGGAGAATATGATGCTAATAAAGTTGGTGCCTATAAACTTTACTTTACTGCTCAAGATAGTAGCGGCAATTTAACTGAAAGTCCCTTTAACTTAGTTATCAAAGATAAAATAGAACCATCCACTCCTTACACACCTAAAACAATCACATTATCAGAGTTTAACAATAAATATATTAACAATACAACCAATGAACTTGCAATTGACGTTTCAACTTGGCAAGGCGATATTAACTACGATGCCCTAACTGAAAGTGGTGTTAAAAACATTCTAATTCGTATTGGCTTTTCCACAACAGATAATCGTATAATAATGGATAACCGTTTCGAACGTAACCTAAAACTTGCTCATGAACATGGGTTAAATGTAGGACTATATTTCTATAGTAAAGCTCATGATTTAGAACAAAGTATTAAAGAAGCCGACTGGATTATTGATAACTTAAATAACGAAAAATTAGAACTACCTATTTATTTTGACTGGGAATGTTGGGATGATTTTAATTCATTTCACATTAGTTATGTAAAACTTAATCTAATTGCTGAAAGCTTTATGAATCGTCTAATCGAAAAAGGGTATTCGTCTGGCCTTTATGGCAGTGCTTCCTACTTAGAAAAAGTATGGGATTTAAACGATTACAACATTTGGCTTGCTCACTATACTGAAAAAACAGATTATCAAAATAAATACAATATTTGGCAACAAACCGCTAGTGGCATAGTACCCGGTATTGAAGGTAACGTTGATTTAAATATTATCAAAAAATAATAGTAGAAATAAAAAAATAAAAATTATATAATATAAATAACTTGGAGATGATAAAAATATGGAAAGAAAAACAATATTAACTGGGGATCGTCCTACTGGAAAATTACATTTAGGCCATTACGCAGGCTCATTACGTAATCGTGTCGAACTTCAAAATAGTGGTAAATATGATATGTATGTCTTTATTGCTGATATGCAGGCCCTAACAGACAATGCCAAAAATCCTCAAAAAGTAAGAGATAATATTATCGAAGTAGCGTTAGATTACCTATCAGTTGGATTAGATCCTGATAAAACATGTATCTTCGTTCAATCTCGAATTCCTGCTTTATCAGAACTTACTATGTACTATATGAATTTAGTAAGTCTAGCAAGATTAAAAAGAAATCCAACTATTAAAAGTGAGATAAAATTACGTGGTTTTGGCGAATCAATTCCAGTTGGATTCTTAACATATCCTATAAGTCAAGCCGCTGATATTACCGCATTTGATGCAGATTTAGTTCCAGTCGGTGAAGATCAAGCGCCTATCTTAGAACAAGATATCGAAATAGTAAGAACATTCAACTCAATTTATGGTGAAACCTTAAAAGAACCAAAACAATTAACCCCAGAAAATGTCTGCAAACGTCTACCAGGAATTGATGGTAAAAATAAAATGAGTAAATCATTAGGCAACTGTATTTACTTATCAGATACTCCAGAAGAAGTAACTAAAAAAGTAATGACTATGTATACAGATCCTAATCATATTAGAGTTGAAGATCCTGGTGATACTAAAAATAATCCTGTCTTTATGTATTTAGAAGCCTTTTCAACAGATGAACATTTTGCCAAATATTTACCAGAATTTAAAAACTTAGACGATTTAAAATCTCATTACGAACAAGGCGGAGTTGGTGATGTTAAAATTAAGAGATTTCTTGCTAATGTTCTAAATGACGTTTTAACTCCTATCAGAGAAAGACGTGTTATTTATGAAAATAACATTGAAGCCGTTTATAAAATGTTAGAAGAAGGCTCACAAAAAGCTCGTGCTAAATCAGAAGAAGTTTTAACAAGAGTAAGAAAAGCCATAGGTATTGAATATTTTAAATAATATGTCCCAAGCATATTATTTTTCTTAATTTGACAAAAACGAACAAGTGTGCTAAAATACTCACAACTTAGGGGGATATAATATGGGAATTGAAACTGAATTAAAAGAAATGCTAGATTTTATTTATTCATGTAACACAAGTTCAAATCACGAAAATGCATTGTTAAATCAAACAACTATTGCCGAAAACTATTTAACAAGATTAAAAGAAATTGATAAACATGGCTATGATAAAATAATTAAAGACATTGAAAATAAATTAAAATTTATAATAAGTAAAAATACTGAAAAGAAACCTAAAGATAGTAAGATTCCTGTAAATTTAGTTACAGATAGTTTAACGGATTACATAATTAATAAAGTTAAGTCCAAAAGATTAACCGAACCAAAATTAATTGCTAGATACGTCTATATCGAACTTGCTCGTAACTTATATTATGATATCTCCTACACTAAAGTTTCTAATGAACAAAAACAAATAATTGTTAATACTCCAATAGATGTAAAAAATGCTAAATTATTCTCTTACGTGGTTTGCAGTCAGTGGTCAGAACTTTATTCATACATCCTAAATTATTTTGGAATTGAAAATAAAATAATGCAGATTCCTGGGCAAGATCATAGATGGGTTGAAATAAATTTACATAATGGTGAAATAATTATTGCCGATGCAACAGACTATATAGGAAACTCAATCGATTTTAGTAACGCCAAATCAAATAGTGAAACAACTGGTTTTTATATCTTGCCTCAAAAATATAGCGGTTTAAAACTAGGAGATGTTTTTAGTAATTATGAGTATAATGATATAGCAAAAGATATACTTGCTCGTCGTCGTGATAACGAAGATTTAGATATAAGTTTAGGCTATATAGACGTTGCGGGGGGGGTATTTAGTAAATAAATTGCTTAATTCTAACGAGCTTTTTAACCAAAAAGACCGTAAATTTACTGATCCAAAAGAATTATTAAGATTCTTAGAAGCAGCAAGAAAATATCTTCATAAATTAGATATTCCAAATAACATGGATGGTTATGAAATCTTTGCTTATTATCACAAATTTATTAAGCCACTTCCTTTGCAAGTCCGTGGAAACATTGCTATGAAAACCGTTTATGCAGATTTATTTTCTTATAAACAAAATATCTTAAAAAGAAAATATTTTAAAGCACCATCAGATTATATTAAATACCTAGAAGAATTAGTATATGATAGATATTATGAATATCTTAACAAAAATGAAAAAATTGCTATATTAGAGCAAATCAAAAAAGGTTTAATAAGTAGTGAAGAAATAAGTAATTTAGTACTAACTGAAGAAATAAAAGTTGCCGAATTAAATCGCAGATTAAATCCATATTATGCCATTAATGAAGTTATTTTCTATCGTGGAATAATAGATGATACCAAAGAAGATTGTTACGAATATTACGAACCAAATATAGGTAAACAATTAATTAAATCAACTAAAGAAGCCATTGCCTTTAAAAAATCTAATAAAATAATTTAAAGCAAGAAAATCAATTCTTGTTTTTTTCTTCAAAAAAATATATACTTTAATTGGTGATTATATGGAAATCTACAAATTAAAAGAAGAACTTAACAATTTAAAAGAAAAAATAACTAAAATTGGGAGGTCACTTTGACATTGATAATAAAAAATTAAGAATCAATGAACTTGAACAAAATCTTTCTAAGGAAGAAACATATCAAAATCATGATTTATCAAATAAATTAAATAATGAGTTATCCAATTTAAAAAAGAGTACAGCTAAATATTTAGAAATAAAAAATAATGTTGACAATTATCTTGAATTATTAGAAATGCTAAATGAAACAGATGAAGAAACTAAAGAAATTGAAAATAACTTAACATCTATTCAAAAAGAAATAGAACAGCTAGAAATAGAAACCTATTTAAATGGAAAATATGATTCGGAAAATTGCTATTTAGAAATTCATCCCGGTGCTGGTGGTACTGAAAGCTGTGACTTTGCAAGTATGCTTCTTCGTATGTATCAAATGTTTTGTGAAAAAAATAACTATAAATATGAAATATTAGATATTCAAAAAAATGACTTAGCCGGAATAAATTCAGTATCCATGAAAATTGAAGGGTATTATCCTTATGGTTACTTTAAAAGTGAACAAGGAGTTCATCGTTTAGTTAGAATAAGCCCATTTGATTCTAATAAAAGAAGACATACCTCATTTGCAGCCGTATCAGTAATACCTGAAATAGATTCACCTAAAGAAATAGATATTAAACCCGATGATATAAGAGTAGATGTTTATCGTTCAAGTGGAAAAGGTGGTCAAGGAGTAAACACAACCGACTCAGCTGTCCGTATCACTCACTTGCCAACAGGAATTGTCGTAACATGCCAAAATGAACGCAGTCAGTTAAAAAATAAAGAACAAGCAATGAAAGTATTAACCAGTAAAATAGTTTCCTTAATGGAAAAAAACGAGGAACAAAATATTGATAAATTAAAAAATCATACCAATATTGAATTTGGTAGCCAAATAAGAAATTACACTCTAGAACCATATAAACTTGTTAAAGACGTTAGAACTGGTTATGAAAATTACAACGCCGATGACGTACTAAATGGAAACATTCTTGGCTTTATGGAAAGCTATTTAAAGGAGAAAAAATGAAAAAATATTTAAATATAATTTTAGGAAGTCTAATTATCGCCTTAACTTATAATATTTTCTTTTTACCAAACAATTTAATATCAACATCCGTATTTGGTCTAAGTGAAATATTTTATAATGCTTTTCCAATTAATCCCGGTATAACCATTTTATCAGTAAATCTTATCTTACTATTCTTTGGCTTGTTAACAATTGGTTATGGTAAATGTAAAAGCTATGCTCTAACCAGTTTCTTAATTCCTATTTTTATTTATATCTCATTTTACTTTACTAATAAAATAGATGTCTCAACCATTGACAATATTGTTCTAGTTATTGCTGGGTCTTATCTAACAGGTATAGGATATAGTCTAATTCACAAAGAAAGTTATCACGTTGGAGGTTTCACAATCCTAGATGAAGTAGTAAATAATTATCGTACTAGAAAAAATAAAGAATTATCTGTCTTAGTTGATTTAATTATTATTATAATAACTACATTACTTTATGGATTTGAAACAGCTGTATATTCTACTATTGTTATATCTTTAATAAGATATATGTCCACTAAATCTAAAGTTGGAATATCCAGTTCTAAAACCTTCTTTATAATAACAACCAAAGAAAAAGAAGTTAAAGATTATCTAATTGATGAACTTGGTCATGACTATACTGAATTTAATGTAAAAGGTGGTTATTCAAATAACAAAAATAAAATTATTATGACTGTAATTGATACCAAAGACTACTACCGTTTAAAAGAGGGAGTTAACCTAATAGATGAAAATGCTTTCGTATTTATTATTGATAACTATGAAGCTATAAATAAAAATGTAACAATTTCTAAAAAATTAAATAACTTATAAGGAAGACAAAATAATAAAAATGTCTTTCTTTTTTTCTTATATAATGTTAAATTAATTTACGGAAAAAGAAGGAGTGATACAAATGGAAAACTTAAAAGAATTATTAGTTAACAATAATTTAAAAGAATTAAAAAATACTTTAATTGAAATGAATGAATATGATATAGCCGAATTCCTAGAAGAATTAGAAGAAGATGAAATGATTAAAGTATTTAGATTACTACCTAAAACTATTGCAACAGATGTATTTGTTAATTTAGAAGATGAAACCCAAAAACACTTGATAAATTTATTATCTAAAAAAGAAGCAACCCAAATAATTGAAGATATGTTTACCGATGATGCAGCTGACTTATTTGAAGAAATGCCTGCTGTAATGGTTCAATCACTTTTATCTAACGTAGATAAAGATACTAGAAATGACATTAATCGTTTACTTAAATACCCTGAAAATTCTGCTGGATCTTTAATGGCAGTAGAATATATTCATCTGAAAAAAGGCTTAACTATCAAAGAATCAATTGCTAGAATTAGAAAACAAAAAGATGAATTTGCTTCATTTGATGCTTGCTTCGTAACTGATAATGAACGAAAATTACTTGGCCGTATTTCTATCAAAGATTTACTTATAAATGATCCCGAAATGTTAATTGATGATATTATGGAAGAATGTGAACATGCTATTTCTACTTTAATGGATCAAGAAGAAGTTGCTAAATATTTCCAAGATTATGATTATTCCGTTTTACCAGTAGTTGATTTAGAAAATCGTTTAGTAGGTATCATAACAATTGATGATGTAGTTGATATTATTGAAGAAGAAGCAACCGAAGATATGGAAAAGATGGCTGCTATTACGCCAAGTGAAAAACCATACGATCAAACAACTATCTTTGAAACCTATAAAGCCAGAATGCCTTGGTTACTACTTTTAATGATCTCTGCAACCTTCACTGGCAAAATAATTGAAAGTTTTGAAGAAGAATTAAAAGCATACACGATTCTTACTGCCATCATTCCTATGCTAATGGATACAGGGGGAAACGCTGGAAGCCAGTCAAGCGTCAGTGTTATCCGTGCATTATCTTTAAATGATATTGAATTTAAAGATATCTTTAAAGTAATGTGGAAAGAATCACGTGTTGCCTTATTATGTTCAATTACTCTCGCATTGTGTAACTTCATTAAACTAATTATAATTGATCGAATCCCAATACTTGTTGCTTTAACAGTTTGCACAACTCTTATATTTACTATTATACTTGCTAAACTAATTGGTTGCACCCTTCCCCTTATAGCTAAAAAGTTAAAATTCGATCCTGCTGTTATGGCTAGCCCCTTTATTACTACAATCGTTGATGCCTGCAGCTTACTTATTTATTTCTATGTAGCCAAATTGCTGCTTGGAATTTAAAAAATTTAATTAATAAAAGATAAGTAAGAATACTTAATTAAAATCAAGAAATATATCGTAGTGCAACATGTAAATTTTGATAATTGCATGTAAATTTCACTTTATATTTACATATATACTAATAAATAATTTCAAATTGTAAGAAATATATTGTAAAATAAAAGTATAAAAGCATTATTTTAAGAAAGGAATTCAATATATGGCAAATGTAAAAGTAAATCCAAATAATTTATTAGAAGGTGCACAATATATATCAAAAATACTAAGCGATAATATAAATAGTTATGAATCAATAAAAACGTTAGATGTTTCACCATGCTCATCATTAAATAACTTTAAAGAAGTTTTAAATAGTGAAATGGATATCTACAGTGAACATTCGTCTATAATAATTGAAAAATTAACAGAATGTGCTAATTCACTCGTAGATATTGATACATTAATAGGAAATAATGCTACTAATTTGTTAAATAGTGAAATAGATTTATTTGCAACTGAAGATAGCGCAAAAATAACAAATTTAGCGAATATATCAGCAAATCAAGAAGGCTATGTAAATGGGTATGATCCTGCAAATCTTCCAAAAACTACTTTGTATGACTGTAATGGAACTCAGTATTTTTATCAAAATGGAAAGTATATTAAAGAAACATTTTGCCCTGATTCTTTAAAAAATAGTTATGATTTGAAACTTTATATTTTAGAAGTTGGTTATGATCCGGGATATTGGATAAGAGCAGATGGTGTACAGATGTGTGGAAATGATGTTATGTATGCAGCGAATATTCCCCACTGGGGGGGTGCTAATCCATCTAATTCAACATATCGAAGAAGCGATAAATGGTATGGCACCAGCGGACCTGGCCGAATTGTAGGTTATTGTGAAGCAGGAGAATGGGCAGCAACTAATGATTCACGAGCAGTATTTGATGGTCAACAGGTAAATGAATGGTACGATACATATACAGCTTGGTTTGATGGAGGAACCTACTCTCAAAGATATAAATCTAAGAATCCAACATATGCAACTGAAAATATTATAAATAATCCCCCTTTAGCTGCATCTGAAAGATATTATCAAACAAACGAAAGTTGGAATAGTTTTTTTAGTGCTCATCCAGAGTGCAAGCCTGTTGGAACTGAAAATATTACCGATTGGGTATCATATTTTCAACAAAACAATCCAGAACGAGGCAATACTATATAATAAAAACATTATACAAAATAGATAATTAAACACCTAAAAGTGGTGTTTTTTTCTTAATATCATATAATTTATAGGTGATAACAATAAATAAACTTATAAAAATATCTTTAATTTTACTTTTATTTTCTATAATACTTATTTCTATTTTTAATGTTAACGCAAGCAATTTAACGTTTCCATTACTTGGCAAAATAATTTATTTAGATGCTGGTCATGGCGGAGTTGATAACGGAGCAACAGTTAAAAATGTTAATGAAAAAGAAATCAACTTACAAATAGTTTATAAATTAAAAGAAACCCTTACAAATGCTGGAGCAACAGTTTATTTAACTAGAAAAGATGATAATGATATTAGTAACCCCAATGCTTTGTATCGTAAAAAAAGTGATTTTGATAATCGCATTAAACTAATAAATAATTCTAAAGCTGATTTATACATATCTATCCATCAAAATATTTATCAAGATAAAAAATATAAAGGACCTCAAGTATTTTACGTAAAAGATAATAAGAAATTAGCTGAACACATCCAAAATACTTTAAATAAATACACTAAAAACAATCGTAAAATTAAAACAATTAATAATACCTATATGTATAAATTATTAAATAAAAAAGGTGTCTTAATTGAATGCGGCTTTCTTTCTAACGATTATGAAAGAACAAAATTACAAACTAATACCTATCAAATTGAACTTGCTAAAATAATAACAGAAGGAATAATTACATATTTTTCATAATTTCACATTTTTTTCATATTAACTTAGTACTATAATCTTGCGAAATGTGATATACTTTTCAAAGTAGAGGAGTGCAAGAGTGAAAACAAAAGTCTTTAAAACAATCGATGAACAAGTATCAATTTTGCAAGAAAGAGGTATGATAATAGATGACATTGATTTTGCAAAAGAAACCCTAATAAGAGAAAATTACTTTTTTATTAATGGATATCGACATTTATTTTTAAAAAATGGTACAGATAGGTATTATCAAGAAGGAACAAATTTTAAAGAAATTATCGCATTATTTAATTTTGATAGACAAGTAAGAAATATATTATTTAAAAATCTCTTAGTCGTAGAAAATAATATGAAAAGCATTTTTTCCTATCAATTATCAAAGCAATATGGTTATAAAGAAAAAGATTATTTAAAAGCAACTAATTTTAGTCATTGTCCTGAAAAACAAAGACAGATAAATGATCTAATAAGAAAAATGAAAAGACAAATTAGAATTAATGGTGGACAACATCAAGCAACAATGCACTATATAAAAAATTATGGATATATTCCTTTATGGGTAGTTGTAAAAGTATTATCTTTTGGTATAGTTAGTGAATTATTTACAATCATGAAAGAATCCGACCAAGAAGCAATATCGGATATCTACAATGTTTCTAAAGATGATTTAATGACTTATTTACCAATCTTAGCTAATTACCGTAATTTATGTGCTCATGAAGATATTGTTTTTAATCATCGTACTCAAAAAATAATTGAAGATAATGGCATTCATAGTTATCTAGATATTCCTATTCAAAATGGAGAATATGTATATGGTAAAAATGATATTCTAGCCCTTGTAATAATTTTAAAACAATTACTTGCTAAAGATCAATTTAGATTATTTATAAGTGAACTAAGTTATGAAATAGATGTTTTAGCCGGACGTTTACACACAATTGATATTAAAAAAGTATTAGATACAATGGGTTTACCCGTTAATTATAAAGAAATAATAAGATATTAAAAAGAAAGGATTAAAAATGAAAGAAAAAAATAGAATAATAATTATAGTAATAATGATAGTATGTTTTTTACTTGGATCATTCGGAACATATTATTTAATTAGTAAAAAAGGATTATTTAATCAAACTATCATAAATAAATCAGAAAAAGAAGTAACAGTTAATGAAAATGGGATTGCAGATGCAGTTGAAAAATTATATGATGCAGTTGCTGTTGTTCAAAATTACCAAAAAAACACTTTAGTGTCATCAGGAACTGGCTTTGTATATAAAACCGATGGCGATAAGGCTTATGTTTTAACCAATGCTCATGTTGTATCAGGCGCTACATCAGTTAAATTAATTTTTACTGATAATAAAACATATGATGCTGAAATAGTAGGAAGTGATACTTATTCAGACATAGCAGTATTATCTGTTAATAAAGATAATATTATAAAAGTTGCTGAAATAGGTTCATACGAAGAAGCTAGATTAGGAGATACCTTATTTACAATTGGAGCTCCACTTGATACTGAATATTCATGGACTGTTACAAGAGGAATATTATCAGGTAAAGATCGTTTAGTTGAAATAAGTCAAAACAGTAGTGCGTCAGTAGATAAATGGGTAATGAAAGTAATGCAAACAGATGCAGCCATTAACTCAGGAAATTCAGGTGGACCAATTGCTAACTCAAATGGAGAAGTCATTGGTATTACTAATATGAAATTAATAAGTAGTGGTGTTGAAGGTATGGGCTTTGCTATTCCAATTGAAGACGCTGTTAAATATGCTGAAAAACTAATTGAAAATGGTAAAATTGAAAGACCAGTTCTTGGTGTAGGTACCCTAGACACTACTGACAAATTAGCCATGAAAATGCAATATGGATTTACAATAGATGACTCAATTACTGAAGGAGCTGTTGTTGGATATACTCAAAAAGGTTCAGCAGCTGAAAAAGCAGGTTTAGAAAAAGGCGATGTTATCACTAAATTTGGTGATTATGAAATAAAGAATTCATCATACTTAAAGTATTATTTATATATGTATTCAGTAGGAGATAAAGTTAAATGTACATATATAAGAGGAACAAAAGAATATACTGTAACTTTAAATCTTAATAAAAAAGCAAGTTAAAGCACTTTAAATAATACAAAGTGCTTTTTATATTTACAAAAATTTGGTATTATACCAATAGGTGAAGAAGAAGTGGGACTATTAAAATTTGCGTTAAGAGGAAATTATAAAAGATACTATAACGATTTAAAAGAATTATCAAAGAAAAATCATAAAAGTGCATTTTTGATGTTTATAGATACAGCCATATCATGCGCTATATTTAAATCAGGTTTGCAGGACTATTTAAATTATAAATTTTATGATAAAAACTTTAAAGAAAGAAGTACATATGCAACCATTGGCTATCAACATAAGTTTTATTTACTAGCTGCTAATTATGAATATGCACCATTCTTTTCAAACAAAGTTAATTTTAATCATAACTTTAAAAAATTTGCAAAAAGAGAGTGTCGTTCATATCAAGATGGTTTAGAAGAAATAACTAAATTTATTAAAGAACATAAGGAAATAGTAAGAAAACCAATATCTGGTTTAGGTGGAGCAAATGTTGAAAAAATAGAAACTAAAAATATTAAAAATATTAAAGAGTTTTATGAAAACTTAAATAAAGATAATTGCTTAATTGAAGAATTAATCATTCAAAATAAAGATTGGGAAGTATTAAATCCAGGAAGCATCAATACCGTAAGAGTAGTAACTAAATGTGTTGATGGTAAAGCAGATATCTTATTTGCAGCCGTCAGAATTGGTAGTGGTAACTCACTAGTAGATAACTTCCATAGTGGCGGAGTAGGCGTTAATGTAAATATCAAAAAAGGTATTTTAGAAGGAAAAGCCATTGATAAGAAAAATCGTGAATCAGATTATACACCTACAACTAAAGTTAAAGTAGATGGATTTGTTATTCCCTATTGGAAAGAAATAATTAAAATGACTAAAGAAGCTGCTAAAGTTAATGATGATGTTAACGTTGTTGGATGGGATGTTGCAATAACAGATAATGATCCATTAATTATCGAAGGAAATCGTGGCCCCGGAATGGATTTAATTCAAGTTCTCCTAAACAGAGGAGTTAAACCAGATTTAGAAGCAGTTAAAAAAGAAATTTTATCATCAAAAAACTATCAAGAGAAAAGAAAGAAGAGATAATATGTTAAAAGCAGGAATCGTCGGATTACCTAACGTAGGAAAAAGTACATTATTTAACGCCATAACTAAAAAGAATATTTTAGCGGCTAATTATCCATTTGCTACAATAGATCCTAATGTTGGTGTAGTAACAGTACCCGATTATCGTTTAGAATTTTTAGAAAATATGTATATGCCCGAAAGAACCGTCCCAACAACTTATGAATTTACCGATATAGCAGGACTTGTTAAAGGTGCATCAAAAGGAGAAGGATTAGGTAATAAATTCTTATCTCATATTAGAGAAGTAGATGCTATTGTTGAAGTAGTAAGATGCTTTGAGAATTCAGACATAATTCATGTTGAAGGCGGAGTAGATCCTATTAGAGATATCGAAATAATTAATGTTGAATTAATAATGTCAGATTTAGAAATAATTCAAAACAGAATTGGTAAAATTGCCAAAAAATGTGAATCAAGTAAAGATAAAAAAGATTTATTTGAATTAGAAACCCTAAGAAAATGCGAAGAAGCTCTACTTCAAAATAAATCATTAAGAACAATAGATTTAAATGAAGATGAACTACTTCTATTAAAATCATTTTGCTTAATCACGTTAAAACCAATAATTTATATGGCAAACGTAAGTGAAGATGACGCCATCATTGGACATAACGAATACACTGATAAAGTTAGAGAATATGCTTCTAATGAAAATTCCTCAGTAATTGTAGTAAGTGCCAAAATGGAATCAGAACTAGCTGAAATGAACGATGATGATAAGAAATCATTCTTAGAAGAAATAGGTATTTCCAACAGCGGGTTAGATAAATTAATTTATGCTACATATGATTTACTAGGACTTCAAACCTTCTTTACATCTGGAAAAGACGAATGTCGTGCATGGACATTTAGAAAAGGAATGAAAGCTCCGGAATGTGCTGGCATAATTCACTCTGATTTCCAAAGAGGATTCATCAAAGCCGAAGTAATGTCATTTGAAGATTTAAAAGAATATGGTAGTGAATTAAAAGTTAAAGAAGCCGGTAAAATGCGTTTAGAAGGAAAAGACTACCTAATGCAAGATGGTGATATTGTTTACTTTAGATTTAACGTATAGTCTATTTTAAATAATAAGTTAAATTGTATTTATGAGGCACAACAAAATGGAAATAAAACGAGATTATTTCTTAAATAAACTTATTGAAGTTAAAGAAGAGGTCTTATCAAAATTATAAATGGAATTCGTAGATGCGGTAATTCATATTTATTAAATACACTATTTTACCATTATCTTTTACAAAATAATAAAAAAGGTTAAAAACAGACTAGAATATTAAATAAAAATATGCTAATATACTGCTTGAGCGAAAGCTCCTTGCTTATATTTAAATATAAGCCGAAAAGACCAGAAGGAGGATAGAAAAATGAAAAATTATGAAGTAATGTTTATTGTTAAAACTACTTTAGAAGAAGCTGCTGTTAAAAATGTAGTTGAAAGTTTAAAATCAACTGTAACTGATTTAAATGGTAAAATTACTAACGTTAAAGAAATGGGACAAAGAACTTTAGCTTATCCTATTAATAAAGAAGTTAATGGATTTTACTATGTATTAACAGTTGAAGCATCTAATGAAGCTATAGCTGAACTTGATCGTAAGGCTAGATTAAATGAAAATATCATTAGACATCAAATTATTAAATTAGATGAGGAGTAGTTAATGAATAATGTCGTATTAGTAGGCAGACTTGCTAGAGATCCTGAACTTAGAACAGTAAATACAATGAATGGAACAAACACAACTTGTTCATTCACTATTGCCGTATCTCGTCAATTTTCAAATCAAAATGGCGAAAGAGATGCAGATTTTATTAGTTGTGTAATTTGGGGAAAACAAGCAGAAAACCTATGCAAATATTGTACTAAAGGTTCTCAAATCGGAGTACAAGGAAGAATTCAAACAAGAAATTATCAAAATAATGAAGGCAAAACAGTATATGTAACTGAAGTAAATGCTAGCAATATTACTTTCTTAAGTAGTAAAGGAAGCACAAATAATACACCTGTTATGCCTGCTGTAAATCAAACTGGAGATATTAATCACGTAGAAACTAATGATTTTAATGAAGATCCATTTAAAGATTTCGGTTCAGAAGTAGTTCTAAGTGATGACGATCTACCATTTTAGAAAGGAAATTAAAAATGGCTGAATTTTATCGTAAGAAAAAGAAAATTTGTCAAATGTGTGCTGGAAAAAGCGTAGATTATAAAGACGTAAATATTATTACCAAATATATCAATGAAAAAGGAAAAATACTTCCAAGAAGAATGACAGGAGCATGTGCTAAACATCAAAGATATATTGCTAAACAAGTTAAAAGAGCAAGATTTATGGCTTTAATCCCATTTGTAAAATAAATTGTAATTAAAGATATCACTATTATATATAGTGGTATTTTTTAAATTTAGTGATATTTTTTTAAATTATATTTTAAAGCAAAAGAATATATAGTATAATAGAATCAAATAGTGAGGTGATAATATGTTAAATTCCTTAGATAGAAGTGAATTAAATAAAAGAATGGAAATGACGCAACAAATAATTGACGTTCTAAGAGGAAAAACAGGAAATAATTTTCAAAATGCAATGTATATAGTTTTAAAAACATATTATGACTACACACAAAAAACTTTTGAAATGCCTCAAGCAATGCGAGGAGACTATAAAAATGATGGATGGGTTGTTGAAGATAAAGTATTTTATATGATGTTTTCACCAATATTACCCAGCAAGTCTTTTTATAATGAAATACAAGAAAAATTAAGAAGTGATTTGCTAGGTAAGAACGGAAAGCCTGGTTTATTAACTAATGTTTATGAAAAAGGGATGTGGGGCGGAAAAATAGAAAAAGCAATTCTTTTAGTAAATACAAAAGATAATAGACTTCCACCAAATAATACAGATGAATACAATAAAATTATAGAAGAAGGTAAAAACATATATCACGTTGATTTTAAATGCTCTGTAGAAAATTTGGAATTTATTGAGTCAATGCTTAATGATTTAGATTCATCTATTCTTTACAAAATAATGCTTAAATTAAATATGGCAAGAAATGTCGATTATAATGAACCAAGTGCAACTGATATAATTACTACAATCGGAATGATATCTAAGACTGCGATGGAAAGTTATACAAGAGGATTTACTACAAATTATAAAAGAATTTCAACTAAGAATAAAATTAGAATTAATAATTTACAAAAAATTAAAAGTGAAATTGAAATGATTATTAGCAAATTATATATTGTGGATAAGGCAGTAAGTGAAATGAGTCAAGATATTTATTCTTTAGAAAGATTTAATTATGCTAAAAATTATGTTATTAAAGTCTATTTAGATAATAAGGATAAATATACTGGAGTTGAGTTGTTTAATTCTATAATTTATGATATTAGCAAGCTATTCAGCGATTTAGATAATCATATGAATGAAATAAAATATTTGGTAATATATATATTTGATAAGTGTGATATTTTTGAGAAGGAGGAAATACAAAATGATATTACCAAATAAATATTTACCAATATCAGATAGCCTGATAGGAGTATCATCACTTATTTTAAATGCACTTGGTAATAAGCAATTTACATTGGATGAATTGTGGAATAAATTAAAACAACAATTGAATAGCAATGGAAAAGTAAAATGTATTCCATCATATAATAAATTTGTTTTAGCTATTAATTTTATGTTTATGTCAAAGATGATCAATTACAATGAAAAAGGGGTGATTTATAATGAAAATATTGAACATGAAAATTTATAATCCAAAAGGAGAAGAAATTCGCAATATTGATTTTAAAACAAATGGTGCATCTATTATTTTTGGAAAAATTACACAACCAACTAAAAAGAAAAAAACAACAAATAGTATCGGAAAAACTTTATTACTAAAATTTATATCTTATATATTTGGAAAAAAAGAAAAAAAAGATGATTTCTCTGATAAAATATATGGATGGAGTATAGAAGCTGTTGTTGAACATAATAATAAGAAATATAATGTAAAAAGAACTCTAGGTGATTCTAAGTCTATAAAAATTAATGATGAAATTTACAGCTACAATAAATATTTAAGTTTTTTTAATATAGAACCAAAACAAAATGCAAAACAAATATTATTAAAAAGAAGGCAGAATATAATTAGTGATGTTAATATAAATCCTACGAAAGAAGATACAATTACTGTTTTAAATTTATTAAAGTTGGACAATGTAATTGATTTGTTCGAAAATATGAGAAAGACACAAGAAAAGGTCAAGGCAATAAAAGATTATAGTCAAAAATTTAAAGATACTTTGAGTGATTTAAAAGAAAGAGAGTTTTTATTAGAACAAGAAAAAAATAAAAAACAAATCGAATTATCTGATTTATCAAAAAGAATTGAACATTTAAAGATTGCTGACGACTCTCTAGGACTTGTAAAAGCACACACAGAGAAAAGCTATGAACTTAAAGTATTAAAATTAGAACAGGAAAATTTAAAAGTTAAGATTAAACAGCTTAGTGAAATGATAGATGAAATGAAAAAAATGGATTTGTCTTCTGATGATGTTGTTAAAATGTATGATATAGCAAAAGTAGATGTACCAGAAATGGTAAAAAGAACTCTAAATGAAGTACAGTCTTTTTATAATAGTATGTTTGGTGATAAAATAGAATCTTATTCTTCTGCTATTTTTAATTATAAAAAGCATATACAAACACTGGAAATAAAAATTAATGAATTAACTCCGGTGGTAAATGATTTGGCGTCTAAAATAGCTGAGAATAATTTATTTAAGGAAGCAATGAATATATATCAATTAAAAAATGCAGAATTATCTACTATAGAAAATGAGTATAATAAAACTATTGGAGCAATATCAAATTTATCAGAAAAGAAAAATTTAGAAAATGAAATTAATCAAAAATATATTTTGCTTGAAGAACAAATGAAACAATATGATTTAAAAATTAATGAATACAGAAAATACATTTTTGACTTGGTAAATGAAATTTACGGAGACGATGGAAAAGCTTTTTTTGATATATCTGTTTCATCAAGTACTCGCCGTGTTGAAAGTTCACCAATTGTATTTGAATTAAACTTAACTGGAGAATTTGGTGAGGGAGTTAAAGCTGTAAGAAATCTTTTGATAGATTTACTAATTTTCTATTACAATACCAGTCTTCAATTTTTGATTCAAGATTCAGCTTGTTTTGAAGGTATTGATAAAAGACAATTATCAACTTTATTAACTATTATTGATAGGACTGCCACTAAAATAGATAAACAATATATTTTTTCAATTAATGAATATCATATAGAAAACAGTGATGAAGAACTAAAAAAATTAATATTAAATAAAACTGTATTGGAGTTATCAGAAGACGATACACTATTAAAATTTAGATTTTAAAAGGATTGTACAAAGTAAAACAATCTTTTTTAATTTGCAATATTGCACTTTGTGAATTGTTAAATTAATTTTTGAAAAATTTAATAATAATTTGAGAGGGTGATATAATATAAGTGATAAGGGGTGACATTATTATGAGGAAGGTATATGATGCAATCACAATTGCAAAATGGATTATTAATAAAATTCATCCAGAACCATGGATAAATTCGAGAGAAGGGCTAGATCCAGATGAAAGAAGTGACAAAACAATAAACAAATTAAATATTGCAAATTATTTCACAAATGAAATATTTGAACCAGATGATGAGGCGTGGAACTAATAATGCTTGGAGAAATATGGACATATGTTGCAACAAAACCAAATGACAACATGTTAAAAATACGACCAATATTAGTAATAGGAAATGATAGTTCGAATGAATTGAAATTTGTTGATATCCATTATGTTATTATATCTTCTTCCGTTGAATGTGGAAGATATGATGTTGAATTAAATGAAGAAAAAGCAAAGAAAATAGGGTTAAATAAAAGATTCGTTATTAAAACCACTAAAATATATACAGATTCGAAATCAAAACTTGGAAATAAAATTGGAGATTTACCTGTAGATATAAAAGAAGAATTTATCAAAAAATATAAAGATTATCAAAATAAATTAATAGAAAAATTAAATAATTAAAACTAAAAAATATCACTATTAACCATAGTGGTATTTTTTATACTGTAATAAAATGAGAAAATTAATAAAAATTTACACCATAGCGTAATAAATTGCCAAATTTACCAAAAAATTACGCTACAGAGTAATTTTTAAACTTTATTCCAAAACTATTATAGGTATCTTTTTTTTAATTTATTTGTTATACTATTAGGGAATTAGACAGGAGAGGTTTGCATGAAAGTTATATTATTAAAAGATGTAAAAAAACAAGGAAAGAAAGACGATGTATTAGAAGTTAGTGATGGATATGCTGAAAACTTTCTTATTAAAAATGGACTTGCTGTAAAATATACTGATGGTTCTAAAAAAAGATTACAAAATGAATTAGAAACTAGAGCACTAGAAGAAGACCTACTAGTTAAGAAATGTGAAAGTGATAAAGAAGAAATTGAAAAATTAACATTAACATTTAAAGTCAAAGTAGGTAAAAATGGTAAAATATTTGGTACTATTTCTTCTAAACAAATAGCTGAAGAATTAAATAAAAAAGGATTTAATATTGATAAAAAAATTATTGAATTAGATCATCAAATAGATACCTTAGGAATTCATAAAGTTTCTATCAAATTACATAAGAAAGTAGTTGCTAGTTTAACTATATCTATAAAAGAGGTGTAAGTAAGTGGCCGAAAGAAAAATGCCTCAAAATCTTGAGGCTGAGATGATGGCTTTAGGATGCGCATTTTTAACAAGGTATGCTTGTGATAAAATATGTGAAGAATTAGAAAGTGATATGTTTGTTAGTGAAGCAAATAGACGCATATTTGATGCTATCTATACCTTGCATCAAAATAAAATTCCTTTAGATTCATCAACAATTAAAAATGAAATTGAAAAACATATTTCAATTAACGCTATTGGTGGAATTGAATATTTAAGTGAAGTAATTGATTCAGTAATATCTTCTGCTAATATTGATTACTATATTGATATTATTAAAGATAAAGCCTTAAGAAGAAAATTAATTGATGTAACAAATAAAATTAATAGTGATGCTTATAATGAAGAAGAAGAAACTAACTATTTAATTGATGATGCTGAAAAGAAAATTTTTTCAGTTACTAAAGCACGTAAAGCCGGAGAATTTAAATCAATTGCTTCCGTAATGAAAAGTGCTCAAGAACAAATAGAAAAACTTGCTAAGAATCAAAATGAAATTACAGGTCTAGCAACTGGTTTTTATGACCTGGATAAATTAACTAGTGGTTTACATGAAAATGAACTTATCATAGTTGCTGCTCGTCCTGCTATGGGTAAAACCGCGTTTGCTTTAAACCTTGCCGTTAATGCTGCATCAAAAAGTGATAAAGCTGTTGCCTTATTTAACTTAGAAATGTCCGCTGAACAACTTGCCATGCGTATGATAGCAGCAGCTGGCGGAATCGAAATGAATAAAGTAAGAACTGGTCGTTTAGAACATAACGATTGGAAAAAAGTTAATGAGGCCATGAGTGAACTTAGTGAAACAAATCTTTATATTGAAGATAATGCTGGTATGACAATATCCGAAATAAGAGCTAAATGTCGTCGACTAGCAACTAGTGATAAAGGTTTAGGACTAATTGTTATCGATTACTTACAGTTAATTTCCGGATCAAGCAAAAATGAAGGAAACCGTGTACAAGAAGTATCTGAAATATCACGTTCCTTAAAAACAATGGCTATGGAATTAAAAGTTCCCGTTGTTGCTCTTGCCCAGTTATCTCGTAGTGTTGAGCTTCGTGAAAATAAAAGACCAATTATGTCTGACTTAAGAGAATCAGGATCAATCGAGCAAGATGCCGATATCGTAATGTTCTTATATCGTGATGATTATTATAATAAAGCCGCAGCTGAACAAACTGATACCTCAATAACCGAATTAATAATTGGAAAACATCGTAACGGTGGCACAGGAACAATCGAATTATTATTTGAAAGAAGCATGAGTAATTTTAGAAATTACATAAAGAAAAATGAAGAAAATTAAAAAAGTGAAGTGATTAAATGAAAAAGAAAGAAATTTTAATTTCAATATTATTAACTGTCTTAATATCTGCAATAATGTTTTTATTACTGCCAACAACTAAAAAAAATGCTGTCCCTAAAGACGTTTATGAAGTATTTGTTGAAGGAAAAAGCATTGGATATTTATCTAATGAAGATGAGTTCCTAGAATTAGTAGATGAAAAACAACAAGAAATAAAAAATAATTATGGTGTAGACAAAGTATATCCTCCTGGTGGACTTGAAATCGAAAAAGTAACTACTTATAATGATAATATTAAAAGTTCTGAACAAATATATAGTACAATTGAACATGATAGTCCCTTTACCATTGAAGGATACGTAGTTACTATTAAATATAAAGATGAAACTAAAGAACCTTTATATATTTATACATTAAAAAAAGAATATTTTGAAGATGCATTCTATAATATGGTTTCAGCGTTTGTTGGTAAAGATAAATTAAATAATTATAAAAATAATACCCAAGAAGAAATAACAGATGAAGGAACTAAAATAACATCTGTTTACTGGGAAGATGAAATAACTATAAAGAAAACTTTAATAAGTACTGATAAGAAAATCTTTACTAACACAGATGATTTAAGTAAATATTTATTATTTGGAACAACCGAAAAACAAAAAACATATACAGTAAAAGAAAATGATTCAATAGATAGCATCATTGATAATAATAATCTAAGTATTGAGGAATTCTTAATTGCTAATCCAACAATCACAAGTAAGAATACTTTACTTAAAAAAAACCAAGAGGTATCTATTGGCTTAATTTCTCCTTTATTAGAAATTATTCATGAAGTAGAAGTAGTTGAAAACATAACTAATAAAGCTGTAACTGAATATCAAGAAGATAAAGATATGTATGTTGGACAAACTAAAGTGATTCAAGAAGGCGTAAATGGTATTTCTAAAGTAACTGAATCAATTCAATATAAAAATGGTGAAATTGAAAAACTAGTTATTACCAAATCTGAAGAAATAAAACCAACAGTTAACAAAATAGTAGCTAAAGGAACAAAATATTATTCTAATCCCGGAATTAATTATGAATATGTTAACACTGGAAACGATGAATGGCGTTGGCCAACTCTATCTCCATATGTTATTACCAGCCCATTTGCATGGCGTTGGGGAAGACATCACAACGGAATAGATATTTCTGGAACCGGTTTTGGCTCACCAATTTATGCAGCAACTGAAGGAACAGTAATTGCGATTAATACATCATGCCCAAATCAAGGATTTTTAGGCTCAATGTGTGGTAATTCTTGGGGAAATTATGTAAGAGTATCATATGGCGATTTTGAACTTATTTATGCCCATATGAAAAGTGATATCAAAGTTTCCTTAGGTCAAAAGATATCTCGTTCACAACATATAGGAAACATGGGAAATTCAGGTTCATCAACCGGAACTCACTTACATTTTTCAATCTTAAAAAATGGCCAATATATTAATCCATGTGCGGTGTATTCATGTTAGTAAGTGTATTAGCAAGTGGTTCAAAAGGAAATTCAACTTATATCAAAACAAAAAACCATGAAATCCTAATTGATGCCGGTTGTACAATGACGTATCTAAATGAAAAACTAATTGAAAATAATACCAATTTAGATAATATCGATTATATTTTTATCACTCACACTCATTCAGACCATGTAAGTTCTATAAAAAATATAATTAAAAAATATAGTCCAACCTTAATATTAACAATACCTATGTTAGAAGATTTACCATATTTAAAAACATATGAAAATATTATTCTTTTAGAAGATGATATGATAATAGATAATCTTTTAATTGAAAATATTAAAACAAGTCATGATACATCAGATTCACGTGGATATATAATAAACGAGGGAGATAGTAGTGTTGTCCAAATAACAGACACAGGTTACCTTAATCAAAAATATTTTAATAAATTAAAAAATAAAACAGTTTATATTTTTGAAAGTAATCATAACGCTGATATGTTACTTAATGGTAGATATCCCGGATGGTTAAAAAGAAGAGTAGCTAGCGATAAAGGCCACCTTTCTAATGAATCATCCGCTTTCTACCTTAGTAAGATAATTGGGAGTAATACTAAAGAAATCATTTTAGCCCACCTTAGCGAAGAAAATAACACCCCAGAAATAGCGCTTGAAACACTTCAAAATGAATTTAAAGATCATGAAATAGAATTTAACAACATTATTATTGCTAAACAAAATGAAATATCAGGAAATATTGAAGTATGATAAGAATAATATGTATTGGAAAAATTAAAGAAAAATATCTTCTTGATTTAATAAATGATTATTTAACTAGAATAAATAAATATCATAAATTAGAAATAGTTGAATTAATTGATTCAAACAAAAAAGAAGAAGGAGATAGAATTTTAACAAAACTAAAAGATAAATCATTTAAAGTTGCTTTAACACTAGATGGTAAAAAATATACATCACCAGAATTATCAAAATTTATAGATAAATCACTAATGAACTATGGTAACATCGATTTTATAATTGGTGGATCAGACGGAATAGCAGATAAAGTTTTAGAAAAAGTAGATTACAAAATATCATTTAGTGATTTAACATTTCCTCATGGTTTATTTAGAGGAATTCTTTTAGAACAAATCTATCGTTCTTTTAAAATAATTAATAATGAAACATATCACAAATAAAAAGGAGTTAAAATGGAAGATTTAATATATGTTGTATCAACCGTATTTATTAAAGACGGTAAAGTATTAGTAAGCATGTCACAAAGAAGTGCCAAAAAAGGAAAATACACCTTAGTTGGTGGTGGAGTCGAAAAAGGCGAAACTTTTAAAGAAGCAGCCGTAAGAGAATGCATTGAAGAAATTGCTAACGGATTTATCATTGAAGAAAAAGATTTAAAAGAAATTCTTTGCTTTAGAGAACCTGCCTTATCAGATCCAAACCTAACTATTGAAATGCATATGATGCTATCATCTAAACCAATTGATGTAGAATTATTACCTAATGAAGAAATTATGGATTATAAATGGCATGGCTTAAATGATGATGAAAGTGATTTATCAACTGCAATTACTGATCATTTTATCCCTTATGCTAAAGAAAATAATTTATTATATTAAAAAATGAAGACTTACTTGATCTTCATTTTTATTTTATAATTTAAAATCCTTTAAATCTTCATCAAACATATCTTTTCCATCAAAGAATGCTCTTGTCTTAATTCCATGACTAAAAGCTATCACGTTAGATGGAAATTTTTTAGTATATTTATTTAATATATTAGTATATTTATTATAAAAACTTTTAGCTGCCTCTAACTTTTGATTAATTTCATTTAAGTCATTAAAATAATTATTAAATCTAATGTTACTAAGCAAATTATCATAATCACTATTTATTTTTACAATTAAATTATTATAAACACTTAATTTTCTTTCTAAATCAAAACTAGATAAATTTTGTTTCTTTAATTTTAATACCTCATCAAAAGATTTTTCAGGAACATCAGTTTCTTCAATAATTATATCTTTCATCATTAAAATAGTATCATATTTTTTTCTTAACAATTCATCAATTAATCCTTCTGCTTCATTAATCTTTAAAGTATATGCTTGTAAATTATTATATACAATAACATAAACTATTCCACATATTCCTCCAATTATTATTAAAAGTAAAATAATACTTACTGCATTCATTTTATATCACCTATCTTAAATTATACATTAAATTTATTAAAAATAAAACATTAAATATAGTATAATTATGATAGAAAGAAGCTGATTAATTTGAATATTAAAACAATAGTTGTTGGAAATTTATTAGAAAACTGTTACATATTAAATATTGATAATGATTATTTAATTGTTGATCCTGGAGATGAAGCTAAAACGATATTAAATCATATTCATGGAAATCTACTTGGAGTATTAATAACTCACTATCATAAAGATCACTATGGTGCCTTAAATGATATATTAAAATATAAAAATGTACCAGTTTATGATTATAAAGATTCTGCTAAAGAAATAACAATATCAAAATTTAAATTTAAGGTGATTGCTTATCCTGGACATAAAGAAGATTTAGTTGGATTCTTATTTGATGATAAATTATTTAGTGGAGATTTTATTTTTAAATGCGCTATCGGAAGAACAGACCTGCCAGGAGGAAACTTTAAAGAAATGCAAGAAAGTATTAAAAAAATATTAGCATTTAAAAATGATTTGGAAATATATCCAGGGCATGGCCAATCTACAAATCTATCAAATGAAAGAAAAAATTTAAATTCTTATTTATAACCTCATTGAAATTCACTGACAAAAGTGACACTAATTTTCAGTAGAAAAGAAAAAAGATAACCTAATAAGTTATCTCCGAATAAGCATGACTATAATTCATTTTCTCATCAAACTCAACAAAATTTAAATAAATAAGAAGAATTAAAGACCATTTTCCAGTTTTAGGATCACTCATAACAAGGTGGTCTTTTCCAGCTTCCTCAATAATTCCTTCAAAAACTTTATCACGCCATTCATTAGAATCAGGAAAAGAAAAATATGCCTTAGCTCTCTTACCTTTATTTAATCTTAAAATATTTTCAATATAACTTTGTTCATCTTGAACATTCCCATTTGCGCCTCCACCAATCGGAGCTGTATTTAAATTATAATCATTTGGATATTTTGCACTAGGGTAATAACTTCCGTTCATAATAATTCCTCCTAAATTAAGATTATTCTTTTATTGCTTTTTTATTACTTTTTAAGTATACTATGGAAGAAAGAAGTGATTAAATATGCGTAATTTAACAGATCAAGAAATAGTAAGAAGAGAAAAAGTAGCTAAAATTAAAGAGTTAGGTATTGATCCATTTGGTTCAAGATATGATCGTACTGCTTACTCAGAAGACTTAAAAGAAAAATACAAAGATATTCCTCATGATGACTTTGAAAACATTAATGATTGTTATAAAGTAGCCGGAAGAATAATGTTCATTCGTAAAATGGGTAAAGCATCATTCTTTACAATTCAAGATAAAAAAGGAAAAATTCAAATTTATATTTCTATTAATGATGTTGGAGAAGAAACCTATAATCTATTTAAATCAGCAGACATTGGCGATATAGTAGGAGTTTATGGCAAAGTAATGAAAACTAAAACTGGTGAGTTAACATTAAAATGTTTAGAATATACTCATTTAGTTAAGTCTTTACGTCCATTACCTGAAAAATTCCATGGATTAACTGATGTAGAAGAAAGATATAGAAGACGTTATGTAGATTTAATAATGAATGAAGATTCTAAAAAAGTCGCATTTATGCGCCCTAAAATTATTAGATGTATACAAAATTTCTTAGATAATAAAGGATTTGTTGAAGTAGAAACACCTATTTTAACAACTCTTCTAACAGGTGCATCTGCAAGACCATTTGTAACTCATCATAACACTCAAGATTTAGATATGTATTTACGTATTGCCTTAGAATTAAATTTAAAAAGATTACTAGTCGGTGGTATGGAAAGAGTATATGAAATAGGAAGAATATTTAGAAATGAAGGAATGGATCCACAACATAACCCAGAATTTACTATGATGGAAGTTTATGAAGCATATTCTAACTTAGAAGGTATGATGGATTTAACTGAAGAAATGTATCAAACTATAGCTGAAAAAGTTTGTGGAAAAACAACATTTCATTATTTAGGACATGATGTAGATTTATCTGGTAAATGGAAAAGAATAAGTATGGTTGATGCTATTAAAGAAAAAACTGGAATTGATTTTAAACAAGCAATGACAGTTGAAGAAGCCTTAAAACTAGCTAAAGAACATGATATAGAAGTAGCAGAACATGAGCATACCGTTGGACATATAATTAATTTATTCTTTGAAAAATATGTTGAAGAAACATTAATTGAACCAACATTCCTATATGGTCATCCAGTAGAAATTTCACCACTTACTAAGAAAAATCCAGAAGATCCAAGATTTGTTGATCGCTTTGAATTATTTATATCAGGACATGAATGCGCAAATGCTTATACTGAGCTTAATGATCCAATTGATCAATTAGAAAGATTTGAAGAACAATTAAAAGAAAAAGAATTAGGCAACGATGAAGCTAATGATATTGATTATGACTTTATTGAAGCTCTAGAATACGGTATGCCACCAGCAGGTGGAATAGGTTATGGTATTGATAGAATGATAATGTTATTTACAGAACAAGAATCAATTAGAGATGTATTATTATTCCCAACAATGAAACCAATTCAAAATGATAATAAATAAAAAATTGAGCAAAATATAATGTTTGCTCTTTTAAATTTGTCCTAAAATTAAGGATAAAATGTTATAAAATAGCAAAAAATCATTTATATTCTAGTCAATCATGATATAATTATTGTTAGGAGGAGGTTAAAAATGAAGAAAGATGTAAAAAAATTTGATTTAGTTAAAGTATCAGGAATTATGGTATTATTAACAGTTTTATTAACATGGATTATCCCTCAAGGATCTTTTTCTGGAACAGGGATATCTGTAACTGAAATAACTCGTATTGGTTTATTTGATTTATTCACATATGGATTTCTTGGAATGTACTATTTTACAGTATTAGTAACATTTATATTCGTATTAGGTGGATTTTATCAAGTATTATCAAGAATTGGCGGATACCAAGTTCTAATTACTAAAATAGCCAAATTATTTAAAAAGGAAGAAATATTCTTTACTTTAATAGTATCATTTATCTTTACTGCTTTAAGTGCTGTAACAAATGAATATATCTTATTATTAGTAGCAGTTCCTTTTGTTGTTTCTATAATGAAAGAAATGAAACTTGATAAGATGACATCATTTTGTACAACAGTTGGTTCTATCTTAGCTGGAACTGTAGGTTCAATGTATAGTACTAAAATAGTTGGTATGAATGTAAACTATTTAGGTCTTGAATTTAATACACTATGGTATATTAAGTTAATTATTTTATTACTTGCGTTTATTATATTCAATGTATTTAATATTTTACACCTAAGAAAAACACTTAAGAATAAAGAAACAAAACCAGTTGAAGATTTATTTATTCCAGCTGATGTAACTAAGAAAAAAACTGTATGGCCTGTTGTAGTATTATTAGTTTTATTCGCTGTTATTTCAATAATGGCATACTTCCCATGGAATAGTGCATTCGGAATAAAATGGTTTGAAACTGCTTTAAAGAGTATTCAAGAATTTAAATTATTTGATTCAACAATCTTTTCTTATATCTTAGGTAGTGCAACTGCATTTGGTAGTTGGGACATTTTTGGAATTCAAGGATTAATGATAATTACTACATTATTGTTAAAATGGATTTACAAATTAAGTCTTGATGATTATTTAGAATCATTTGGTGAGGGATTTAAAAAATCAGGTAAATTAGTAATATTACTATTACTTTCTTACTTAGTATTAGAATTCTCAGCAATGTATCCTATATTACCTACAATTGTAGATTGGTTTATTCATTTAAGCGATAAATTTAATGTTGTATTAACAGCTATTGCTGGATTATTTACATCATTATTTACTGTTGAATATCAATACACAGTTAACTTAATAGGAACATTCTTAAAATATACATTTGCTGATAATGTAAATCAAATTGCTATTATTTTACAAACAACATTTGGTTTAGCATCATTAATAGCACCATCATCTGCCATTCTTTTAATGGGACTATCATATTGTGATATTAAATTTAAAGATTGGATTAAATATATTTGGAAATTTGTTCTAATTATGTTTATTATATTAATAGTAATAATGCTATTTATTTAAAATGGTTCTCGTAACCATTTTTTTTTTACTATTTTTGTAATATAATAATTACAGGTGATAGAAAAATGATATATAGTAAAGATAAAGATTTTAAGTATGTTATACTTGAATATACTTTAACATTATTAATAAACTCAATTGTGTTAATATTAGCATCAAAAATATTTAAAGGATTTTATATTGAATCATTTGGTTATGCAATTATAACATCTTTAGTAATTAGTTTATTAAGTTCAACCGTAAAACCATTTTTAAAATTAGTGTTTTTACCAGTAACTATTTTTACTACCGGAATATTTTATCCATTTATAAATGTAATAATATTAAAATTAGCTAGTTTAATTATGGGTGATGCGTTTGTAGTTGAAGGTTGGATTTTACCATTTTTTATAGCAATATTTATATCTGCAATAACCTTAATATTAGATAAAGTAATAACTAAAAATGTAATAGGAGATTAAATTATGAGTCCAATAATAGTAAGTATAGGTTCCTTCGAAATAAGATGGTATTCAGTTTTAATGCTAGTTGCCATTTTCGTAGGATTATTTCTAGTAAAAAAAGAAGCTTATAGATTAAATTTAAAGTATGATTTTATTTTTAATATGTGTTTTTGGACAGTTATTATAGGATATATATGTGCAAGACTTTATTATGTATTATTTAATTTAGATTATTATGGAGTCCATCCAGAAGAAATATTTATGGTATGGAAGGGTGGCTTAGCAATTCATGGTGGTTTAATAGGAGGACTATTAACAATGCTATTCTATTGCAATAAATATAAAACTAGATTAATTAGATATCTAGATGTAATATGTGTACCATTATTATTGGGACAAGCAATAGGTAGATGGGGTAATTTCTTTAATCAAGAAGCTCACGGCGCTGCAACAACTTTTGACCATTTAAAAAATTTACATATTCCAAGATTTATAATTGATAATATGAAAATAGATGGAATATACTATACTCCAACATTCTTATATGAATCGGTAGCATGCTTTATTTTATTTATTATATTTTTATTTATAAGAAGATATAAATTTAGAAAAGTAGGAACAATGTCTGCACTATACCTAATAGGATATGGTATAATTAGATTCTTTATTGAAATAAGTAGAACAGATGCCTTATTAATTATGGGGTTAAAAATAGCTCAAATAGTTTCTATCATTATGATTATTATTGGAATAATAATTCTTTGCAAAAATAAAAAGAAAAGTCGATTTGAAGATCTATACAATGATACAAATAATGTAGATAATTTAAGATTTTAATAAATAAATTAAATTCACGATTATTCATATTTTGTTAAAATTACACTTGTACAAATTATTAAAATTTGATAGTATGAATATGTAAGCAAGACTTACATAAAATAAAAAAGGAACACTTAATTTTGAGTTGTTAAGTGATTACCTTAGATAAAGGATATGTCACCAAAACCCCTTGTTTATGGTGATTTTATTTTATTATATTCATTTTAATAATGATAAATAATAAAATAAAAATAATAATAAATAAATTAAATATTATAAAATATAATAATCTTTTATTCACATTAACCACCTCTTTCTATTACTAGAGTAGAGGTAATCACCTAAACAATTAAATATTCCTTAAGTAATAGAATACCAAATAACTAAATGATAAGCAAGTAAAATATTACGAAAATTCATATATATTATATTTTTATACCTGTTAAACATTAGTTAAAATTATACCGATTTATAATTACCGATAGCAAACAAAGGTGAACTTTGTTTGAATAAAAAT
>CAKOIE010000012.1 GCA_934086395.1 uncultured Bacilli bacterium | reverse complement strand
ATCTAGTCCTACTTTATATGGCATAGAAAGTCCACTTGTCGTATTTGTTCCTGTTAAAGTAAATGTTTTATTTACTAAGATGTCATTACTAGGCACAATATTTTTACTTGTTAATATATCACTTGTTCCATCAGTATAACTAATTGTCATCTTTCCTCCTGTTACTTCTACTATTGATGTACTTCCATTATTGTTTGTTGATGTAAAAAAAGCATATGTTATTCCTGAAAACATCATTAATAATATTAATAATGTTCCAATCACCACATATACTTTTACTCTTTCATTCTTAACATTATTCATTTTATTTCACCTAACCTATAGTGAAATTATATTACTAAAAGCCCCCCCGTCAAGCGAAATTTTGTTCTTATTTGCAAATTTATATTATATAATTTTCATATACTATTTATCTTTTTGTTTCAATTATATAGTCATCTTCAAGAGAAAACTCTACATTTTCGTTAATCCAGTCTTTTCTTGGCTCTACTACATCTCCCATTAAGACAGATACTCTCTTTTCAGCAAGTAAGGCATCAGTTATATTGACTTTAATTAAGTTTCTATTTTCAGGATCCATTGTAGTTGTCCAAAGTGGTTCAGGGTTCATTTCACCTAAACCTTTATATCTTTGAACTTTATAATTTTGTTTTCCTTTAGTTGCATCTTTTAATTCTTCATTTGTCCAACAATAGACATGATTTTTACCATAATCAACCTTATAAAGAGGTGGCATTGCTATATATAAATGTCCTTCTTCAATAAGAGGTTTCATAAATCTATAAAAGAATGTTAAAAGTAAACATTGGATATGAGCACCATCATCATCGGCATCGGTCATTATAATTACTTTGTCATAACTAATATCTTTAACATCAAAATCTTGTCCGTAACCAGCCCCAATACAGTTTATCATGGTACTTATTTCTTCATTTTTAAATATTTCAGGACCACTTGTTTTTTCAGTATTAAGTATTTTTCCTCGTAAAGGTAATATTGCTTGGAATTTGCGGTCTCTACTTTTTTTAGCAGTACCTCCGGCTGAATTTCCCTCTACAATAAATAATTCATTTTTCTTAGGATTTCTTGTTTGAGCAGGAGTAAGTTTTCCAGATAATCTTTGAGCTTCGCTCTTTTTGGCTTTACCATTTCTTGCTTCTTCTCTTGCTTTACGTGCTGCTTCTCTAGCAACTTTACTTTTACTCATTTTTTCAATTATTTTTAAAGCATTTTCTTTGTTCTCTTCTAAATAGTATTTTATGCTTTCATAAACAATTGATTCTACTATAGGTCTTGCTTCAGGAGTTCCAAGTTTTCCTTTAGTTTGTCCTTCAAATTGAAGAAGATTTTCTGGTATCTTTAAATTGATAACAGCAGTTAATCCTTCTCTAACATCGCTACCTTCAAAGTTAGCAGATTTTGCTTTTAATATACCGTTTGATTTAGCATAATCATTAAAGGCTTTAGTAATACCAGTTTTAAAACCTACTTCATGGGTTCCACCATCACTTGTTTTAACATTATTAACAAATGAGATAATATTTTCATTATAAGAATCAGTATATTGCATAGCGATATCTACTTCAATAGTATTTTTAACACCATGAATAGGAATAACTTTATGTAATACTTCTTTATCTTCATTAATATAATCAACAAATGAGATTAATCCATTATCATAATGGTATGTTACTCTCTTATCATCTGGAATATCTTCAATATCAATAGTTAATTTTTTAAGTAAGAAGGCACTTTCTTGCATTCTTTCACAAATTGTTGTGTAACTAAATGTTAAATTTTTAAAGATACTTTCCATTGGTTTAAATGTTACAATTGTTCCAGTTGCTTTTGTTGTACCAATTTTCTTCAAGGGACTTGCTACTTCACCACCATTTTTAAATTTAATTTGATTTATTTCACCATCTCTTAAAATAGTTACTTCCATATAGTCAGACAAAGCATTAACAACAGATGCACCTACACCATGCAAACCACCAGATACTTTATATCCATCAGTTTCAAATTTACCACCAGCATGTAAAATAGTATAAATAACCTCAGGAGTTGATTTTCCACTTGAATGCATACCAGTTGGTACACCTCTACCATTATCAGCAATAGTTATAGAATTATCTTTATTTATCTTAATACTTATTTTGTTACCATAACCATTAATAATTTCATCTATTGAATTATCTACTATTTCCCATACTAAATGATGAAGGCCTCTTTTATCAGTAGATCCTATATACATACCTGGTCTTTTTCTTACAGCTTCTAGTCCTTCTAATATTTTAATTGAATGTTCATCGTATTTATGAGCCATCATAATCACATCCTTAACAAATAGAGTATAACAAACTCCTTTAAAAAAAACAAATTTTTAGTGTAAGATATTTGTCAATAATTAATAATATGATAAAATTAGTTATGGTGATCATATGAAAAATTTTATAAAAAAGAACAAAAATTATATTTTAGCAATTATATTACCAATAGTTATTATGCTTATAGTTTATATTTTTAATCATATTTATCCTTTTGGAGATAATATTGTTGCTATGGGAGATGGATATAATCAGTATCCGGGGATGCTTAATAATTTTTTAAATATTATTAAAGGAAAAGAAAACTTATTTTATTCTTTTAAAGGACTACTAGGATTTAATACTTATGCTACTTTAGTGTATTATACTTTTAATATAACTAATATACTTGGTCTATTATTTAGTAATGTAATAAAGTTTTATAATTTTATTGTTATATTTAAAATAATGCTATGTAGTTTAACTATGTTTATTTATTTAAATTATGTTAGAAAAAGAAAGATAAATTATTTATTTAGTATTTGTTATGCTTTATCTACTTATAATCTTTTATATTATTTTAATTATATGTGGTTTGATAGTGTTATTATGTTTCCAATAGTAATGATGGGAATTGAAAAGATATTTAAAGAGGATAGTTATTTACTTTATGTTGTAAGTTTAGCATGCACAATTATTTTTAATTTCTATATTGGATATATGATATGTATTTTTAGTGTTATATATTTTATATATAAAAATATTATTAAAGGATTTAATAAACCTAGAATATTTAAATATTTATTTTATTCTTTGTTATCAGGACTAATTAGTGCGTTTGCACTAGTTCCAGTGATGTTAGAACTTTTAAATGGTAAGGCTGAATTAATCAGTGAATTTGCTAAAGATTATTTTAAATTTGATTTAGATGGAATAAGTACTTTTTATAAACTTACTTTTGCTTCTTTTTCTAATGGTGATTTAGAATATGGTACACCTAATGTTTATGTTAGTATGTTTGTATATATTAATGCATTATTATATTTCTTTAATTCAAGAATTAAGTTAAAGGAAAGATTAGCATCACTTGGTGTTTGTTTATTCTTTTTACTTTCAGTTAGTTTTAATTTACTTGATTATTTTTGGCATATGATGTCAATGCCAATATTTTATCCGGTTAGATATTCATTTATATTTTCTTTCTTTTTAATTTATTTAGGTTTTAGAAATTTTATTAGATATGATAAAAAGAATTGGAAATTTAATTTAGGATTTTATACTTTATTTGTAGTTATGATTGGGATTGGATTTGTTACTAGTGGTAATTTAGATATTGATGAAAGACAAAATTTAATGGCTAAATTAATATACTTAGGTATATCTTTCGTATTTATGTTTTATTATATTTTTATGTTAAATCATAAGGAATTTAAAAAATATATAATTTATGTTGTTATTATTGAATTAGGATTTAATGCTTTTTTAACTTTTAAAAATAATGGTAATGAGAATACTTATTCTAAATTTATTAATAAATATAATTATGCTAATGAGAAAATAGATAGTATTGATGATAATAGTTTATTTAGAATTGGTTTTTATGATATGACAATATTAAATAATGGGTTGTTACATGAATATAATGAGGTTAGTTATTTTTCTTCAGTTAGAAACAGTAAAGTTTTTAAATATGCTAAAAATGTTTTAGGTATAACAGTTAGTGATAATTGTAGTGGTAAATATTATTATAATGATCCTATTGTTAATAGTTTATTGGGTATTAAATATATAATTAGTAATCAAGATGTAGATTATTATAAAGAATATAAAGATAATATTTATTTAAATGAAGATGCTACTTCTTTTGGATTTTTAACTACTAATAAAATTTTAGAACTTAATTATAATGATGATTTTGTATCTAATATGAATAATTTGGTTAAAACTATAAATAATAATGATAAAAATATAATAAAGGAAATTGATGCTAGTAATAAGACTATAAATTGTACTAAAGAACCTAATTATTGTATTTTTAATGGTACTGATAGTTATGTTATTTATGAGTATAGTGCTAAAGAAGATGAATTTATATTCTTAAATAATGATAATTATTCGAAGAATGAATATGAATTTTATATTAATGATGAAGAAACTGATATTAAAAATAGAGGATTTTTATTATTACATAAGGGAGATAAAATTAAATTTAAGATAACAGTTGATAATAAAAGCTATGATTATAATCTTCATTTATATTCTATAAATTATAATGTTTATAAAGAGTTTGTTAAAAATATTAATAAGAATAAGATGGTTGTTAATAATTATCATGGAGATAATTATTTTACGGCTAAAGTTAATGTTAAGGAAGATACTTTACTTTATACATCAGTAGCGAACGACAAGGGATGGAAAATATATGTTGATGGTACTTTAACCACTCCTTTAAGCATATATGATGCAGTTATTGGACTTGATTTAACAGAAGGAGAACATTTAATTGAATTTAAATACTCTACTCCAGGACTTATAGAGGGCATAGCTATATCTAGTGCAAGTATTTTAACTGGATTAATAATACTAATTATAAAAAGAAGAAAAAAATAAATATCGATTAAAATGAATCGATATTTATTTTTATTTTATTTAAAGAATGAATATAGCCATAAGCACTTATTAGAGTTCTAATTGAAGATGCCATTTTGCCACCTTTACCAATTATAGTTCCCATATCACTTTCATGAACAATTATTTCTAACATTATTGATTCATCATCACCTAGAAATTCTTGAACACTTACCATATCTGGTTCTTTAACTAAATTTTTTACTAAACTACTAGTAAAATTAATTAAATCTTGATGCATAATTATTTCTCACTTTTATTTTTGTATTTAGACCAAACGCCTGATTTAACTAAAATATTTTTTACAGTATCAGTTGGTTCTGCACCATTATTTAACCATTTAAGAGCTTTTTCTTCATCAACATTAAAGTTATTTTCTTTATAAATTGGTTGATATGTTCCAACTACTTCAATAAACTTACCATCTCTTGGACTTCTTGAGTCAGCAGCTACAATACGATAGAAAGGTCTTTGTTTAGCTCCCATTCTTTTTAATCTTAATTTAACAGCCATATAATTGCCTCCTTTTCTTTACTAAAATTATAATAGCATTAATTATATATAGTGTCAACCATTTTTGGTTGACACTATGTAATTTAATTTATTTCACCTAAAGTATAAACATTTCCACTTATTTTGCTAAGCCTATCTAACTCTTTATTAATAAATTCTTCAATAAGTTTAATATAAGTATTATTTTCATCATATTTAGTTAAGTTAGTAACTAGTTTATGATATTTTTTAGGAATTTGATTATCTTGTGATAAAAATAATACTTTTTTATCTTTTAATTTAGATAACCATTTAAGTTCTAAAGATAAACCAAAGGAAGGTTTATATAAATCAACTATTACTAAATCAGCATTTTTAATTAAGTCTTTAGCATATTTAGTTTTATTATTGTTACTATAAGGTAAGATAAAATTTTGAGTTAAACAAACATCACTACTTAGTACTTTTTTGTATATTAAATTTTCATAATCAAATTTATTTGAATGCATAAAATATATATTTAGTCTTTCCATATTTATCACTATAAAAATGTTATCATAAAATTAGATATTTTGCTATAATAACTTTGAGGTGTTTATGGAAACTATCGGAATTATTTGTGAATATAATCCATTTCATAATGGTCATGTTTATCATATTAATAAAATTAAAGAGATGTATCCTGATTCAATAATTATTTTATGTGTTAATGGATACTTTGGAGAAAGAGGTGATGTTAGTATCATCTCTAAAGAAGATAAAACTAGATTAGCGCTTAATAATGGAATAAACATAGTTGTTGAACTACCTTTCGTTTTTGCTTCTAATTCAGCTGATACTTTTGCTGATGCAAGTGTCAAAATATTAAATTATATGAAAGTAGATAAAATAATTTTTGGTAGTGAATCTAATGATATAGATAAACTTACATTAATCGCTAAAAAACAATTAGAAGATGATTTTTCTTTAAAAGTTAAAGAAGAAATTAAAAAAGGAATAAACTACCCTACTGCCTTAAATAAAGGTATTGGTATTAATTTAAATAGTCCAAATGATTTATTAGGTGTAAGCTATATTAAAGCTATTATAAAGAATAATTATGATATAGAACCTATAACAATTAAAAGAACAAGTGATTATTTAGATATAAAAAGTGAAGATAACATAGTAAGTGCTAGTAATATAAGAGAAAAAATAAAAAATAATATTGATGTAAATAAATATATTAATTATGAACCTAATTTTAATAAGATAGATGATCATTTATTATTTAAATTAGTTAAGTATAAAATTATTACAGATAAAGATTTAAGTAGATACTTAACGGTTGATGAAGGTATTGAATATAAATTAATTAAAGAAATAAATAATTGTATAAGTTTAGATGAATTAATAAAAAAGATTAAATCTAAAAGATATACTTATAATAGAATTAAAAGAATGCTTATTCATATTTTAATTGGATTAACTAAAGAAGATAGAAATAAATGTAATGTAGAATATGTTAAAGTACTTGGTTTTGATAATATAGGACAACATTATTTAAAGAATATAAAAAGTGATATTTTAGTAAGTTCAAAGATACCTGATACTTTTTTAACAAGAAAATATGAACTTGTTTCTTCTAAAGTTTATGATATATTAACAAACTCAAATACATATAAGTTTGAATTGTCTAATAAACCAATTAGAAAGGATTAATTAATATGGTTACTAAAAAAGAAATAGATGAAACTATAATTAAATTAAAAGAAGAATTTAATGTATATAAAAATAGTTATTGCAATAATATAAATATTCAAAGAATTGATGTAATTAGACTGGCTAGTATTTTTAACTTTAATATATATGAAAGTAATAAATTACCATTATTTGTAGATGGAATAATTTATTCAAAGAATAAAGATAATTATATAATTATTAATGTTAATTTAAATAAGGAAGATAAAAGATATATGATAGTATATTTACTTTCCTATTATATGCTTCATATAGAAGATAAAAGCATTAATTATCATACTAGTAATCAACCTATAGATAAACTACAAAGAGATGAGATTACTGAATATATGGCAAGATGTTTATTAGTTCCTAAAGAAGAATTAGAAAAGTTAGATGAATATTTATATAATCAGGAATTTTGTGCTAAATTATTTGGAACAACTAAGGATTTAATTGATTTAAGAATTAAGGAATCTCATTTTAAGAAAAAAACATTATTTAATATTTTTAAACGTTAATAAAAGAATCAAGTAGGGGCAAGGTAAATTATTTACTTTTCCCTACTCGATTCTTTTTATTTTATCGGGCCACCATTTTTTACTCGCTTTCGTCCCCTCTGTGACAGCCCTCTAGAAACCGAGTTTCCTATCCCTGCTTAATTATATTATTTTTCTTTTTAAACTTAGTTTATACAATTATCCGATACGGAACGCTGGAGCAAAGCCATTGCTACTATTAGCACCATAGTCATGTTGGCCGTTTCCTGAGACAGCGATAAAACCATAGGCATACCAAGAAGTAGCCTCACGAGTCCACCAAAAATCACTCGAACCATTGTACTCCTTCATAGCACCTGAGAAATCATTTGCATTTCCACCTAATTTTGCATAATAATCCAATTGTCTTGTAAAACTTTTAGCGGTACTATTACTACTAATTGGAGGAAATATTTCTTTATAAGTTAACAAATATATTTGATCTGTTGATTCCCAGTTGCCATCTTCTCTATTTGCATTCTGATCACCACTTCCATGATATGATACAACTTCAGTATAAATTATTGCTTTTCTTAATTCTGCTGGTAGTTTATTTAAGAATTCTCCATTTGCATAGGTTCTCAATTCTGCTGCTGGCCAGCCGCCTTTATTTGTGTACCAACTATTCATTTGTCTTGTTTCTACGATATCTGCAAACTCTACTACAAATCCACACGCTGTCTGGGAAAAGCTACTGTCATTACATTCATCAGGCGTTGTGTTATTTGCTATTCTTAATGTATAGTTTTTATTATCTATTGTTACTTGTTTTGTTTCTCCTACTGCATATGTTGCTGGGTTTTTCTTAACATTAGCAGCTATCTCGCTCCATGAATCTTCTTCAAAAGACGGAGGAGCTTCATAGTTTACTACTACTTTACCATTTATTGTAGCACCTTTTTCACTATCTTGATTTAATCCTGTATCAGGAAATTGGATTATTAAATTAAATTCAATACTTTGGTTTTCTTTATTTTCTTTAAATTCTCCTGTTACCATTTCGGTATATTTATTACCTTTTTTTAAGGTTCCATGAGTATATCCTGTTTTACTTGCATTGCCAGGTACTGTTTGATTTAAGTAATCACTTTCTGTTTTGTCTGCTTCGGGTGTTACTACATAATTTGCTGTTACATTTTCATTTGCTGTTGTTCTTTTTATATAGTAATGGATCATTCCATCACTAAATGTAGAATTATATTTTAGTCCTACTTTATATGGCATTTTTAAACCATTTGTTGTATTTGTTCCTGTTAAGGTAAATGTTTTATTTGCTAGTATAGTGTTACTTGGTTCAATGTTTTTACTTGTTAGTAAATCACTTGTTCCATCACTATAATTTATTAACATCTTACCTCCTTCTATGGATACTAAGGATGTTGATCCTTTACTATTTAGTGCTGTAAAGTAGGCATATGTACTACCTATTAACACTATTAAAAGCATTGTTATAGTTGTTCCAATAACTATTAAGCCAAAATTATTCTTTTTCATTTTCTTTTATCTCCTTCTATCTTAATTAATTATAGGATAAAAAGCCCCCCCAGTCAATATGAAACTAATGTTCGTTTTTACTTTACATAATAATTTGCAAATTGAGGAAAGAATATTAAGACAAAATAAAAGAAGAGATTCTTTAGTTGATAAACTATTTCTCTTTCTTCTAAATTAATGTATTTATGATATATTTAATTCAAGAATAATCAACTCAAAATTTTATCAAACTATACAGTTATTTTTTAGGCATTACTTTATAAATAGTATAGTCATAGTATTTTAATTTATTTAATACTTTATTACAAATATCTATATTAAGAGAACGCATAATATTTATATAATTGGTATTTATTTCTTTATTATCCATTATTTCATCAATTAGATAATTATTTACGGCAATAGCTGAGTCAAATAATAAAATATAGTTACTAATATTTACTTTAGCGTTTCTTTGTAAATCGTTATTAGATATCTCTAATGAATTATATTTTTCTAAAATACGATCTTTAAAATATTCAGGATATAATGTAGTTCCAAGAAATAATATTACATAATAATCATTAGTTTCTATAATAGTATATTCTATATCATCTGTAATATTTCCTTTTTGTAATTCTTCTAGAATTAAAGATGTATTTCCAAAATTAACATCTAAAATACTTGATAAGTATATTTTTAATATATAATTATCTAATTTTAAACTTTTAAAGTTGTTTTTAGGAATTTTGATACTAATTGATACTTTTGGTTTATCGATATTCATTTTTATTGAATCTTCTTTTTTTAATACTTTTTCTGGTTCTTTAGGATAAATATCTTTAACGTTAAATTCTTTATTAATATTTAGTCTTTTCATTTCTTCAGAAACAATTGCTAAGGCTTCATTTGGATTAAAATTACCTGTTACAATTAGAAACATATTTTTAGGATTATAATAGGCATTATAACATGTGATAACATCTTCTAATTTAATGCTTTTAACATCTTTGACAGTTCCTCCTACTAGATATTTATGTTCATCTTTTATAAAGGTATTATTTAATGTTCCATTTACTATAGTCATTCCTGGTTCATCTTTATACATTTTTACTTCTTCTTCTATTACGCCTTTTTCACTTTGGAATAATTCTTTAGTAAAATAAGGTGTATAAACATATCTAAGTAAATATTCTAGGTTTTCTTTAAATCTATTGTTGCTTACAACGTTATAGCTGGTTAAATCATAGGTTGTATATGCATTAATGGATGAACCTATTTTGCTATAATAATCGAAGGCAGATATTTCTTCCATATTAAACGCTAGATGTTCTAGATAATGGGCTATACCTTTAGGCATATCGTATTCTTTATTCTCATATTTAAATTTAGTGTTTACTGAGCCAAATCTTGTATTTAATGTTATGTAGAATTTATTTATATTCTTGTTTGGAATCATAAAAATTTCTAAACCACTATCTAATTTGTCATAATATAAGGTTTCATCGGTATTTTCTAATTTAATTTTCTTCATTTAAACTCCCTCTTAAAGAATATATTGTACATATATTTATTTTATTAGCTAAATTATAAATATCTTCTTTAGTTACTTTTTTAAAGTTTATAATTCTTTCTTCATAATCATCAATAATTCCTAAATCTTGATATAATAAATTATCAATAATTCGACTAGGTGAATCTTCAATCATTTTTAAACTGGTAAATGTTAGTTCTTTGGCTTCTGATAGTTCTTTATCAGTAATATTTGTTTTCATTTCATTAATTGCATCTTTTATTAATTTTATTGCTTTTTCTTCTCCATTTATATCTACACCTGTTGATATTAAAATTAGATTATCATATTTTAAATATGAAGATTGTATATTATAACAAAGTGAATTATCTATTCTTAGTTTTTTAGATAGTTTTGTTTGAAGTGATGCTCCTCCTAGGATTATATTGTAAAGATTGGCAACATATTTCTTTTCAAAATCAGTTAAATTATAAAGATTAAGAAGAATAGCAATATTGGTTTGAAAGTAATTAGTTATTTTTGTTTCTTTAATTAGTTTTCTTTTTTCATTATTTAAATATACTGTTATTGCATGATCTTTAATAACTTCAAATTGTTCATATTTTTTTACTATTTTATCTACTTTATCCATATCTAAATTACCAATAACGTAAATATCGATATAATCATTTTTTAGAATTTTTTTATAATATTCATATAGATTACAATGATTTATTTTAGGTAGGTCTTCTAGCTTACCGTTTGTTTCATAACTTGTTGGGGTATTACCTAAGGTTTTAAAAGCTTCTATTATAGCTTTTTTTCTAGGTGTTTCGATTATGGATTTTAAATCTGATTCTAGTTTTGTTTTAATGTAATCTACTTTTGCTTTATCAAATTCGTTATTTACTACTAAGGGATTAAATATTAATTCGAATAATAGTTTAATGGATTCATCTAATATTTTTTCTTCAGTATATTTAGGTGCTAAAAAATCAATACATATACTAGTTAGTATCATATTACCTACTTTACTAGTTACTGAATATACTGAGGCATTATATAAATCTTCTAATTTTAAATTTAATAATCTATTAGTTTCATAATTTTTACTACCTTCTAATAGGGTATCAAATAGGACGTTTCTAATTGTTAGTTCTTCTACGCATACATTATTTTTAAAAACTATTTCTACATGACAAGTTTTGAATCGGTCAGTTTTAATTGTATGCAAATTATAACTACCGTAATTTTTATTATTTATAAGCACTATTAACACACTCCAATATTATTATAACTAATAAAATTCAATTTATAAATAAGATTTAATTTATTTTGATACTTTATTTACTAAAAACGTGAATGTCATGCTATAATAAGGTAGAAGGTAGGTTGATAAAAGTGAATCCAGTTCACATTGTAACTGATAAAAAAAATATAGCTCCTAGGGTATTATTTCCTGGGGATCCATTAAGAGCTAAATATATTGCTGAGCATTATTTAGAAAAACCAGTTTTAATTAATACGGTAAGAAATATGCTTGGTTATACTGGCTTTTATAAGGGGAAAAGAATAACTGTAATAGGTTCTGGTATGGGATGTGCTAGTTGCTGTATATATGCATATGAGTTATATCAAATTTATAATGTTAAAAAAATTATTAGAATTGGTTCTGCAGGGGCTTTTAATCCAAATGTTTCGGTTGGAGATATTGTACTTGGAACGTATTCGTTTTCTTTTTCTAATATAAGATACGCTATGTGTAAGAGTAAAGCTAAAAAGGTGGCATCAACAAATAATTTAAATCAAATTATTGAATGTAACGCTAAAAAATTAGATATTGAATTAAAAAAAGGAGGATTATATACCTCTGAAATATTTGAGCCATATATTCCTACTCCTCATTTAAATAAACAAATACCTAAAAATATTAAATTACTTGCTAGTGAGATGGAATCTTTTGGTTTATATAGTATTGCTGATTATCTTGATAAAGAAGCTACGTGTTTAGTAACTATCACGGATAGTCCTTTTGAAAAGGATAAGGATTATACTGCTTTAGAAAGACAATTTAATTTAAATAAAATGATAGTTTTAGCGTTGGAATCAATTATAAAATAAAATATTAGATTTTTCTAGTATTTTTTTCTTTGACTAATTCAAGGTATTTTCTTCTATAATCAATTATATCTTTAAGCAATTGGTTTTGATAAATCATTTTATTGAAATCTAAATTTAAGATATTTACTTCTTCTTTAGTCCTATTTAAAAACGCTGCTATAGCTTCATTTGTATACCTAATATTATCAACATAACCTGATTCTAGTAAACCGCTTATTAGGGTTTCATATGGTATTTCTTGTTGTAATTTAATAAATGGTTTCGTTTTAAAAAGGGTTAATAATATATTACATGTTTCTGTTTTAATATGATTATTATATAATTTGTTTTCAGGATAGATTGTTTCTAAAATATTTGTTAATCTAGGTAATACTTTGTCGTAAAACTTTCTTTCTTGAATGGCTGTCAATTTTCTTTTGATTGGATTTTTTAAGTCGCTACCATATTTTAGATATAATATATTTTTACTTTCATCATCTAGGAAGTTTAAAGCATAATCTATTTGATCGGATGTATAATCTTTAAAGTAATCATATATGTATTTTATGTTATTTGTAAATTTAATATTATATTCTAATAATCTGTCTTCTTTTTCAAGATATTTTTTTAACTTTTTTAAAGCACTTTTTTCGATTTTTCTGATTCTTTCTTTTGTAAGTCCATAACTATTTCCGATGTTTTCAAGGGTTTCTATTTCACCAGTAAAACCAAAACGTCTTTTAATAATATCTTTTTCTCTTTCTGTTAATCCGGCATTTATTAAAGCGTTAGATATTTTTTCTTTATTTTCTTGTTCATATAATGCTTCTTCGTTATTAGATTCGTCTTGAATTAAATCTATTATTGTATTTTCATTATTCTCTCCTATAGATGCATCATAACTTATTGTGTCACTTAAATATGTTTCTATTAACTCTATTTTATCTTCTTTAAATCCTGTTATTTTAATTTTTTCTTCCATAGAGGGCTTTCTATTATATTTTAGTTCAAATTCATTTACTTTTTTCTGATATTTTTTCATATTTTCTTGCATATGTGCTGGTATATAAATATTTCTTCCTGTTGTATAAATAGCTTTATCAATATTTTGTCTAATCCAAGTGTATGCATATGTTGAAAATTTATAATTAGTAGATAAGTCGTATTTTTCGATAGCTCTTATAAGACCAAATGTTCCTTCTTGAATTAAATCTAATTCTGGGATTTCCCTGTTATGATAGTATCTTAGAACAATGCTTGCAACTAGTCGAAGATTACAGGTTAATAATTTATCTAGGCTTTCTTTGTCTCCTTTTTTAGCTTTTATAATAAGTTCTCTTTCTTCTTCTCGATTTAAAAGTTTAAATTTTTTTATTTCTCTTAAATAATTTTTAAGTGAATTTGTATCATAATTTATTGTATCATCATCGTTATCGTAATCAAGGTTATTATCTTCTTTAATTTCAATATTATTTATTAGACAATAGGTTTCAATAAGGGAAATTAATATTTTACTATCGATAGTATCATTTATTCGATTGTTAATAATATTTTTTTCATTACATTTAAAAGTTACTTCTACTAAGGAATATAATAGTTTATTTGTTTTTAATAAATAAATGAGATTATTTACATCAACGATATCTTTATGAAAAATAAATAGTTCATCTAATTCTTTAAAATAGTGATTTATTTTAATTCTATTTAAAGTGAAACTGTAATGTTTATTTATATAATCATTAATAAAATCTATATAATTATCACTATTCATAATAAGTGTTAGTGTATAATTCTTTACTTTGATTATAAATTCATCTGGGTTTTTGAATGAATCTTTTGCATATAATTCATTAATATTTTCAAGATATTTTTCTTTTGATAATGGTATAAATGGCATTGCATCAAAATAAGACGCGATTTTATTGATAGTAATTTTATCTAGTTCTTTTTTATCACTTTTCATAAATCCCCCGTAAATTAAATGTATTATAGCATTATTAGGTTTTAAAGTCAAATTAATGTTCGATAAATAATTCAAAAAAAAGATTATGCATAATACTACATAAATCTTTAAATAAAATTGATAATTAAATTCACTGTATCTTCTGGTAGTAATTTTATTATTTCTTGTTTGTTTTTATATAAGTTTAATTTGTTTTCGAAATAATCTAACTTTTCTTTTACTTCTTTTAAAGTTTTACTTATAGCATTTCTTGATACGTTATATTCTGTAGATATTTCACTCAAGCTTAAATTATCACAATAATAGGCTTTAAAATAATTAACTTGGGTTGGTGTTAGTAATTCTTCATAATAATCAAATAAGGCGTTGTAGTAAATTACATCATCCATTACATTAAATCCTTTAGAAGTCCGTAGATATATTCTTCAATGTCGAATGATTTTAAATCATTTATGCCTTCTCCTAAGCCAATAAATTTAACTGGTAATTTTACTTCTTCTTTAATAGCCATTACAATACCACCTTTAGCTGTTCCATCTAATTTTGTTAAAACGATACCAGTAATATTTGTTATTTCTTTAAAGCTTTGTGCCTGACTTATGCCATTTTGTCCGGTTGTTGCATCTATTACTAGAAGTGTTTCATGAGGGGCACCGGGAATAATTTTACCTATAACTTTATTTACTTTTTCAAGTTCATTCATTAGATTTACTTTATTTTGTAATCTTCCAGCCGTATCAATAATAATTAGGTCGCAATTTTCTTTTAAAGCCTTTTCTAATCCATCATAAATAACACTTGATGGATCAACATTTTCTTTTCCACAAAAGCATGAACCGGTTCTTCTAGCCCATTCTTCTAATTGTTTAACAGCACCTGCTCTAAAGGTATCTGCACCAACTAACATTATTTTATGACCTTGATTTTTGTAAATATTTGCTATTTTACCTATTGTAGTAGTTTTTCCTACTCCATTAACTCCAACCATTAAAATAACAGTAGGTCCATCTTTTTGGATGTTAATTTTATCTGTTAGATTATCACCACCAACATATATCATAAATAATTCATCAATTATTATTTCTCTTAAGACACTCGCATCTTCTATTTTTTCTTCTTTTACTCTTTTCTTTAATTTATCTAAAAATTTATATGTGGTATTAACACCAATGTCTGCTTTAATTAAAATGCTTTCAAGTTCATCAAAATATTCATCATTGACTTTAGTATATTTATGTCCTAAAAAACTTAAGTTAGATACAAATTCATTTCTAGTCTTTTCTAATCCTTTATCAAATGCTTCAATGTCTTCTTTATCTTCTTTTTTAAATATTTCTTTAAATTTATTAAATAGTCCCATAACTTCACCTTATCTACATTCTACATTATCCATGTTAATTGTTTCTTTATATGTTTCTCTATCTATTTTAACATTAATTGTTCCGGTACATTTTTGTTTATCATTATTATCTAATCCAAGACGACTTACATCAATATCCTTACCACTCATTAGGGTATTAACTGCTTCGTTACAATTACTTCCTAGAATATTTTTAGTATCATTTGACATATTACAGTAAATTGCTTCATCTATTAATATTTTAACAGCGTCTTCTATTTGTTTTTTATTAAGTTCTGTTATTTTATTTTTACTATCATTAAATGACTTCATTATACTTGGAAAAGTAAGTAACATGATTAGTGATAATACGACTATAACTGCTAATATTTCAACTAATGTAAATCCTTTTTTATTCATCAATATCTTTCTCCTTACTAAATAAACAACCACAGTAATCTTGACGATATAAATTATATTTTTTAGATAGTTCAATACTTTTCTTATAACCATCTTCTTTTTTAAAATCGGATAATAAATATTTAATTTCATATTTATCTTGTAACTTAAGTCCTATTTCATTAATATCTTTGGCGTTTTTATATGGACTAACAGTTAAAGTTGTTGCAAAATAATCAAAGCTATTTTCTTTGGCTAGAATAGCTGTTTTTTCTAATCTAAGTTCATAGCAGATATGGCATCTTGCACCATTTTCTGGTTCTTTTTCATATCCAATTACTCTTTTACGATATTCTTCATTTAAATAATCTATATCACTAAATTTAATATTATATTCTTTTAGTACTTTTAGTTGTTCTTCTTTTCTTTTTATGTATTCTTCTAGAGGCTCAATATTTGGATTATAATAAAGAACTGTTATATCAAAGTAATCTTTTAATCTTTCAATTACTGCTGTTGAACATGGTCCACAACATGAATGCAACAGAAGCTTGTTATTACTATCTAAATTACTTATTATTTTCTTCATTTCTTCATTATAATTTATATTCATTATTGTACCTCCAAATAATTTCCTTTATCTAAATGCAATATTCCTTTTTTATTTCCTAAACTAGCATAAATTTTCTGATATTTATTCATTATTTCTAACTTATCAGTAGATATGTATACTATATTACCATCATTCATTTTAAAAATAAATATGTTTTCATCAGTTATAGTACCATCGCTATTTTTGGTAGGAGTATACTCTATCTCACTTATTGAATTAATTATATCATAATTTATATTTCCCATTTCTTTAAGAAATTTCTTTAAAGTACCATCGGGAACATAGTTAATTAGAGTTGGTACGGCTAAGAAGGCTCCATCTATTTTGGTTCCATCATTTAAATAATATTTTCCATCATATTCTAAAATAATTTTCTTTTCAGTTATTTCAATAATAAGTGTAAAATCTAGCTTTTTAGTAATTTTTGCATCACTAACTAAATTTAATTCTTTTAATTTATTAATTGTTTTTTTCTTATTTAGGGTTAACAAGGAAGGATAATCTTTAACTCCAGCTTGCTCTATTATTTCATAATCTTTTAAATAAGTATTTCCTTTTATAATTATGTTTTTAGTTTTCATTGTAAATAAACTATAAATACCATAGCCAATAATATAGAATATTAAGATGAACACTAAAAACTTGACGATATTTAATTTTTTCTTTTTAACTTTCTTTTTCATTAATTAATTTTTTTATACTTTCATATATTATTGTGCTACTATTAGGAATACTTAATTTTAATAAATTATTATGATATGTATCATAGGTATTTTTGTTATTTAATATTTTATTAATTGTTTCTTTTAATGTTTTTTCATCTAGATCTTTTTGTTCAATAAGTTCTGATGCATTTGCGTTTTTAAGTGATAAAGCGTTATAGTACTGATGATTATTTGCAACATATGGACTAGGAATTAATATAGCTGGTAAGCCAAGAGAAGTAATTTCAGCAATAGTGCTAGCTCCAGCTCTTGTTATAATTAAATCGATATCTTTTAATAAACTACTTAAATTTTCAACATAAGGAACTACTTTAACATTTTTACTAAATTTATTTTTACTATATTTTTCATAATAGTTTTTACCTGTAACATATAATACTTCATATGGTTCTTTATCAATATTTTGTAAAAATGGTAACATTTTACTATTAATTACTTCAGAACCAAGTGATCCTTGAACTATCAAAATACTTTTTTTATTGTAACTAAGTCCATATTTTGTTCTAGATGTTGCTTTAATATTTAAGGCATTTTCGGAACATGGATTACCGGTTAATATCCATTTATCTTTAGGAAAATATTTACTGCTATCAGCAAAACTTAAACCTATTTTATCTGCATATTTAATTAAAAATTTATTACTTTTACCTGGAATTGAATTTTGTTCATGTAAAAATGTTTTGATTTTTAATTTATGGGCTGCCATTATAACGGGAAATGTTACATATCCTCCAACGCCTATTACAATATCTGGTGTAAATTCTTTTATTATTTTTAAACTTTCTTTATAGGCTTTATGTATTAATCCAATATTTTTAAAATCGAGTTTTATATTTTTTTTACTAAATCCATATATTTCGATAGATTTAAAATCATAGCCTAATGATGGAACTATGTCTTTTTCCATTCGGTTGTGGGTTCCTATATATAAAAACTTACTGTTTGGTTCTTCCTCTTTTATTTTATTTAATATAGATATAGCTGGATAAATATGTCCACCTGTACCTCCTGCTGTAATAATTACTCTCATAATCATTCTCCTTACATTATAATTATATAATAAATTTTTAATGTTATCTATAATATTGTAAAATGAAATAAATATTATTATTTTTTACAAGTTATTTTTTTAGTCTCATTGCAGGTATCATCTAAACAATAATTGCAAGTACATTTATTTTTGGTGCATTTGCAATTTGTTACTCTTTTACATTCATAATCGTTTGTACTAATTACGTTTACGCCACTTATTTTGGGAAAAACGTAAATTACGCCAATAAATGTTAAAACTATAAGCACTAGTGCAAAAAATATATCTATAATTAATTCTTGTATAAGTTTATTTATCTCCATAGCTATGCCTACTTTACTTTCCAAGTATATCATAATTTTATGATTTATTTTAAAGAAAAAAGACTTAAATTAGTCAACTAATTCAAGTCTAATTTGCATAGCGTCATCGCCCTTACGTTCATTTAATTTAATTAGTCTAGTATAACCACCTTGACGATTAGCATACTTAGGAGCTAATTCTGTAAATACTTTATTAACAGTATCTTTATCATTATGTAAGAAAGCTAAAGCCTTTCTTCTTGCAACTAAAGAACCATCTTTACCATAAGTAATCATTTTATCAACGAATTTTCTTACTTCTTTTGCTCTAGCATCAGTAGTAACAACATATCCATGATTGATTACATCTTTAGTTAGTCCAGCTAATATGCTTCTTCTAATACGAGTTTCTCTACCTAATTTACGATATAACATACTTACACACCTTTCTAATCACGGAACTTTAGTCCCATATCTTTAACTTTATCTATAACTTCTTTAAGAGATTTTTTACCTAAATTACGAATTTTATTAACTTCTGATTCTCTCTTATCAATTAAATCTTGCATTGTATTAACTCCAGCTCTCTTTAAGCAATTATATGCTCTAACTGAGAATTCAATTTCTTCGATAGGAGTTTCTAATGTCTTAGTGATTTGATCAACTTTCTTTTCAGCCATAATTCCAGTAGCATCTGAAATTTCATTTAAATTAGCAATAATATTAAAATGTTCAATTAATATTTTAGATGCTAAAGCCATAGCTTCTTCTGGATTCATAGAACCATTAGTATAAACTTCCATAATTAATTTATCATAATTTTCATTGTGTCCAACACGAGCTCCTTCTACTTCATAAGCAACTCTTTCAATTGGACTATATAATGAATCAATTGGAATTAATCCTTGAACTGTATCTCCTAAAATCTTTTTATTTTCTTTAGAATCAACATATCCACGACCACAACCAACAGTCATTTCCATATCAATTTTTCCGCCTTGAACTAAATTACAAATAACTAAATCTGGATTAACAATTTCTAAATCAGCATCTACTTCAATATCTCCAGCTTTAACTACGCCTTCTTTATCTGCATATAAATGGATTTTTTTATCTTCATGAGTATGGTTTTTAATAACTACACTTTTTAAATTTAAAATAATTGATGTAACATCTTCAACAACACCATCTATTTTTTGAAATTCATGCATAACTCCTTCAATTTTTACAGAAGTAATTGCAGAACCAGGCATTGATGATAACATTACTCTTCTAAGTGCGTTACCTATTGTAGTACCAAATCCTCTTTCTAATGGCTCAAGTTCAAACTTACCATAATTATTCTTTTCAACATATTCAGTTATTTTATATTCAGGTTTTTCAAAATTCATATTCATAAAAATCTCCCCTTCTTAATTTCTTGGACGTTTTGGTGGTCTACAACCATTATGTGGTACTGGTGTTTCATCATTTATTGCAGTAATTTCTAAACCAGCAGTTTGTAAAGCACGAATTGCGTTTTCTCTACCACTACCTAATCCTTTAACAAATACTTCAACTTTTTTTACACCAGAAGCAGTTGCAGTTGTTGCAGCAGCTTCAGCAGCTTGTCCAGCAGCAAATGGAGTTTTCTTTTTAGAACCTTTATATCCAATTGTTCCAGCTGATGCCCAGCTTATTACATTTCCATCTTTATCTGTTATAGAAACAACAGTATTATTATAAGTTGAATGAATATGTGCTTGTGCTTCAGGAATATTCTTTTTTACTTTTCTTTTTCTTCTATTATAAGCCATAATTTACCTCCTATTTACCTACTTTTTTCTTATTAGCAACTACTTTACCTTTACCCTTACGAGTCTTAGCGTTGCGACTAGTTCTTTGTCCATGAACAGGTAATCCTTTTTTATGTCTAGTTCCTTGATAAGAATTGATTTCCATTTTACCTTTAATGTTCATTTGAACTTCTCTTCTTAAATCACCTTCAGTAGTATATTTATCTACTTCTTTTCTTAAAGCTGCTTCATCTTCAGGAGTTAAATCTTTAATTCTTTTAGATGGATCAACTTTTGCATCAGCACAAATCTTTGTTGCTGTGCTTCTACCTATACCATAAATATAAGTAAGTCCTATTTCTGTTCTTTTTTCTTTTGGTAATTCTACATTCTTAATACGAGCCATTAATATTCCTCCTAACCTTGTCTTTGTTTATGTTTTGGATTATCACAGATAACCATAACTTTACCTTTTCTTCTTATAACTCTACATTTAGCACACATTTTTTTTACAGATGGTCTAACTTTCATTTTTGTTCCTCCTTATTTTCTATAAATAATTCGCCCACGTGTTAAATCATATGGTGAAAATTCAATAGTAACTTTATCGCCCGGTAAGATGCGAATGTAATTCATTCGTATTTTACCAGAAACGTGAGCTGTTACTACGACTCCATTTTCTAATTCAACCTTATATTCGTCTTTGATACAATCTATTACTTTACCATTAACTTCAATTTTAGTTTCTTTAGCCACTTTTTCACTCTCCCGTTAATATTTCATATCCATCATCTGTGACGGCTACTGTATGCTCAAAATGAGCACTATTTTTACCATCTCTAGTAACAATAGTCCAGTCATTATCTAAGATGTTAATATGTCTGGAACCAGCTGTTATCATCGGTTCAACCGCAATAACCATACCAGTTTTTAACTTCATACCTGTATTATACTTTCCATAATTTAGTACATCAGGGTCTTCATGTAACTCACGTCCAACACCATGTCCGCATAATTCTTGTACTACTCCGTAATGATATTTATGAGCGTACTCACTTATACGAGCACCTATGTTGTTTAAATGAGCTCCATCTTTTACTTCTTTTAAACCAACAAACAACATTTTTTCTGTATGATGTAATAATCTTTCATTTTCTCTTGAAATTTTTCCGACTGGATAGGTCCAAGCAGAATCTGAATGGTATCCTTTATATAAAGTACATATATCAAGAGTAACAATATCTCCTTCTTTAAGTACTCTATCAGAACCAATCCCATGAACTACTTCATCATTTACTGAAACACATATATTTCCTGGGTAGCCTTCATATCCTAAGCAACTTGGTACTCCACCTTGTTCTCTTATAAATTTTCCAGCTTCATCATCAAGATATTTTGTTGTCACACCAGGTTTAATTAAACCTTTTAAATATTGATGTGTTAAATAAGTAATATGACCAGATTCTTTAATTAAAGCAATCTCTTCTTTAGTTTTTATACTAACCATTATTTAATCACTTTCTCTATTCTATTAAAAGTTTCATCTAAGTCTGTACTATCAATTATTTCAAGCATATTCTTTTCTTTATAATAATTAAGTAAAGGACTTGTATTATCAATATAAGTTTGATATCTATTTTTGAATGTTTCTTCGGTATCATCAGATCTACTAACAAGTTCTACCTGACAATCATCACAAATCCATTCTTTTTTAGGTTTCAAATTTATTTTATGATAACTTCTAGAGCATTTAGGACATGATAATCTTAATAATACTCTACTCATAAGTATATCATAAGGTACATCTAAATAAATAACTAAATCAATTTTTTTATTAATTTCTTTTAAAATTTTATCTAACATACCTGTTTGAGTTAAGTTTCTTGGATAGCCATCTAATATAAATGGACCATCTAAACTACTTAATTTATCTTTAAGTAGTTTAGATACAATTTCATCACTTATTAAATTGCCACTATCCATTAACTCTTTTATATTTTTGCCAATCTCACTTTGCTTAGCAATTTCACTCCTAAGTAAATCACCAGTTGAAATATGAGTATAACCATATTTTTTAACAAGTAAATCACTTTGAGTACCTTTACCAGCAGCTGGAGGCGCTATAAATATAATATTTTTCATTATTTACTTCTTCTTCTTTTTCTAGAACCAGTATAACTTCTTGAAATTATAGAACTTTCTAATTGTTTATAAGTTTCAAGTGCAACACCTACAACTATGATTAATCCAGTACCACCTAATGTTACATTAGAAGGTAAATTAGAAATCTTAGTAAATATAATTGGTAATGCAGCTATAACCATAAGTCCTAAAGTTCCAAAAGTAGAAATTCTAGTTATTACATATTTTAAATACTTACTAGTAGCTTCTCCTGGAACAATTCCGGGAATATAACTACGATTAGTATCTAAATTTTCAGCCATTTCATCAGGATTTAACTCAAGTAATGTATAAAAATATCCAAATACGAATATTAATAACATATACAATATAAATCCAGTATAACTTGTATAAACAATATAATTATTTACAAAGTTTGTAAATGCTTCTTTATTTAATATGTTAGCAATAACAGAAGGTATTCCAATTATTGCTGATGCAAATATTACTGGAACAACACTAGCAGTATTTAGCTTAATAGGAATATATGATTTTTCTCCTGCATAAGCTCCGCTAGTACGATTTGAATATTGAATAGGTATTCTTCTTTCAGCAATTTGCATATAAACTACACCTATAATAATTGCTAAATAAACAATTATAAATAAAACAAATAAGATTATTCCTGAAGCCATATTATAACTTCCATTAATAATTAAATTTTGAAAAGCAGTAATGAATGTTGAAGGTAAATTGTTAACAATACCAGCCATTATTATTAGTGACATACCATTGCCAATACCTTTTTTAGTCATCTCATCACCAAGCCATATTAGAAATGCTGTACCAGCAGTTAAATAAACTGTTGATTTAATAGTTGTCATTGCATCTCCCTTTAATAAGGTTAATGAAAATACATATGCTTGAACAAATGCTAAAAACATTCCAAGATATCTATTTATTTTATTAATTTTTTGTCTACCTGTTGCTCCACTTTCTTTTAATTCCTTAAAATATGGAATAATATCCATTTGTAAAAGCTGTGTAATAATACTAGCAGTAATATAAGGCATAACACCTAAAGAGAAAATTGAAAATGTTTTTAAATTTCCTCCGCTTACTAAACTTAATAATTCTAAGAATCCTATGTTATTAGTAATGCTCTTTGCTCCGGGAATTATTATATTAGTTCCAAGAGCAAATATAGCTAAACACATTAAGGTAAACAATATTCTTTTGCGTAAATCCTTATTTGAAGGACTAAATAATCCTTTAAGATTTGCAAACATATTAAATCACCTCAGCAGTTCCACCAGCATTTTCAATCTTACTAACAGCCTTTGTAGAGAATCTGTTAGCTTTAATTGTAATTTTCTTTTCTAATTCTCCATTACCTAAAACTTTTAATCCAGATAATTCTTTCTTAATTATTCCCATTTCTTTTAATAATTCAGGAGTAACAACATCACCATCATTAAATCTATTTAAATCACTTAAATTGATTGTAGCATATCTAACTGTAAAGTTAGCGTTGTTAAATCCTCTCTTAGGAATTCTACGGTAAATTGGAGACTCACCACCACGGAACCAAGGTTTAATTGAAGCTCCGCTTCTTGATTTTTGTCCGTTTTCTCCACGAGTTGAAGTCTTACCCATACCAGAACCTGGTCCACGACCTACAATTTTTCTTCTTTTGGCTTCTGGTAATTTATTTAATTCATTTAATTTCATACTATAACTCCTCAACTTTCTTACCACGAAGTTCAGCAATATGTTCTTTTGATCTTTGTGATTTTAATGCTTCTAAAGTTGCTTTAGCAACATTAACTTGAGTGTTAGCTCCTAGTGATTTAGATACGATATCTTTAACACCAGCAATTTCAAGTACTGCACGAACAGCACCACCAGCGATAATACCAGTACCTTCTTTAGCAGGTTTAATTAAAACTTTAGCTCTTCCACATTTACCAATTTGATCATGTGAAATAGTTCTACCATCAACGATATCAACTTTAACTAAATTTTTATTAGCAGCTTGAATACCTTTTTTGATAGCTTCTGGAACTTCCATAGATTTTCCAGTTCCAATTCCTACTAAACCTTTTCCATCACCTACTACCATAGTGGCAGCAAATCTAAAGTGTCTTCCACCTTTAGTAACTTTAGTTACACGAGTGATAGAAATAACTTTTTCTTCTAATAATTTTTTCTTTGGTTCAAAGTTTTTATTAGATTTTCTATTTTTATTATTTTTAAAGTTTTTATTATCTCTAACTACTTTTTCTGTTTTTACTTCTTCAGTAGTCATAACTTCTTTATTTTCTTCCATTATTTCCCTCCCTCTAGAACTCTAATCCGTTTTCTCTAGCAGCATTTGCTAAAGCTTCTACACGGCCATGATATTGGTATCCACCTCTATCGAATACTACTTTAGTAATTCCAGCCTTAACAGCTTTTTTAGCTATATCAGCACCAACTAAGGCAGCGCCTTCAATGTTTCCACCATTATCGATTTTTAACATTACGCTTGATGAAGCAACTAAAGTAGTTTGACTTTCATCATCAATAATTTGTGCATATATTTCTTTATTTGATCTAAATACATTAAGTCTAGGCATTTCTTTAGTTCCAAAAACATTTTTACGAACTCTTTCATGTCTCATAACTCTAGATACATTTCTTGATTCTTTCTTTATCATAAATCCTCCTACTTAGAAGCCTTCTTACCTACTTTACGTATAATAACTTCGCCTTTATAACGAATACCTTTTCCTTTATATGGTTCAGGTTTTCTAATCTTACGAATATTAGCCGCAAATTCAGTTACTTTTTGCTTATCAATTCCACTTAATTTTAATTCAGTAGTAGATGGTGCTTCAACTGTTATTCCTTCAGGAATATCTACAACTACTGGATGACTATATCCAGCTGAAACATTAATTTGTTTTCCAGATACTTGGAATCTATATCCAACACCAACAGTTTCAAGTTCAACTGTATATCCTTTAGATACCCCAATAATCATATTTTCAATTAAAGCATTTGTTGTACCATGAATTGATTTTGTAAATAATTCTTCATTAGCTCTTTTACAAGTTAATTTATTATCTTCAATATTAATACTGATTAAATTATCAAATTCTTCTGTTAATTCACCTTTAGGTCCTTTAACAGTTACTTTATTACCATCTAATGTAACAGTTACATCAGAAGGAATATGTATTACTCTATTTCCTATTCTACTCATAATATCAGTTTTTCCTTACCAAATATAGGCAAGTACTTCTCCTCCTAGACCAGCATTTCTTGCTTCTTTGTCAGTCATAATTCCCTTACTTGTAGAAATAATTGCAATACCAAGTCCATTAAGTACTCTTGGAAGTTCATCATGTTTAGCATAAACTCTAAGACCAGGTTTACTAATTCTCTTTAAACCAGTAATAACTCTTTCTTTCTTATTTTCACCATATTTAAGTGATAAATCTAACATTTTAGTTTCTTCATTACTACTATAATCATTAATATAGCCTTCTTCTTTTAAGATTCTAGCTATTTCTCTAGTCATCTTAGTATTTAAAACTGCAACATTAGCATATTTCATTTGACCTGCATTACGAATTCTTGTAAGCATATCAGCTATTGTATCGTTTACCATAATTTACTTCCTTTCTACCAACTTGATTTCTTTACGCCTGGGATTTTACCTTCATTTGCTAATTCTCTAAAGCAAATACGACATAATCCAAATTTACGTAAAACTCCATGAGGTCTTCCACATCTTTCGCAACGAGTATATGCTCTAACCTTAAATTTAGGAGTTCTTGAATTTTTAACTTTTAAACTAGTTTTTGCCATCTCTCATTTCCTACTTTCTAAATGGAAGTCCAAAGCCTTTTAATAATTCTAAAGCTTCTTCATTAGTTTTTGCTGTTGTAACAAAAACTATATCCATACCTCTTAATTTAACTACATTATCATAATCGATTTCTGGGAAAATTAATTGATCTTTAATTCCTAAAGTATAATTTCCTCTACCATCGAAAGCTTTTGGTGATATACCTCTAAAATCTCTTACTCGAGGTAAAGAAATTTTAATTAATTTTTCTAAGAATACATACATATTTTCCCCACGTAATGTTACTTTAGTTCCAATACTTTGTCCTTCTCTTAATTTAAATCCTGCAATTGATTTTTTAGCTTTTGTAATAACTGCATGTTGTCCAGTTATAGCTTCTAAATCAGCTCTAGCAGCATCGATTAATTTATCATCGTGAGATCCATCTCCAACACCAATATTAACTACAATTTTCTCTAATTTAGGAATTTCCATAACTGAAGAATAATTAAATTTTTCTTTAAGTGCTGGTTTGATATCTTTATTATATAATTCTTTTAATGAATTCATTATTTATCACCTGTGCCCTTCTTTTTAGTAGCTTTCTTTTCAGTTTTTACTTCTTTAACTTCTTTTACTTTTTTGTCTTCTTTAGCTGTTAATACTTTTACATTAGATACATGAATAGGATTTTCAACTTCTAATATTCCACCAGTTTCATTCATTCTTGATGGTTTCATATGTTTTTTAACAATATTTACGCCTTCAACAACTACACGGTCTTTTTTTCTTAAAGTATATAATACTTTTCCTTCCTTACCTTTATCTTTTCCAGTAAGTACTTTAACATTATCTCCAACTTTAACTTTCATATATCCTCCTATAATACCTCAGGAGCAAGTGAAACGATCTTATTAAATTCTTTATCACGTAATTCACGAGCAACTGGTCCTAATACACGAGTTCCGATAGGTGATTTATCATCTTTAATTAATACACATGCATTGTCATTAAATTTGATATAACTACCATCATCTCTTCTAACTCCTTGTTTAGTTCTAACAATAACAGCTTTAACAACTTTTCCTTCTTTAACATTACTGTTAGGAATTGCTTTTTTAACAGTTCCAACAACAATATCACCAATATTTCCATAAACACGTTTGCTTCCACCTAGTACTCTAATAACCATAACTTCACGAGCACCAGAGTTGTCAGCAACCTTTAATCTACTTTGTTGCATTAACATATTAAAAACCTCCTATAGAACAACAGCTTCTTGAATAACTTCTACTAGTTCATATCTCTTAGTTTTAGATAAAGGTCTAGTTTGAGCAATTCTTACTGTGTCTCCTACTTTAGCTTTATTAGCTTCATCATGAGCAGCATATTTCTTAGAATATTTTACTCTCTTTTTATATAATGGGTCTTTACGATAAGTTTCAACTAATACTGTAATAGTTTTATCATTAACATTACTTACAACTTTTCCTATTAATTCAGCTCTTTTATTTTCCATTAGTTTTCACTCCCATCCATTTCAGTTAATATAGTTTTCATTCTAGCTACATCTTTTCTTAATTCATGAATTCTATGAGGTTTATCTAATGTTCCTGTAGCTTTTTTCATTCTTAAATCAAATAATTCTTCTTTTGTCTTAACGATTTGTTTTTCTATTTCTTCTTTAGACATTTTACGAATATCACTAGTTTTCATTATTATTAACCCCTTCCTTCATAACAAATTTAGTTTTAACAGAAATCTTATGTGATGCAAGTCTTAAAGCTTCTCTTGCAGTAGCTTCATCTACACCAGCAATTTCAAACATAATTTTTCCTTCTTTTACAACTGCAACCCATTCTTTTACGTCACCTTTACCTGTACCTTGACGAGTTTCTAAAGGTTTTTGAGTACGAGCTAGTTGTGGGAAAATATTAATCCAAACTTTTCCGCCACGTTTCATATAACGAGTCATCGCAATACGAGCAGCTTCGATTTGTTTAGCATTAACATATCCACCCTCTTTGGCCATTAAACCATATTCACCATTAGTTAATGTAAGGTTTCCTTTAGAATGTCCTTCATAACTAACTCTGTGAGGTTTACGATATTTAACTCTCTTAGGCATTAACATTGTTATCGCCTCCATTTTTCTTCTTACTTGGAAGAATTTCTCCCTTATAAATCCATACTTTTACTCCGATTTTACCATAAGTTGTAGGAGCAGTAGCTGTTGCATAATCAATGTCAGCTCTAATAGTATGTAGTGGAACAGTACCTTCAGTGTAACCTTCAGTACGAGCCATTTCAGCACCACCAAGTCTACCAGAAACAGCAGTTTTAACTCCAACAGCTCCAGCTTTCATAACATTTTTGATAGCTTGTTTTTGAACTGTTCTGAAGTTTGCTCTATTTTCAATTTGTTTAGCAATTGTATCAGCAACGATTTGAGCACTAAGATTAGGATTCTTTTCTTCAACTATAGTTACATAGAAATCTTCACCAATAGCTTTTTTGATTTCTTTTCTTAGTTTTTCAATATCTTCTCCGCCTCTACCAATGATAACTCCTGGTTTAGCAGTACGAATTTTAATTTCATTTCTCTTTGTTTTTCTTTCAATGATAATTTCTGCAACAGCAGCATCTTTTAAGTAACCAGCTAAGAAATCTCTTAATTTTAAATCATTATTTAATTTTGTGGCATAATCTTTTTTAGCATACCATTTAGATTGCCAATCTTTATTAACACCTAGTCTTAATCCATTAGGATTTACTTTTTGTCCCATTAATTATGCCTCCTTTCCGTCACTAACTTTAACAGTTATATGACTTGTTCTTTTATCTCTTCTGTCAACTTTAGTTCTTGAACCAAATTTAATTCTCTTTAAAACAGGTCCCGGATTAATAAAGCATTCAGATACAAATAATTCATCTTCTTTTAAGTTTAAATTGTTAACAGCGTTAGCTGTAGCAGAATTTAAAACTTTTAAGATTAATCTACTTGATTTAGTATTAGTATTATTTAAAATAGCTCTAGCATCTTTAACAGATTTTCCTCTTATTAAATCAAGAGTCATTCTTGCTTTACGAGGTGCTACGATAGCCATTTTATGCATTGCATAAGCTTCCATCTAATCCTCCTACTTATTTCCAGCATGGCCAGTAAATTTACGAGTTAATGCAAATTCACCTAATTTATGACCAACCATTTCTTCAGTTATATAAACTGGTATAAATTCTCTTCCATTATGAACAGCAATTGTATGTCCAATGAAATCTGGGAAGATAGTTGAACGACGAGACCAAGTTTTAACAACTTCTTTTTTATTTGCTTCATTTAATTTTTTAATTTTATTCATAAGACTCTTATCAACGAAAGGTCCTTTTTTTAAACTTCTTGCCATCTATATCCTCCTATTTAGTCTTTCTACTAACAATTAATTTGCTAGATGCTTTCTTATTTTTACGAGTTTTATATCCAAGAGCAGGTTTACCCCAAGGAGTAACAGGCCCTTTTCTACCGATAGGTGTTCTACCTTCACCACCACCATGTGGATGGTCGTTAGGGTTCATAACAGATCCACGGTTATGAGGTCTAATTCCCATATGACGTGTTCTACCAGCCTTACCAATGTTAACTAATTCGTAATCTTCATTACCAACTACGCCAACAGTTGCAAGACAACTACCTAAAACTTTTCTAGTTTCACCAGATTGTAATCTAATTAAAACATATTTTCCTTCTCTACCAAGAATTTGAGCAGATGCACCAGCACTTCTTGCAAGTTCAGCACCTTTACCAGGTTTTAATTCAACATTATGAATTACTGTACCAACAGGAATTGCTTCAAGTGGTAATGTATTACCAACTTTAATATCAGCTGTTTTACTTGATATAACGATACTACCAACTTCTAATCCTTTAGGAGCAATAATATATCTCTTTTCACCATCTTTATAAGTTAATAGAGCAATATTTGCTGTTCTGTTTGGATCATATTCAATTGTAGTAACTCTAGCAGGAATATCAAATTTATCTCTTTTAAAATCAATTATACGATATTTTCTCTTAGCTCCACCACCGATATCTCTAACAGTAGTTTTACCTTGATTATTTCTACCACCAGTTTTAGATTTACTAACAAGTAAACTCTTTTCAGGAGCAGTAGCAGTAATCTCAGTATTTGTTAATGTACTCATACCTCTTAAACCATTAGTTGTTGGTTTATATTTTCTAATTCCCATAAAAACACCTACATTTCTATAGAACTACCGTCAGCAAGTTTTACGATAGCTTTCTTATAAGTTTTTCTAAATCCAGAGTATTTTCCAACTCTTTTTTTCTTAGGTTTAGTATTTAATGTATTAACACTAACAACTTTAACTTTAAATGTGCTTTCAATAGCATCTTTAATTTGTAATTTATTAGCATCTTTAGCTACTTTAAATACATAAACATTTTGTGCCTTTAAGGCAGTTGTTTTTTCAGTAATAACTGGTGAATAAATAATATCAGATTTCATTATTTAAGCACCTCCTCTATTTGTTTTACTGCTTCTTCATCTAAAACAATAGTATCAGCATGTAACATATCATAAACATTAAGTTCACTTGTTAATAACACACCAACATTATTTAAGTTTCTTGATGCTAAATATAAGTTTTCAGCATCATTTGAAGTAATAAATAATGTTTTACCATTTAATCCTAAATTAGAAAGCATATTTTTTAAGTCTTTAGTTTTAAGAGATTCAACAGTTAAAGAATCAATAACTTTAATATTATTTTCTTTAGCTTTCATTGATAATACACTTCTTAAAGCTAAAACTCTTTCTTTCTTATTCATTTTGAAAGTGTAATCTCTTGGAGTAACTCCAAATGCTACACCACCATGTCTATAATGTGGAGCACGTGTAGAACCTTGACGAGCATTACCAGTTCCTTTTTGTTTGTATGGTTTTCTACCACCACCAGAAACTTCTGCTCTAGTTTTAGTTTTATGTGTTCCTTGTCTTAATGAAGCAAGTTGTAAGTCTAAAGCTTTTTTAACAACAACTTCATTACTTTCTATATTATATATAGCATCGTTTAATTTAATATCTTTTACTTTTTCACCATTAAGGTTAATAATATCTACTTTTGCCATCTATAACACCTACTTTACTTCCTCAGTTGTAACAGTTTCTTCTGCAGTTGGAGCTTCAACAGCAACATTTTCTTCAGTTTCATAAGAAACTAAATCAAAAGTACCTTTCTTTCCGCCTTTAACAGCTTCTTTAATTACAACTAATGATTTTTTAGCACCTGGTACATTACCACTTACTAAAATATAATTGTCTTCTAAATTGACATCTACAATGCTTAAGTTTTGAACAGTAACTGTATCAACGCCCATATGTCCTGATAGCATTTTACCCTTTAAAACTCTCATTGGTCTCATTGTACCCATTGAACCAGGTCTTCTGTGATATCTTGAACCGTGAGTTTTAGGTCCTTCTGATTGATTGTTTCTAACAATAACACCAGTAAAACCATGTCCTTTACTTGTTCCAGTAACATCAACTTTTTGTCCTACTTCAAATATGTCTGCTTTAATTTCGCTTCCAACTTGATATTCGCTAGCATTAGATACTCTAATCTCTTTTAAGAAGCGCTTAGGTGCAGAACCAGCCTTTTTAGCATGTCCTATTTCTGCTTTAGTAGCATTTTTTTCTTTTTTATCAGAAATACCTAATTGAATAGCTTCATAACCATCAGTAGCAGTTGTTTTAACTTGCATTACTTTATTAGGTTCAGTGCTAATTACAGTAACAGGAATAATTTTTCCATCTTTCGTAAATACTTCGGTCATACCGACTTTACGTCCTAAGATTCCTTTCATCTTTCTTTCCTCCATCTAATTATTTTGTTTTAATTTCAACATCAACGCCACTTGGAATATCTAAGTGAGTTAAAGCATCCATTGTTTCCTTACTAGGATCCTTAATATCAATAAGTCTCTTGTGAGTACGCATTTCAAATTGTTCACGAGCATCTTTGTATTTATGTACAGCTCTTAAAACAGTAATCTTTTGAATTTCTGTTGGAAGAGGTACAGGTCCAGAGATAACTCCTCCTGTTCTTTTAACAGTTTCTACAATCTTAGCGCAAGCAGTATCAAGAAGTCTATGATCATAAGCTTTTAGTTTGATTCTTACCTTTGACATTTTATGTCCTCCCTTCGTCTATATCTTGTATAAACATGATTCCGTAACGAATACCCTAATATTTTAAGGAATTATCTTACAACATCCCCTAGCGTATCAGCAACCTCGCACATCTAAACCAGTCAAACTAAAAGTTATTATACCCTATAATCATTATTATTTCAAGCCATTTATCGCTATTTTTTTACAAAAATTAAAAAACTTAAAAATCAAAAAAAGAATAGCTATTAAACTATCCCGGTTCATTATTTTTTATATAATTAAATAATATATTCTTATCAGAATTATCTAAATGCTCTTCTATAACACCATTATAACCTAAGCATCCATTATTCCAAGCACTAATCACATTTATTAATTTATCATTATAATCATACAAATATAACTTATATTAAAATTATAAATAAACAACTTGCAATAATTATCTCTTTTTTCTTCATTTATTCTCCCAAATTTTATTTATCACTTAATTTAACAACTGCATGAGTCTTACTATTAATTCTTTCTAAGTCGATATAATCTTTAGTTTCACTAGGTAAATTCTTTTCTTCTAATCTAATTGTAACTAAATTATGGACATATCCATAAATTAATGCAAATACTGGTACACCTAGTAGTAATCCAATAATTCCAAAAGCATCACCAAAGAATAAAATAGAAGCAAGTACCCAGAATGATTTTAATCCTGTTTTAGATCCACATAATTTTGGCTCAATAACATAACTATCAATTTGTTGTAATGCGATTATAAATATAATAAATATAATACACATTTTACCTCCGCCATGCACTTCATCCATAAGAATTAATAAAGCACTAGGTATAGTTCCAATATATGGGCCAAAATAAGGAATCATATTTGTTAAACCAACTGTAACTCCAATTAATAAAGCATAATCACTAAAGCCTAAAATAGTTAAAAAGATAAATGTAATAAATCCAATTGTAAAACCATCAAGTAATTTACCAACAATAAAGTTACCAAATATATCATTAGTGTGTCTAGCATTATCCATTATATTATTAGCCACTTTTACTCCAAAAATACTATAAATAATCTTCTTAGTTCCTGCAACGAAGTTATCTTTATCAGATAAATAATAAATAGAAATAACAAATCCCATAAATATTTTAAATACTACTTTAACTGCACCAAATAGTCCATTAGATACTATTGTAATCATATCTTCTAATTTAGGAAGAAAATTATTAATCATACTATTTAAACTTTCATTAATAGTACTATAATTAGCGTTTATTGCCTCAGCAAGTCCACTTGAGTCAGTTGTAGCAATTAAATAATCTTTTATATCTTTAATATATGTTGGCATATTAACAACTAGTGATTGAATACTCTTTAAGAGTGCCGGAATAATACTATTAAACAATACAATTGCAAGTGTTAAAAAGATAACACAGGTAGTAAGTAAACTTAAATTATTAGCTACTTTGTCTTTTTTGATAAATTTATCAAAAATATTTTTCTTAAAAAATATAACTATTGGATTTAATAAATAAGCAAATACAAAGCCGATAATAAAGGGGCTAAATAGACCTATTACAGTACCAATAAATTTCCATATCTTATCTATATTAAATATTATAAATGTAAGTAATATACAAGCTCCTATTACCATAAATATGGTTAATCCTAGTTGATAATATTTATTTTCTTTAATTTTTTCTTTCATTTTTACACTCCTCACCTAATCTGATTAATAAAGGCATTTTTTTAGTTTCTATATAATAATTATGATTAAATAAAGCAAACTTTAAATCATTACCTTTTTTTAATTTATAATTTTTTCTTTTTATTCCTTCTTTTTTAGCATTTTTTACTGCTTCTTTTACTTTAGCTTGATAATCAAATGTAACCATTATATCTGCCCCCATCATAATAAAGGCCATATAAGATACTACTAAAGAACTATTATTAATTAAATAATTGAAAATATTATTTAACCACTTGATACTATTTGTTACTAACAATAAATCATTTGCATAAATAGTCAGAAATGAAATAAACGTTCCAAGCCCAAATATCCAAGTCTTGAATTTACCCAAGTTAGAACTTTCTAATCCACTTCCATGGTTAGCTCCACAAATATTTACACTTGTAATAATTATTTCAGTTAATATTGGTAAAAACATTATAGGATATTTCATTGATACAACAAGCATTGTAGATATTCCAAACATTTTATCTGCCGTTGCATCAAGTAACGCACCAAATATTGTACTAACTTTCCAATTTCTTGCTAAAATACCATCAATAAAGTCAGTTAGTAAAAGTAATAATAAATATATTATTAATCCACTTGTAGGTATAATATTTACAAATATAGGAAACATAATTGTTCCAATTAATCTACTAATTGTAATTAAATTAACAATAATCAATTTATTTTTATTTTTCATATTTCACCAGACTATTCTAAATATTGATATTCTAATATTCCCTCTTTATCGTTTTTAATAATTCTTATATTATAACTATTATTTTCATTTATATATACGTAATAAGTTGTTCCATCAATATTATATAAATAACTTTTATTTTCTTCTAAAATAGTTGGTTTACTACTATTAAATAATTCACTTATATAATTAGGATCTAAATATCTTGTTTCAATACTGATAACTAGGAAATCACCATTATCATCATCTTTAGCCAGTTTATTATTTTCATATTTTATTTGATATGTAGTTCCATCTTGATAGTTAACTGTTCCTTTAAATATTTTATCACTATAATTTCCATCTATTTTGTAATCATCTATTTGATATTTTATATTTACATTTTTATTATCAATTTTTAATACATTATTATTATTATTTTCTATGGGAATTTTTTCTTTATTTATAACCTTATTTCGATTAGAAAATAACGCTAAACAAAATACGAAGATTATAAAGATAAACCATAAAATAAGTTTAATAATATTTTTATATTTAGGTTCATTCCATAAACTTACTAAATCATTCATTACTTAACCTCTTTGCCTATTATCTCTTCATGATAACCATTAAAGAAATCTCTAACATTCATTATATTTTTACCAATTGGCTTTATTTTTGAAACCATTATACCTTTATCTTTTGCCATAATTGTAAATGAATTTTTATCCTTATTTACAACTGTACATACTTTACCACTTGCATCAACTATTTTGCATTCTGCGATTTTATACTCTATATCATCTATTTTTATATTTGGAAGTGGATTTGGACTTAACATACGATATCTATTAAATATTTCTTTAGCAATTACATTAAAATCTAAATGTTCATCTTCTCTTGTAATAATTGGTGAGAAAGTAACCTTATTAATGTCTTGTTTTACTCTATTATTAGTACCATCTATTAAACTAGGTAAATATTTTATTATCATCTTAGAAGCAATTATACTTAGTTTATTTGTTAATGACTCAATATTATCATTTTCTTCTATTTTAATTTCCTCTTTAGCAATCATGTCACCAGAATCCATACCTTTATCCATATACATTAAGGTTATTCCCGTTTTTTTATCACCATTTAATAGGGCATAATGAATCGGGGCACCACCTCGATATTTAGGAAGTAAACTACCATGTAAATTAAAACATCCTAATTTAGGAATATTTAATATTTCTTCACTTAATATTTGACCATAAGCACAAGTAATAATCATATCTGGATTGAGTTCTTTAATAAATTCAAAATCACTTCTTAATTTAATCGGACTATAAACTTTTAATCCTAGACCAACAGCTTTCTCTTTAACAGGACACATTGTAAGGATTTTTTTTCTTCCTACATATGCATCAGGTGCCGTAACAACTCCTACAATATTTACATTTTTATTTAATTCTTCAAGGACAGGAACACTAAATAAAGGACTTCCCATAAATACAACTTTTAAATCTTTCACAATAATCACTCTTCTTGTTTTATTATAATTTATTTAATTATATTTTTCTAGTCATTAGATTTATAATTTAAATATAAATATTCTTTTTTTGTTTAATACTTTTAGGAGGGAATATTATCTTCATTAATTTAAATTTAATATTCCCACTTAAGTATTCTTTATTTAATTATTATTTTTAGATTTAATTAATTCTTCATAATATTGTTTTATATTCTCAGGATCTTCTGAGTATTCTCTCATAATTTTAGCTACTTCCTTTAAATCTTCATAATCGCCTGCTAGTTCTTCTGTATATTTTATATTTGTTGAAGTTAACATTTTTAGAAAACGCCTTGTCCAATCATCAATTTCTTCATTATACGGATTTTCATCTAATTTATCTAGTCCGATACGAATTATTACTGGCATATTTGGAAGTTCTTTATTATTTAAAGAATTTTTGTATGTATATCTATTAATTATTCCTCCCATATAAGGTTTTGAATACACATCAAAATAAATTTGAATTTCTCTTGCATCATTTTCTTTTGATATTTCATTTAAAGATATTTTCATATTATCACTTTCCTTTCTTTTATATCAATTAAAGAAATAACAATAAGAATTGTGCAAATTTTTTTAATATAAATTTTAAACTAAACATATTTTTTCTCCTCTCATAATAAAGTCAAGTATTTTCTATACAAAACTTTATAAATTTTTTATTTTTTTATTTAAACTAGTTATTTTACTAGTTTTTATCGTTATTTTTATTAAATTTATGCATAATGAAAATTGTTAACTTATATGTTTTTTACAAACATTTGTTCTTGTTAACTATAATCTACTTATTATTTTAAGTGGACTACTAGCCAATACTGTTTTCATATATGCTTATCCTCTCATTTCATTCTGTATTGATAATCTTTGTTATCTACCTAAACTCTTTAATACGGCATTATATGAAACTGGCCTTGGTGATTCTTTCTCTCTAGATCAAGTCCCACGGAGACACTTACCAAATTCCACTTTCACATAATATCACTAATCTATCTCTAGTTCAGTGAACTAAAACTATAAATGTAAACTTATAATCTTAATTCACTAAACTAGCACTAATGATATCATTAAATAAAACTTATGCAGCTTTCTCTTATTGCTCTTTCTTCATCAAATGAATTTCCACTTTTTACTATAGCCATAAGTATATACATAAATTTTCTTATTATTGCATTTATTGAAATTAATTTTGTTAACGGATGTTCTCTTTGTGTGGTATAATAGTTATGCAATTGCAGAAAGAAATTATTTTTCCCAACAAGACAGATGCCGATTTGTTTTAAGTTTCGTCTTAATTTAGCACGTCCTCGTTTGGAAATATGTTTCTTTCCTTTTTTTTGCCCACTTGAACTTTATTTAAGACTTAATCCACTCATTTTTAACACCTGTTTTGCATGTTCATAATTATTTAAATCTCCTGTTTCTGCAATAATTCCTACCATACTCATATATCCTATACCTGTTATTTCAACTGCTTTTTCCACATAGTCAATCTGACTTGCTAATTCTATTAATTCTTTTTCATATTCTTCTAATTCTTTAAGCAGCTCATTAAATCTATCATATAGTCTTTTTATTTCTTTCTTTGTAAAAGCATCCGAATTTATTCCATTACTTTTTTCACACAATTCTTTTAATTTCATAATGCTTTTTTTATTTGCTCGATTATTATCTTTAGTCATTAATTCACTAAAGTTTTCTAATGTCATATTTTTAATTTCATTAGGTAGTAATTGATTTTCATATATTGGTTTGATTCCAACAGAATCTATCTTATATACTTTTTCTACTTCTGGAAAATATTTATCATTCCATACATGTATTTTATTTCTTATTCGATTTATTTCTTTTTGAATATCTCCATAAATACTATATCCTGAATAAATATTTTGATATAACTCATTTCTTTCAATGGGTTTAACATATTTACCTTCACTAGTGAGTCTAGCTATTAATAATGCATCTTTAGGATCGCTTTTAGTTGGATTTTGATCATGCATTTCTTTAGCCTGTTTGACTGTATATGTAGGCATCAAAACTGTTTCTTGGCCATTATCCTTAAAATATTTATCAATATTTAACCAATAGTGACCAGTTGGCTCAAAAGATATAATTACATCAGTTTTATTTTCCAAGTGCATTGCGGCTGTTATTTGACAACCTATTGCATCAAGATTTTTTGTTTTATCAAACCAAACTTTGTGATACACCTCCAATCCTCTGTAATCGCAGAATCTTGCACAGCACTTTGTTTTTCCTATATCAATTCCACATATCAAAGTATCTGGTGTGATTCTTTCGATTTTTTCATTAACTCTCATAACATCATCCTCCTAGATTAATTTTATCAAATTTTGTATAACTTAACTTATCTAGTTTTATTATAAGAGTCTTTCTTTAATCTTTTAGTACGTACTTGGAAACACCTTACTTGGTGCTTCTATAATATATATTGTAAAGAGTAACCCAATTTACTTGTTATTTTTTTAAAATTGTACACTTACTTGACACTATTATAACTTTTTATAATTTGGAGAAAATAAAAAAGAAATATTATTGGTTATTTTGTAACTTTAATATTTCTTC